>NZ_AWTT01000105.1 GCF_000876205.1 Paucilactobacillus wasatchensis | reverse complement strand
TATTTGGTCGCGCGGCTAAGAATCGAATTGGCACATTTGCAGAGTATATCGCCAGTAATCAGGACGATATTGCGTTGAAACCGAGCAACTTATCGCTGGAGGAAGCCGCTGCAATTCCACTAGTTGGGTTAACAAGTTACCAGGCATTACATGATATTTTGGCAGTCAAACCAAATGACAAGGTCTTAATTCAAGCGGGTGCTGGTGGCGTTGGGTCCATGGCGATTCAAGTAGCCTGGCTATTGCCGGCATGGCTATTTTGACAATGACCACCGCATCATTTATTCCGATTACTAATGCAACACCAGTTCTGTACCTGGTCAGTTTATATACAGTCCGAATGTTTGGTATTTCAATGGTTATGATGCCGGTTACCACTACAGGAACGAACGCCTTGCCCCTAAACCTGATTGGAGATGGAACCGTCGTTAATAACACTGCTCGTCAGGTGTTTGCCTCCATGGGTACGGCTATCTTAGTATCAATTATGGCCAACGTCACTTTGAATCATACCCCTTCTGGCGCAGTCGCTAGTGCCACCCCTA
>NZ_AWTT01000104.1 GCF_000876205.1 Paucilactobacillus wasatchensis | reverse complement strand
CCTAAACTTAAAGCGGTTCTGGTTACCGTATTTGCAGATATATTGTTTTCCTTAGCGATTAGCTTGAAACTTGCATCCTCTGCTATATCTAAAGCAGCCTTTTGTTTAACAGCTTTAAAAATATGTTCACGTTTATTAACATCTTTTAGCATGGCAATTTCAGTGTTGCCACAGTATTTACAAAGATATTTTTGCTTACGAATTCTAAAAAAGTTTAGCTTAGTACCAGTGGGTATGGCTTGATGGATAACGGTTTTAGTACCATTGTAGTTCATCCTTTTTTTACAGTTAGGGCAGTTCATGGGATAAGAAAGTTTCAAATTCCAGACGTATGCCACTCCCTTTGGAGTGATCTCCTCACTGTGCGTTTGTTTAAATTTTTCATCAAAAGTAACTCTTGTGTCTGTAATTCCAAGTGCATCTTTGATAGAATCATCCATGAGAGATAGTTCCTTTCTGGAAAAGATAGGTGCAGGCTATCTTCTCTTTTTTTGTCTGTATATAAAAATGTTACCAATATATGTTCACGAAGTGAACACCTATCAGTACCAAATATTGTAGAACC
>NZ_AWTT01000103.1 GCF_000876205.1 Paucilactobacillus wasatchensis | reverse complement strand
GCGACTGGCTTCGCTGTCTGAGGAGAACGAAATCCTAAAAAAAGCCCTGGGCTTCCTTGCGCAGAAGTAACCAATATTTTTGATTACATTCACCAAGAAAGCCATCACCACCAGGTAACCAAGATGTGCCGAATCCTCGGTGTTTCCAGAGCTCAGTATTATCGTTATCGATCCCCCAAACCTTCAAAACGCCGGGCCGAAGATGCGGACTTGAAACAACGGATTCTGCGGATCTTTGCGGAATTTAAGCAGCGATACGGTGTTATGAAGATCCACCATGAATTGAATCTGGAACTTCAACCACTGCAGCGTCGGTGCAGCCCAAGACGGATTTCCCGGCTCATGAAGGAACTGGATATCCACTCCGTTACCGTCAATAAATGGAAAGCGGCTTCGGCTTCCAAAACCAAGGTTGAACAGCGTCCCAACTTGCTTAAGCAGGATTTCTCGACCACTGGTTTAAATCAAAAATGGACCGCTGATATGACCTATATTCAAACGAAGCGTAATGGCTGGTGTTACTTATCAACCATCATGGATCTGCACTCAAGACGAATTATCGGCTATTCATTCTCAAAAAAGATGGATACTGATTTAGTCTTAAAGACCCTGGAAAGCGCGGTTAAAAATCGAACCATTACTGGGG
>NZ_AWTT01000102.1 GCF_000876205.1 Paucilactobacillus wasatchensis | reverse complement strand
AAGGCATTTCTTATAAATTATATGATCAATAGTTGCCTTGGCTAAACTTATTTTCAACGTTAATTTGAACGTACAAATAGAAGTCAGCATCTATTTACCTATGGATCACAAGACACTGCCACGCTATTTTGTAAAATTGAAATGAAACTTTTTGACATTATTTGACTTTAAAAAATCATGAATGGCATTATTTTTAACCTAAATTTTTTCGTTACTAATTGTTCCACGTGAAACTACCAGACTTTTTTTAAATTGATTATTTTTTCTTACTTACCAGATCTAGGAATTCTCGTCTACTTCCATCACTATCATCCATGAAGCCGAGCGGAAATATTTGGCTGGGTCGGCAGCCCAATACGAATCTGAAGCTGTTTATAGTAATCTGAAAAAAGATCTTGAAGCAAAAGGAATCATTTTTATGGATACTGATACAGCACTTCGCGAGCACCCAAATCTGGTTAGACAATACTTTGGAACCCTGGTAGCGGCATCGGACAATAAATTTTCCGCACTTAACACAGCGGTTTGGTCCGGTGGAACATTTTTATACGTGCCCAAGGGTGTGCACGCAGACGTCCCAATTCAGAGCTATTTTCGGATTAATGCCGGAAGAACTGGTCAATTCGAACGGACTTTGATAATCGTTGATGAAGGCGGATCTGTCAACT
>NZ_AWTT01000101.1 GCF_000876205.1 Paucilactobacillus wasatchensis | reverse complement strand
CGGGCGATCAAATTCAGATTGCAGATATTGGTACCTTTGTCATCCAAAACGAGTAGGTCGCTGAAATGATTTTATCAGAGCTCAAGCTACATAATTTCCGCAATTACGAAGATTTAAGCGTCGAGTTTTTCACCAGGAGTTAACGTGTTAATCGGTGAAAATGCACAAGGCAAAACTAATCTATTGGAAGCAGTCTATGTTTTGGCATTAACCAGAAGTCATCGAACAGCTAATGACCGCGAGCTGATAAAAATGGCAGGCGCATGAGGCTGCATTAACCGGACGAGTTGAAAAACAGGGTGGGAGCGTCCCTTTAGAGCTACTTCATTAAATCGACCACAACATGTTCGTCTTCATCGGCAATCATAAAGAGTAACCGTTCCAAATTACTGGAAACTAAAATATCCATCGACGGAGCATTGGTCTGATAAAATGGCCGATTACGGTCGTAATTGCCAGTACGAATAAATTCAGTTAAAACGTTATTTTGATTAGAAGCACAAATCAATTTGTTAATCGGTAATCCTAATTTTTTGGCATAGTAACCTGCCAAAATATCACCAAAATTTCCAGTGGGCACTGCAAAATTAATCTGATCACCAAGCTCAATCTCACCGCGTTTAACGAGCTGGCTATAGGTATTAAAATAATAGGCCACTTGCGGAATCAACCGACCAATATTCATCGAATTAGCT
>NZ_AWTT01000100.1 GCF_000876205.1 Paucilactobacillus wasatchensis | reverse complement strand
CCAACTCGTTACGACAAAGAATTCAAACAAAACATCATCAACCTATATAAACAAGGCGAATCAGCCGCCCAACTGGCCAGAGAATATGGCATTGGCTATTCAACCGTTCATAAGTGGATCCAGGGCCAAGCCAAAACTCAATCCGGTAAATCGCCAGACGAAATTAAAGCGATGGAAAAGCGACTGGCTTCGCTGTCTGAGGAGAACGAAATCCTAAAAAAAGCCCTGGGCTTCCTTGCGCAGAAGTAACCAATATTTTTGATTACATTCACCAAGAAAGCCATCACCACCAGGTAACCAAGATGTGCCGAATCCTCGGTGTTTCCAGAGCTCAGTATTATCGTTATCGATCCCCCAAACCTTCAAAACGCCGGGCCGAAGATGCGGACTTGAAACAACGGATTCTGCGGATCTTTGCGGAATTTAAGCAGCGATACGGTGTTATGAAGATCCACCATGAATTGAATCTGGAACTTCAACCACTGCAGCGTCGGTGCAGCCCAAGACGGATTTCCCGGCTCATGAAGGAACTGGATATCCACTCCGTTACCGTCAATAAATGGAAAGCGGCTTCGGCTTCCAAAACCAAGGTTGAACAGCGTCCCAACTTGCTTAAGCAGGATTTCTCGACCACTGGTTTAAATCAAAAATGGACCGCTGATATGACCTATATTCAAACGAAGCGTAATGGCTGGTGTTACTTATCAACCATCATGGATCTGCACTCAAGACGAATTATCGGA
>NZ_AWTT01000099.1 GCF_000876205.1 Paucilactobacillus wasatchensis | reverse complement strand
GTATCCTAAGTCTGAAATTGGTAAAGTTTCTGAAGCCGTATGCTGTTCGTTTTATTACTTTGATTTTATTGTTACATCCTTCAACGGGACCATTTGTATAACCCTTATAATCTTTGATGAAACTATTAGATATTTCCTGATAATGTCTTCTCAGAGTGAGCTTGGCACGGTTCATTTCTTTTGGAAATGCTTCATACTGAGGATCATCTTTATCTGGCCATATTTTTTGTTTTAGGAGTTGAGCATCTTGATTTTGAATCACGAACAAAATATCTTGATAAAAGTTGTATGCAGAACGAAGTTCTGGAGAAAGTTGTAAAAGTCTTTGAACAATTTCTTCTGAGGTTAACATGGCTCCTCTAAAATTTCGTCGCCGATAACGATTTGACCTATTTAAATCTGTATTACGTTTAACTATTAACTTCCAAAATTTTGATAGTTGTCGATGTTCTCGTGAATCTTTTTTGAAACCTTTCATTATGCGAATACGTACCTGTTGCAGGGCCGTGTAAGCCTGCACGACTACATGAAAATGATCAGCTAGGATAATTGCATTTGGAAAGACGTTAGCTATGATTGGCCGGTACGGTGAAAATAAGTCAACAGTAACTGTCATGACCGCTTCGCGGGCTTTTCTAGAATATCTAAGAAAGTATTTTTCAAGGCTTTTACCACCTCTGTCAGCTATTACATCAATGGTTCTGTGGTTACTAATGTTAACTAACAAAATACTCATACCACTTTTGGAGAATTTACCAGATTTAAAATCGTCAAAA
>NZ_AWTT01000098.1 GCF_000876205.1 Paucilactobacillus wasatchensis | reverse complement strand
CTTCACTCATAGGATCACCCCCCACATGCGTGGGGAATACCTATTCCATTCTTCATTGTGTTAAAAACGGTAGGGATCACCCCCCACATGCGTGGGGAATACCCTTGGTCACCTGCACCAGAAGACGTCATGTAAGGATCACCCCCACATGCGTGGGGAATACCGATTGATGCAAGTGAACGGATTACACCTAATAGGATCACCCCCACATGCGTGGGGAATACATTGTACGATTAAAATTCAGCCTATTGATACGAGGATCACCCCCCACATGCGTGGGGAATACCATGCGTGGCGAGATTGATGACCCTAACGGTTAGGATCACCCCCACATGCGTGGGGAATACCAGTGCAAACTATCATGGCTGATGAGCGTGACAGGATCACCCCCACATGCGTGGGGAATACTTTTCAACATTCAATCAACCATGCGGTGTATGCGGGATCACCCCCACATGCGTGGGGAATACACTTTCCTGATAATTCATCTTCACTGGTTCCCGGGATCACCCCCACATGCGTGGGGAATACCTGCTTGGCTCTCTTTGTAACCTACAGATTGCAGGATCACCCCCACATGCGTGGGGAATACTTGGATCTTGTGGATATGATTACCGTGTTGATAGGATCACCCCCCACATGCGTGGGGAATACAACATGCCTGATTCGATTGAACGTACTCTTGTAGGATCACCCCCACATGCGTGGGGAATACTTCACTGGATTGTGTTCCGTCTGAATCGTATTCAGGATCACCCCCACATGCGTGGGGAATACATATGCTTGCAGGAAATCTGTGATTGTGGTATAGGATCACC
>NZ_AWTT01000097.1 GCF_000876205.1 Paucilactobacillus wasatchensis | reverse complement strand
GGTAGATTGCAAATTTAATCCGAATTTTTGGACAAATTTGTCAGCATAACCTGATACGGTGTTTGCCAGTCGAGTATTTTAAGCGGTCGCTGGTTAATTTGGAGTAACGTCGTCGTTAAATCTTGAGCACTAATGTGCTCAAAACGAGTCCCTTTAGGATAAAAATAACGTAAATTCCGATTAAAGCGTTCATTACTACCACGTTCAGCTGGCGTATAAGCATGGCAGTAATAGGTCTTAATACCATATTGTGATTCAAGTGATACTAGCCCACTAAACTCAGTGCCACGGTCCACAGTAAAGCTGTGCACCGGACCATTAAAAGTGGTTAGGAACTTAGTTAGTGCTTCATTAACAGTCGCTGTCGTCCGATCTTTTAACCGGTATGCCCAAAGGAACCGTGATTTTCGATCGATTAAAGTTAATAAAACTGCCTTACTATGCCCACGAGGACCAACGACTGTATCTAGTTCAAAATCGCCGATGCGATTATGTTGATTAATCATCATGGGACGCTGTTCAATTGATCGCCCCAAAGATTGATTATATTTGGATCGTTGGTCAACGTTACGCCGTTGGCGTACGCCATGTTCAGGTAGATCATTCAAGGAGAAACCAATTCTCCCCTGATTTAGCCAATTATAAATAGATTTAGTAGCTAGTTTAAATTCGTGAGCAATCATTCCTGGTGACCAGCTTAGACGTAAATGGTTGAGAATTTTTTGCTTTAACTCATCGCTCAGCTTAGTTTTCCGACCACATCGTGATCGCTTGTATTCGGCATCTGTTTGTGCTAATTCAGCCTGATAAGGTTGACATCGAG
>NZ_AWTT01000096.1 GCF_000876205.1 Paucilactobacillus wasatchensis | reverse complement strand
CTATCGCAAACCGCTGCACATTTTGGTATCAACTTAAGTCAGGTTTCTTCATGGAATAAAATTTTTAAAGAACAGGGAGTAGTTGGTTTGCGACCCAGGCAAAAAGGTAGGCTACCCATGACCAAACACAAGAAGACAAATGTGCAAAAGTACCTTGAACAAACTCAAAAGGAAAAATATAAGCAAGAGATTTTAAAGTTGAAACAAGAGTTGCATGAAGCAGAGTTGGACCGTGATATTTTAAAAACATTAGCGACCCTGACGAAGAATTCAAAGAAACATTATCCACAAAGGTAAGGACTGACGTCGTTACATCGTTAAGGTCGCAATACAATTTCCAAGAACTTTTATCAAGACTTAAACTGCCCAAAGCAACTTACTATGATCGACTTAAGCGCGAGAAGAAACCCGACAAATACGCTGAATTAAAAAAATTTATCAAGAATCTTTATTACAAGGAAAATGAAACCTACGGTTATCGTCGAATCCATCACGAGGCCGTAAAACATGGTTTTCCATACGCCGAAGAAACGATTCGAAGAATCATGAGCGCAATGGGTCTCAAAGTATCTATTTACTCGAAACATACGTCTAAATACTCGTCATACAAAGGTAAAGTCGGTAAAATTGCCCCCAACGTTCTTAATCAAAATTTTGACGCTAAGCAACCACTGACAGTATTTCATACTGATGTCACTCAAATACGTCTTTACAATGGAAATTGGGGCTATATCTCAGCCATCACTGATGAAGCCAGTAAAGAAGTTATAGCGGCAATAGTCAGTTCGTCGCCCAACAAAGTAATGATCAGGGACACTCTAGATAAGCTT
>NZ_AWTT01000095.1 GCF_000876205.1 Paucilactobacillus wasatchensis | reverse complement strand
TTAACACTGGTAATAACCGCAACGGCAGTTATGAGCGCTCGTTTGATACGAAGTACGGCCAACTTAACTTAACCATTCCTCGAGATCGCAATGGCCGGTTTGAAAATCATACCTTGCCAGCCTACGGTCGGCACAGTGATAATTTAGAAACAACGGTCATTCAGTTGTATACCAAGGGAATTACCACTGCTGAAATTGCCGAACTCATTGAGAAAATGTACGGTGCTCACTACTCCAAAGCCACGGTTTCCAACATGACTAAAGCCGTCAATGAACAGGTTCAAGCTTTCCAGCAACGTCGACTGGCTTCACAATATGCGGCCATCTTCTTAGATGCCACTTACTTGCCGTTAAAGCGGGATACCGTTCAAAAAGAAGCCGTTCATATTGCGATTGGCATTCGTCCAGATGGTACGAAAGAAGTGCTGAACTACCAAGTGGCGCCAACGGAATCGACTGGAATCTGGACTGAACTGCTGGGAACCTTGATCAAGCAGGGCGTTAAAGATGTGCTGTTGTTTGTGGCCGATGGGTTAGTTGGTTTGGATGAAGGCTTGAATCGGCATTTCCCTAAAGCCAAACGACAACGTTGCCTGGTTCATGTTGGGCGGAATCTGATGAACAAAGTTCGCGTAAAAGACCGCAAGGCCGTGATCAGTGACTTTAAACAAGTTCATCGGGCCGCCAACCGTGAAGCAGCCGAACTGAAACTGAATGAGTTCGCCAACAACTGGCATCAGACCTATCCCAAATTAATCAAAGATCTGCTTAAAATGCCGAATTTACTCACTTTCATGGACTTTCCACCAGCTATCCGGCAATCACTATACTCCACTAACCTGATTGAGAACTTTAATAAGCATCTCAAGCGC
>NZ_AWTT01000094.1 GCF_000876205.1 Paucilactobacillus wasatchensis | reverse complement strand
GCCAATCTGATGGAGTAAACCATGTTTTGAATAATATCGCCGGGTATTGTCCCTGCTATTGCAATTCCCCCGGGAATTCCAGTAAGAAAAGAAATAACAGTAGTATTTCTTACCGTGGCTGTAATTTGTTTTTGTGCAACTTTTTTTCTTTCTTTTAAGGAAATATCTAAGTGCCCATTGATAATATCTGATTCTGTTACTTTAAATACTTTTGCTAAATATTCAGATCTGTTAACATGTGCAATTGGATTTTCAACAACTAATTTTAAGAGTGAGCGAAAATCATTATTGGTGATTACTTCTAACATTTTATTATTATTTAATGGTTGCTTACCTGAATCCATTATTTCTAACTCCTTAGCATTGGTAGTTTTTAATTATATTACCGGCATAAATTGAATGGTTAATCGCTGATTAGTTGCCTGAGCAATCTCAGATAATACCCTAGTCGAAGCATTCATCGATCCATTTTCAATCCTAGCAATGGTTGATTGTGGTTTACCAATTAGATTAGCAAATGCACGTTGATTCATACCCATATTCTCACGGAGATCACGGACTTTAACTGCTACCTCTAAATTGATGTTTTCTTGTTCAACGAGTTTTGCAAAATCAGGATTGTTTTTACTTCTTTCAGTAACATATTCGTCAATTTTACTCATTGGATGTAAGCTGATTCCTGAGACAACTTTTAAGAGAGCGTATAATGAATAAATCGTCTCTCAAAAGGAAGGAATTTTTACATGCCAACTCGTTACGACAAAGAATTCAAACAAAACATCATCAACCTATATAAACAAGGCGAATCAGCCGCCCAACTGGCCAGAGAATATGGCATTGGCTATTCAACCGTTCATAAGTGGATCCAGGGCCAGGCCAAAACTCAATCCGGTAAATCGCCAGACGAAATCAAAGCGATGGAAAAA
>NZ_AWTT01000093.1 GCF_000876205.1 Paucilactobacillus wasatchensis | reverse complement strand
AAGTTGTCACATTTAGTTACTTATTCGAAACACAGACACCGCCAACTTTAAAAGTGATTTCTGAATTTTCTTTATCTATTTTAAATATCTGGATCGTTTTCTCCAGCTATAAATCATGCTGGATACATAACCGAGCTAAAAAGACACCGTAGGTATATTATCAGGTCCAAGGAATCCAAACTAGCAGCGACCAAAACATCATTGATTTCTTGTTTGAGGCTGGTGTAATTCTTCTTTTCTATGATGAACCTTAAAAATATAGTCGTACTATGATTATCTATCAGGAATTGTCATTGTTACCTGTTTCTAACTTATTCATCTTTATATTGTGGATGCCAATATGATACCGTTACCATCGGTTGGTCATCTGCTTTTTGATCGTAATTATTTAACCAATTTTTGATGGCTTGATCAGTGTCGTAAGCACATACCCCACGAACTGCCAATCCACGTTCAATCGAGGCTCCTTGGGCAATCTCTGATAGTTCATTCAAACTGTCACCAAAGCGGCTACCTTCATGGGTACAGACCGGATAGATTGTTTTGTCTTGCCACTGATATTGTTCCATAAACGTTACAATCTACCTTATAGTTTCTTGGCAAGAACCCTATTTATATTATTTCTGCTTCAATAATTTTTATATCTTTTTCATAATCTCTTTCTGAATAATTCTGTTCAAATCCCCTTAATAACTCTGAATTTAGTTTCTTACCTGACATTTCCATTCCAATCATAGTTATACTTCCCGAAGTAACCCCACCAACGACTGGAACAATTTTCGCAATTCCAGAGGCTAGTCCCTTTTTGGTTAGTGTTTTGCCAGCAACTATACTAGTTATTTTTTTTAATAATGGGTACCACAAAGTTTTCATTAAAGGTTTCCCTAATATTTGTTTAGAAGCATACTTTATAGCATTAGAACTTGACACCCGCAACAAAGAAGCTGATCCATTTACTCCAGCCATTGTTCCTAAAAATAATAACAATCCATTTGTTTGAATTTTTCCATTTTCTTCGATCAAATCATCAAAATCT
>NZ_AWTT01000092.1 GCF_000876205.1 Paucilactobacillus wasatchensis | reverse complement strand
GGGCCTAGAATAAAAAGTGTACAAGTTAAATAGAGACTCTGATTTAGTATAATTAAGGAAGTAAATTGGAGGATCAAATAATGACGAAGCACAGTTATGACAAGGAATTTAAGGAACAGGCCGTTCAGTATTACTTAGATAACAAGGATCACATGACCATGAATGAAATAAGTAAGAATCTAGGTATTGGGGCTAGTACATTACATAAATGGATTAAGCTGTTTACTGAGACTGGGGAGTTTGGCCGTGGCTCTGGTAATTTTGCCAGCGATAAGGACAAGGAGATTGCACGACTAAAGCGTCAACTTCGTGACGCTGAAGGAGCGATCGAAGTGTTAAAAAAATCAATCGGGATTCTGAGCAAGTAACTACCGAAAAGGTATACCAAGAAATGGACGTTCAGCACGCTTTGGAATCCCACCCTTCCATCAATGGTATGTGTGATTATGTTGGAATCTCAAGAAGTGGTTACTATCAACGAGAAAAGCGTCATAATCACCAATCACCGCGAAAGCTTCGGAAGAAGTTTATTCAAGGTGAAATTAAAGCAATTTGGCTCAAAAGCCTTTGTATTTACGGTGCCGGCAAAATCACCCAAGAACTTCGCTCAAAAGGATATAAGATCGCTGAACGAACTGTTGGTAAGTATATGCGTGAACTTGGCATTCACGCCGTTTACCTAACCCCTTGGACGACTACCACTCGCAATTCTAAGTTTGATAAACAGCTAATAAATATTTTAGACGAGCAGTTCAATCCATTGCGACCAAACGCCGTTTGGTGCATTGACACCACTTATATTCCAGTTCATGACGGATTCGTTTATTTAACCAGTATTATGGACTTGTACTCCCGACGGATCATTGGTTGGGACTTATCTGAAACCTTGGAGGTATCGAATGTCATCCCACTTATTGAAAAGACTAAGCACAGTCGCCATATTAGCAAGCCATTAATCATGCACAGTGATCGTGGTAGTCAGTTTACGTCTGAAGCTTACAATCAAGTTACAGCTAACATGACATTAAGCTATTCAAAGAAAGCTTATCCTTGGGATAATGCCTGCATTGAGTCGTTTCATGCCTTGATTAAGCGTGAATGGATAAATCGGTTTAAAATCCATTCATACTCCGAAGCTAAACGACTAGTTTTTCAGTACATTGAAACGTTTTACAACACAGTTAG
>NZ_AWTT01000091.1 GCF_000876205.1 Paucilactobacillus wasatchensis | reverse complement strand
CTGCTGAGCTCATTTAAATAGTCGTTAAATGAATCTGCACCAATATTGAATGCTTTATCAGGTCGCATTGCTGGTAGTACCTTGAATCCATTGGTCTGTTCTTCTTGCTTCAATAGTTTATGGTACTTTAAATCTGAAGCGGGATCGTCCGTCGTACAAACAACCTTAACATTTGAATTGCGGATTAAACTCCGGGGTTTGAAATCATCCGTTGCCAGCTTAGCATTCGCCTTTTCCCAAACTTGCTTAACATTTTTAGTAGTAAAGGGTTCGTCAATACCAAAAAAGCGTTGCAGTTCCAGATGGGTCCATTCGTAAAGTGGATTACCAATTGCTTTTTCAATCGTACCCGCCCAGGCAACTAATTTTTGATATTCGTCACCGTCACCAGTAATCAAGTCTTCAGTGACACCATTAGCACGCATCAAACGCCATTTATAATGGTCACCGAACGTTCCATCATTGATCCAAATTCGGGTTAAATTAGGATAATTTTTATTCTCGTAAATTTCTTTAGGGTTTAAGTGACAATGAAAATCAATAATTGGCATTTTGCTAGCATGGTCGTGGAATAACTTCTTACCCATGTCATTTGTTAATAGAAAATCTTGGTCTAATAAAGCCATAGTTATAATCTCCTTTTAAGATAACTGATACATCAGTTTCTTACAGCATATCACCTTGAGATACCGCTTTCAAGCACATTATTATTAAAAATGTTTTAGCTTACATTCTAGTTACTTTATTTACAAGCTATGATCATTGAAAAACATTTTTTTCAGGCATTTTTCATTGTTAGTGTAAGGTTTTCCTAGATGGTCAACATATTTCTAGGAATATTCATTTTAGATTGAATATATAAGAAAAGACCTGTAGCCTTTTAATCGACGAAGATTAAAAGAAAGGATGCAGGTCTTTCATGTTTATTTTAGCAGATTTTATTGATTCATTGAAGAATTTAGATAATTTATTTGATTTGGAGGCACAAGTTATTCGTTGTTTGCGGGAAATGTTTCAAGAAATTGTATCTAAATACTTAATTCAATTAGACGAAACGTTAGTTTCTCAGATTCCAAGTGACCATACCTTTATTAACCGACAACCACGAACAATCAATTTTATGTTTGGTGCTGTTTCATTTGAACGTAGGTGCTATAGGAAGACAGATGGAACCAATTATTTTCCACTGGATACACATTTAAAACTTGTGTCGCGAAAAAGGTTTT
>NZ_AWTT01000090.1 GCF_000876205.1 Paucilactobacillus wasatchensis | reverse complement strand
AAAATCTTTAATAACGGTGCAGAAAAACGCATATACACATGATAGTTTTGGTAAAAAAATTCAGTTTAACTTATTTTGGATATAATTAGCCTGAGATACCATATTAGATGTAAATAAATCAGATACTGACCTACAACACATTATAAATATTTACAGACAGTTTAATTTTTTAGTTAGTCAATTGAGTAATTAAAATGCCGAATTATAGTGAGTGCAAAATTTTATCACCTTTATTCACTATCTATGCTGAATAAATTTTAAAGCGTTCAAGGCCTATAAAGAGATATTTATTAAGGATTTTATGCTTATTAAATAGTATATAGTTAACAAATATCAACGTTCTGCATTATTTTTATTTGGTTCAAACCTATTAATTCAAGGTAATCACACCTTGAACACTTTTATTATTGTAAAATTTTTTCATGAGCACACACGCCTGAAGTAGAATAAGTTGTATATGCTGAAGGTACTGACACGTTGATGGGATAGGGGGGTGTGGTCTACTATTTATATTAACTAATTTATTATGCTTTTATTAGCTAAATATATAGTTAACCATGTTAATTATTAACTATGTTAGTTTGTATAAACAACAAACATCTAGCCTTACTCTCCCAAGGGATACACAGAATTGACCACCTTTTTCCATATATATATAGTCACTTAAGGTTTAAAATAAAATTCTTAATAAAACTAAATAAAGATTTTTGAATGAGCCACGGGCTCGTGAGAATAAATCTGTAAAGACTAATCAAGAATTTAATACTCTCCTGAATACTATCCAATCAAGTTGAAATAAAGTTGAAATGAAGTCAAAGCAAATATTTGTTGATATACATTTTAGATTTTAGGTCTTAGGTGGATTGAAGTCAATATTTGAGACAGGTTTTAAGAGACATTCAGAACCGCGTTTACCTTCCACAGCTCAAATAAATCATTAATCGTGATTAATAACTTATTTGAACCATGGAAAGCATTAAATCAGGCGGCCATTTGGCTCGTAAGTGTTGCGATTTCAACTTGTAAGGGGGTCTCTGGTAGCCCAGTGAACTATGAATTCTCTTCCTATTGTAGAAAGCATGCACATATTCAAAAAGGACAGCAGCGGCAGTTTCATAATTCTCAAAGACCGGCACTGGATAAACACATTCCTTTTTGAGGGAAGCATGAAAAGATTCCATTGGTGCATTATCGTATGGACACCCCTTACGGCTGTAAGAGTGGCGG
>NZ_AWTT01000089.1 GCF_000876205.1 Paucilactobacillus wasatchensis | reverse complement strand
CCCAAATTGCAAGAACAAATTAGCCACACGATAAATCCTATTAAATCAGTATTTTCATTAATATTCATATTTTATGGATTTAACTTAACCGGCGGAAGCAGCGGAGAAAAGCTCTTTGGGTGTTTGATAGCCAGTTTGCCGGCGCGGTAAATTGTTTAGCTTTGACTCAACTGCTTGGATATCATGAGGACCCAAAATATCCATGGATAGACCCTTGGGTACATCGCGGCGGATCATTCGATTATGCGCTTCGTTAGTCCCACGCTCAGAGGAACGATATGGATGGGCATAATAAAGGTCAGCGACACCGGTAAGTACAGCGCCAACTTCCGAGAACTCAGCGCCATTATCGGCAGTAACTGACTTCATGATTGATCCGTATTCTTGACAGATCTTGGCCAGCTCATAGTTGACTGAATCGGCATCACGACCATCGATCAAACGTAGAATTTGGCAGCGGGATTGACGCTCGATCAGCGTTAAGATCACACTCTCTTGACCGTTGCGCTTGCCCACCACGGTGTCCAATTCGAAATGGCCGAACTCTTGGCGCTGGTCGATACTCTTAGGCCGTTCATCAATACTCCGTCCGGCCAGACGCTTGTGCTTGATCGAGTGATGATGTTTGGCACGGTGGCGCGTTTTTTCGAGTAGATCAAGATTGCGGACTTCAAGTAACTGGGCATCAATATAGTGGTATAGCGTCTTGGTCGAGACCATCTCCTCAGGTTGATATAAGCCTTCAAGTTTGGCCCGTCCTACTGCTGCATCAGGCGACCAACCATCTTGACGCAAATGAGTCGTAAAATAGTCGATAAAATCAGCGACACCGACGAGTTTCAAAGGTCGATGACAGTAGGCTCGAT
Organism: Paucilactobacillus wasatchensis; assembly: GCF_000876205.1. Taxonomy (GTDB): domain Bacteria; phylum Bacillota; class Bacilli; order Lactobacillales; family Lactobacillaceae; genus Paucilactobacillus; species Paucilactobacillus wasatchensis. The sequence goes on along the minus strand of NZ_AWTT01000089.1, from coordinate 373 downwards.
TAGCTTCGTACTTAGCTTGTGCTGTTTCTGGTGAGTATACAGCGTAATATTGGCGTTGACCATTCACTTTTTTTACTTGGTCGATCTCGCCGCGGCACAATTCATTATTGATTGTTTGATGACAAACATTAAGCGCTCTGGCAATTGCACGATTGGAATAGCCTTGGCTGTGCAGCGTAGCAATTCTGCCTCGTTCAAACGAAGTTAGGTGCTGACCTTTTTTTCTGACTGTGGTATTCTGTTCTTGCATCAAGACAATAACCTCTTTCATTGTTTGTGTAGGAACATCAATGATAACAGAGATTTGTCTTGGTGTTTTTTATTTTATCAATTAGCTAAAAGTATTTGGCTAACTTGATTATAAAACGCGCGG
>NZ_AWTT01000088.1 GCF_000876205.1 Paucilactobacillus wasatchensis | reverse complement strand
GTGAATCTAATTGATTTAATTGCCTCGAGAGATACTTCAATTTTAAGTTTCTTAGCCTTCTTAATCCTGATGATAGATCTTGATTAAGATGTCTGTTAACTCTTGCTAGTATGAGAACTAACATAGCTTGTAATCCTTCTTTAGACCAACTCTTACCCTGCTTTTTTAAGCGGTAGGTGAAAGCTCTGTGTGAGCTCTCAACTGAGCCTAATTTACCCATATATTTATAGCCGCGATCTTTGGGACGTTTGATATATTTCCAATTACGGCTTAGATAATGTCTTAATTTGGTCAACTTTTCGGAATCTTTTCCAGTTGTAATTTGTGATTCAAAAGTATCTAAAATAGCCGCTAATTGGTTCAAATTATATTCTCTAATAGCTGCTGTAGCCTTTCTACTTAATGGGTTTTGTAGACCGATGGTCTGCTCGAATTTTCGAATAAAGTGATACCGATCAATTACATACTCAACTTTTTTTGCCCCAGGAACTAATTCGCGCATACTGATGGGATCATATCCAGGACCGGCATCGCTTGCTAAAAACACTACCATTTCACTTAATTTATAATGTGCTTCCAGATAATCACAAACTTGTTTTCGTACTTTTAAATGATTGGTTTCAATAAATTCACGTTTATTTATTGGACCAGCATTAGTGGATTCGTATACCCTGTAATGATGTACAGAAACCCGTTGCTTACCACGTTCTCGGACTTCAAAAGCATCTCCTTCAATTACTAAATTATCCACTTTTTTACGATGAACAATTTCTTTATCAAGTGTTTCTTCCTCGACAGCAACGATGTCGGCCATCTCTCTAACGATTTTGTCGACTGCCCATGCACTAATATCAGTCTGACTGGCAAGGTTAATCATATCCGCTGTGTTTCTCATGGTAGTCATTTGACCAATCTTACTAACAACACTTTTGAAATATGGTGAAAACCTTTTTCGCGACACAAGTTTTAAATGTGTATCCAGTGGAAAATAATTGGTTCCATCTGTCTTCCTATAGCACCTACGTTCAAATGAAACAGCACCAAACATAAAATTGATTGTTCGTGGTTGTCGGTTAATAAAGGTATGGTCACTTGGAATCTGAGAAACTAACGTTTCGTCTAATTGAATTAAGTATTTAGATACAATTTCTTGAAACATTTCCCGCAAACAACGAATAACTTGTTCCTCCAAATCAAATAAACTATCTAAATTCTTCAATGAATCAATAAAATCTGCTAAAATAAACATGAAAG
>NZ_AWTT01000087.1 GCF_000876205.1 Paucilactobacillus wasatchensis | reverse complement strand
CCAAATAAAATAAGGCTGAAACAAAAACTCAGTTTTTGCTTCAGCCTCTAGTAAACTAATATTTAATTTTAGTACCAACCATTTGAAAGCCAGTGTTGTTTAGCAGCTGACCATGAACCATATTGGCTAGCAACATAACTATCAGCAACTTTTTCTTGATTAGCGGCTGAGTAGTCACCATTTAGGTAGCTTGAGCTTAATTGATACTTACCAATGTATTGGCCATTTCTAGCTGTGTATGAGCCACCAGATTCACGATTAGCAATCCATGCTTTAGCAGAAGAATCTGAACCACTCGTTTGGCTTGTGTAACTGGAACTGCTGCTTGTGTTTGAACTTGAGTTATTGCTTGAAGTAGTTGATTGGCTATTTGTTGAAGCTGAAGGCGTTGTTTGAACCTCTTGCTTTTTAGCTTGACGAATTGTGCCGTCAGTTGTAATCATTAATTTTTGGCCAACATAAATTAAATTAATGTCAGCAATGTTGTTTTTCTTAGCTAAGTCGTTCACCATACTGGTATCCTTAGCATATTGGTACGAAATTTCAGAAAGTGTGTCGCCAGATTTTACTGTGTAAATCTCGTCAGCGTTGGCGTGAGTTGCAACAGCAATTGTACCAAATGCCACTGCACCGATTGTTGCAGCAGAAAACTTAAGAGCATTCTTTCGTAAATTCATAAATTAAAAAACCATCCTTTTTAAGTCTACAGTTATTTTCATCAACGTTTAATATCATAACCGATAGATATTACTAATATGTAACAGACAGTTTTCTTTTTGGGGCTATTTTGTGTTCTTTGTAATAATTTGAAATATATCGGTCAAAATAAAGCTTATTTGAAGCTAATCGTTCGTCTCGTCATAATTCATTTTTTACGGTATGATGTTCCAAATGGGAGGCGATCAACTTTGAATAATAATCAGGTAATCTTACACAAAATAGATCAACTACTTGATGAAATCACAACTGATTTTGATTATTACATTCATCAACAAACTCTTAATCGTGGTGCTGATAGTATTAGAACTTCATTACAAATGGCCCATGTGGCAAGGAACGAAATGATTTTTTTAATCACCCTATTAAATTTAATCAATGAACAACAAGCCAAAGTTAATCTGTTGAGCAGCCATTTTTTCTTATCTAAATCGCAACTCCAAAACGAGGCTGCTAAGTTCAGCCGCTTTGTGACAACTACCGATGATTATCACCAAACATTAGTTGAAACATCTAAGATGCAACATTTTTTAACGAACAAAGCTCTGATGGAATCCTCTGAAATGTATAAGCAAATCATCATTGATGACTTGCTAGCTGAGCTTAATTCACCTACGTCAAAAAGAGGCTGAAGTAAAAAAC
>NZ_AWTT01000086.1 GCF_000876205.1 Paucilactobacillus wasatchensis | reverse complement strand
AATATAGACCGTGTTACCTTTTAGTGACAGCAACTTAGCGTAACCTAACTTTGCCCACCTAATTTTAGAATTATTCGGAATTTCATTGTGCTGATAAAGCCAAATAACTGCCTTTTTTTGACTAATTGTAGCTTCTTTTTCCCGCAAAGTCTTAATTGCATGCATATACGTTTGCGTATAGCCTGTGATCTGGTTTTTGGAATTTTGCTTAAAGCGAATGACCCCATCAGATGAGAAAACATTTTCGCCCGGCCCTTTTTGGACATACACAATTGTATCACTTGCTGAGGCTGTTAGTTGGGCATCGTAAACGTAGTGAGAGCCAAATGAAATGCGATTTTTATTGGCAACAATCTTATTAAGGACTTTACTAGGATCGTTTTCATCAATGGTAATCGGTCTGGTAAATGTGCCGATTAATTCATCATCGTTGAAACGAATACTTTGGTTGGTTAATTGTTCAGATTGGGTGGTTAAAATATCGCCGCCATCGCTAGAAATATAATAACCTGAACTACGCTTGGCAGACAAGGTATTAACCGTAATTGAATCATCCTTCATTTCTTTTAGAATGGTTGATTCACGGCTAGAACCCGTTGAGGTAGTGGTTGTAAATTGATTATTGGTCGTAAATGAAACAAATAAAAAGACATCAATAGCGATAAACGCCACTAAAAAAATCCACTCAATTCGCTTAAAATCCATTATTGGCCCTCCTTTACGCCTATTGTTAATCTACTAATGTTTTGTAATTTTGCCATTTTCCTTGGTAATAAACATAGTACGTTGGCGCTAGATCAACCACCATGTGTGAATCTTTATTCGTTTGCCATTCGTATCCGAGGCACAGATTTTTAATTTTTTTCAGATTGACACCAGCTGTCTGCAGCTGTTGCAGAACATCACTGGTAGCTGGTACAGTCACATTCTTGGTTCCATTCGGTACAGGTACTTGAAGGCTATACAACGAAAAATAATACTTTTGCTCGCCATCTTTTAAATATTTGATTTGCACGGCGCCATACTGGGTTTGGTTAAAAATTGGAAAACTTTCAACATAACCACGGTAAACAACTTTTTTATTAGCGACATTAGAATGATCGTAGCGAATATTTTCGAGTGGAACACCGATATTACTCAGGTGCTGAAAACTTTTGGTTAATAATGCATTTAAGGTATCCATATTTTTCGTCGCTGAACTGAAATTATCATAGTTGACGGTACCGCTTTTAGTATTGACGACCATCCGCTTATTCGATCCATCTGTATAAGTTGTTTGATGGCCCTTCTTATGCACAGACACTGCCGATGAACTAACTGAATTAAGCAATGTAGTCATCAGACTATTGGCACTTTGCTTGTACATTAAATAACTGTATGTCGGCAGCGAAACGCTATTTGGATAGCTAATGATGTAACGATCATTGAGAAATTGGACTTTAACCTTATATTGTTCCGTTTTGCCATTCACTAATTGCCGGACCTTAGTTAGTTGCGACATTTTAG
>NZ_AWTT01000085.1 GCF_000876205.1 Paucilactobacillus wasatchensis | reverse complement strand
AACTTAGTACCAGTGGGTATGGCTTGATGGATAACGGTTTTAGTACCATTGTAGTTCATCCTTTTTTTACAGTTAGGGCAGTTCATGGGATAAGAAAGTTTCAAATTCCAGACGTGTGCCACTCCCTTTGGAGTGATCTCCTCACTGTGCGTTTGTTTAAATTTTTCATCAAAAGTAACTCTTGTGTCTGTAATTCCAAGTGCATCTTTGATAGAATCATCCATGAGAGATAGTTCCTTTCTGGAAAAGATAGGTGCAGGCTATCTTCTCTTTTTTTGTCTGTATATAAAAATGTTACCAATATATGTTCACGAAGTGAACACCTATCAGTACCAAATATTGTAGAACCATTTTTTATTTGACAGTAGTGTGTGGTGCCTTTTTAGCAAAACAGATAATTAGACAAACAAGTAAATTCAGTGTATCTTATACTCATTAATTGTAAGTAAGTTAAGGAGGGCTTGATTGATGGCCAAAAAGTATGACGTAATTGTAATTGGTGCTGGACCTGGTGGAATGACGGCGGCACTATATGCATCGCGAGCTAATTTATCAGTATTAATGTTAGACCGTGGAATCTACGGTGGACAAATGAATAATACAGCCGCAATTGAAAATTATCCTGGGTTTAAATCAATTCTGGGTCCGGATTTATCCAAAGAAATGTATGAAAGCTCCACTCAGTTTGGTGCAGAATATACCTATGGCACTGTTGAAAAAATTGAAAATAACGGTGTTACTAAGACGGTTACTACGGACATGGAAACCTATGAAACCAAAGCCATTATTATTGCCACTGGTTCTGAATATAAAAAACTGGGAGCAGCCGGTGAAAATGAATATGGGGGCCGAGGAGTTTCGTACTGTGCGGTCTGTGATGGTGCCTTCTTTAAAAATAAACATGTCGTTGTAGTTGGTGGTGGTGATTCAGCGATTGAAGAGGGAATTTATCTCACTCAATTAGCAGATAAGGTTACAGTTATTCACCGTCGTGACCAATTACGTGCTCAAAAGATTATTCAAGATCGTGCTTTCGCTAATGACAAGATGGAATTTGTCTGGAATACTAACGTTGAAGAAATTGATGGCGACGAGCAAAAAGTTAGTGGAGTTAAGATTAAAAACAACAAGACTGGCGAAGAATCTACATTAGATGCCAGTGGTGTATTCATTTACGTTGGGGTGTTACCAATGACTGAACAATTTGGCAATCTTGGCATTTTAGATGATCAGGGCTGGGTCGAGACTAACGACCAAATGGAAACAAAAGTACCTGGTATCTTTGCAATTGGTGATGTGCGTGATAAGAAATTGCGTCAGATTACCACTGCTGTCGGTGATGGTGGGGTTGCAGGCCAAGGCGTCTTTAATTACATTGAGTCATTGAAAGGTGAAGAACAGACGGTTTAGATTAAGTTCTTGATTGCTTGTTTTTCTAAATTTTATTGATTGAATTTGTTCACCAGTTGCAAAAGTTTACGTGTACCGATAAAAATAGACCATAACCTTCAAAAATCGAGGGATATGGTCTATTTTTATTGGTACACCCCAACTTCTTAAC
>NZ_AWTT01000084.1 GCF_000876205.1 Paucilactobacillus wasatchensis | reverse complement strand
CCTCTCAAAACTAAACAAAGTTTCAACAAGATGTGTAGGTTCCGTTTTATTCCTTAGAAAGGAGGTGATCCAGCCGCAGGTTCTCCTACGGCTACCTTGTTACGACTTCACCCTAATCATCTGTCCCACCTTAGGCGGCTGGCTCCTAAAAGGTTACCCCACCGACTTTGGGTGTTACAAACTCTCATGGTGTGACGGGCGGTGTGTACAAGGCCCGGGAACGTATTCACCGCGGCATGCTGATCCGCGATTACTAGCGATTCCGACTTCGTGTAGGCGAGTTGCAGCCTACAGTCCGAACTGAGAACGGTTTTAAGAGATTAGCTTACCCTCGCGAGTTCGCAACTCGTTGTACCGTCCATTGTAGCACGTGTGTAGCCCAGGTCATAAGGGGCATGATGATTTGACGTCGTCCCCACCTTCCTCCGGTTTGTCACCGGCAGTCTCACCAGAGTGCCCAACTGAATGCTGGCAACTGATAATAAGGGTTGCGCTCGTTGCGGGACTTAACCCAACATCTCACGACACGAGCTGACGACAACCATGCACCACCTGTCTTAGCGTCCCCGAAGGGAACGTCTCATCTCTGAGATTGGCGCTAGATGTCAAGACCTGGTAAGGTTCTTCGCGTTGCTTCGAATTAAACCACATGCTCCACCGCTTGTGCGGGCCCCCGTCAATTCCTTTGAGTTTCAACCTTGCGGTCGTACTCCCCAGGCGGAATGCTTAATGCGTTAGCTGCGGCACCGAAGGGCGGAAACCCTCCAACACCTAGCATTCATCGTTTACGGCATGGACTACCAGGGTATCTAATCCTGTTCGCTACCCATGCTTTCGAGCCTCAGCGTCAGTTACAGACCAGACAGCCGCCTTCGCCACTGGTGTTCTTCCATATATCTACGCATTTCACCGCTACACATGGAGTTCCACTGTCCTCTTCTGCACTCAAGTTTCCCAGTTTCCGATGCACTTCTTCGGTTAAGCCGAAGGCTTTCACATCAGACTTAAAAAACCGCCTGCGCTCGCTTTACGCCCAATAAATCCGGATAACGCTTGCCACCTACGTATTACCGCGGCTGCTGGCACGTAGTTAGCCGTGGCTTTCTGGTTGGATACCGTCACTACATGATCAGTTACTATCACATACGTTCTTCTCCAACAACAGAGTTTTACGAGCCGAAACCCTTCTTCACTCACGCGGTGTTGCTCCATCAGACTTTCGTCCATTGTGGAAGATTCCCTACTGCTGCCTCCCGTAGGAGTATGGGCCGTGTCTCAGTCCCATTGTGGCCGATCAACCTCTCAGTTCGGCTATGTATCATTGCCTTGGTAAGCCTTTACCTTACCAACTAGCTAATACACCGCGGATCCATCCAAAAGTGATAGCACAAGGCCATCTTTTAAATCAAAACCATGTGGTTTTGACTTTTATGCGGTATTAGCATCTGTTTCCAAATGTTATCCCCCACTTCTGGGCAGGTTATCCACGTGTTACTCACCCGTCCGCCACTCATTCAAATGTTCTCTCAATCTGGTGCAAGCACCGTCAATCAAAAACGAGAATGCGTTCGACTTGCATGTATTAGGCACACCGCCAGCGTTCATCCTGAGCCAGGATCAAACTCTCATATATAATGAAAAGCTTGTTAGCTCTTTATTTGTTTTTGTTACTTAAAGCGAATTGACTTCGCAAATGTTACTTGCCTTAAATCGTTAAATTTAAGGACCCTACACATTTGATTTGTCGAAACTTTGTTCAGTTTTCAAAGGTCTACTTT
>NZ_AWTT01000083.1 GCF_000876205.1 Paucilactobacillus wasatchensis | reverse complement strand
AAAAATATTATTGCAATTGGTGCCGGTATTATTCATGGGCTAGGGTACCATGATAATGCTAAAGCAGCTTTAATTACACGTGGATTGACCGAAATCAGGCGGCTCGGTGTCGCTTTTGGAGCTAATCCGTTCACGTTTATTGGTCTCTCAGGTGTTGGTGATTTAATCGTAACAGCAACCAGTGTAAACTCACGTAACTGGCGGGCTGGCAATGAGTTAGGTCAAGGGAAATCATTAGATGACGTTATTAACAATATGGGCATGGTAATTGAAGGAGTTTACACGACCAAAGCTGCGTATGAATTGAGTCAACAACGAAACGTACCAATGCCAATTACAGAGGCAATTTATCAAGTTCTCTATGAACACAAAGATGTGAAGGTAGCTATTGAAGGGCTGATGCAGCGAGAAGTTACATCAGAACTCGAATAAGTATGGTAAAATACCAACTGTAGCGTTTTTGAGAGAGAGAAAACGAAAGGAAATTTTTGAACATGAAAAAAGTTAAAAAGGCAGTGATTCCTGCTGCTGGTCTTGGAACTCGTTTTTTGCCCGCAACTAAGGCATTAGCCAAGGAAATGTTGCCGATTGTCGACAAGCCAACCATTCAATTTATTGTTGAAGAGGCTCGTAAATCAGGGATTGAAGATATTGTGGTCGTTGATGGCAAGAGCAAACGATCCATAGAAGACCATTTTGATTCCAATCCAGAACTTGAAAATAATTTAATTGAAAAGCACAAGGATGAAATGCTAAAAATGGTGCAGGAAACCACTGATATTAACCTGTACTTCATTCGACAATCCCATCCACGTGGATTAGGGGATGCCGTTTTAACTGCGAAAGCCTTTATTGGTGATGAACCATTTGTGGTTATGCTTGGCGATGATTTGATGGACGATAAAGTGCCACTTACTCGTCAGCTGATGGACAGCTACAAGGAAACCGGTGCCTCAACATTGGCAGTTATGCGAGTACCGCATGAGGATACTGCCAAATATGGTGTTATCAATCCAAATGAGGAAGTTAAACCAGGACTTTACAATGTTTCTAGTTTTGTTGAAAAGCCTAATCCAGATGATGCTCCAAGTGATTTGGCCATCATTGGTCGTTACTTACTAACGCCTGAGATTTTTGATGTGTTAGAGCATACTAAACCGGGTAAAGGTAATGAAATCCAGTTAACGGATGCCATTGACACCTTGAATAAAACTCAGCGCGTCTTTGCCCATGAATTTAAGGGGCAACGGCACGATGTTGGTAATAAGTTCGGTTGGATTCAAACTAATATTGAATATGGTTTGACTCATCCACAGGTTAAGGATGAGTTACGGGCCTATATTAAAGAATTAGGTGCCAAGCTGACCGAAGCAGATAACAAGAAAGCTCAAAAGTAGTATTTCAAAATTACCGTTGATCAAAATTGATGCGGTAATTTTTTAGGCTCTTCGTCAAGAAGTACTGATGACTTAATTTAAGGACGTAGTCCTTACTAGGCAACTAGTTCTCTTTCAGGAGGATTAGTTGTTTTTTTGTTTAGCTGTTTTAAACTGTTTTTATAATTTATAGAGTAAAAACTAGTAGAAAATGCTACAAGTATCCTAAGTCTGAAATTGGTAAAGTTTCTGAAGCCGTATGCTGTTCGTTTTATTACTTTGATTTTATTGTTACATCCTTCAACGGGACCATTTGTATAACCCTTATAATCTTTGATGAAACTATTAGATATTTCCTGATAATGTCTTCTCAGAGTGATCTTGGCACGGTTCATTTCTTTTGGAAATGCTTCATACTGAGGATCATCTTTATCTGGCCATATTTTTTGTTTTAGGGGTC
>NZ_AWTT01000082.1 GCF_000876205.1 Paucilactobacillus wasatchensis | reverse complement strand
AATGACTGGATTTGTTCGTCTATATTCTACCACCGCAATTTTAAAATTTTGATTATAATTCGTTTTAGTCCTGTGGACTTTTAATGATTTAAGTCCATGTATTCCGGCCCTTTGAACCCATTTTTCTGCAGTACTTATGCTGGAGATACCATATAAAGCGCATAGATCCTTATAACTGATGTCACCAGTTAAATATCGAGAAACGACGTTTATTTTAAACTCACTGCTATATTTAGTCATAATAAAAGCCCCACAATTATTAGATTTTTTGTCTAACAATTGTAGGGCACTTCAATTTTTTGCCCAGCCTCTTTATTGGTTTAAACAGACCAATTTTCCTTTTTGACGCACGTTTGCTGCAGCTTAAACAATATCCACAGGCCTATGGTTGCTCGACTAGCGTTAACGTTAACATCGATCGTTCATGCGACCTAATTTACTAAAAATAGTGCTAGTCGTATCTAAATATCATTACGACTAGCACTATTTTTTAATTTAAAGTAATTTGATATTCAAACTGCCGTGTTTTACCAGCTGCTAAAGTAACATTGGCTTCTTTGGTTAATAGTTCACTTTGCTGACCACTAATGTCTGGTAATCCCTGGAATGGCTCAATACACAAAAATGGAGCATTGGCGCCTTCTTTAGTCCATAAACAAACATACCTAAAATCAGTCAAAGACAGTTCGATACTGTGCTGCGTTTTTAGTGAACTCAGTTTCACACTGGTAATGCCGTCATTTTCAACAATTACCAAACCAGCCGCAAACATATCGTAATTCAACGAAATATTACTTTTATTAGCCGCCGAGAGCGGAATCACTTTGCCATTTCGGAATGGAGCTGGAGTTTTAACAATTTCAAATTGCTGTAACTCTAAATCGCTGGGAGCAAATTCCAATTGATAGTCAGAAAATTCACCTTCACCATTGATTGGAACGTTGAAAGCTGGGTGTGAGCCTAACGAAAAACTGAGTTCCTGATTATCCAAGTTAGCCACACTGAAATGAAAATTCAATCCTTGTGCCGCAAGTGTAAACGTAATCTTTAGTTTGAAATGAAATGGATAATATTTTTGCGTTGTTGAGTTATCAGTCAGTGACAGCACTAACTTACGACCATCATTTTTCTCGACCGTAAAATCTTCCTCGGACACGAAACCATGTTGGGGCATCTCGTACGTATGACCATCAAATTGATAAGCATCATTTTCTGAACGGCCAATGGCAGGAAACAGCACTGGTGCATGTTTTGGCCATAAATCATTATTCCAAATATAATCAAAATCACCCGATTTATTAATTAAATGTGTTAATTGCGCTCCGTGTTCATCGATGACCGCTTTAAACTGGTCACTTTCAATTGTTTGCATGTTTTTCTCCTTACACAAAAGCCAGTCGAATCGTCAACTGGCTGTTATTAATCTATTTTTGCTCTAGTCCTGATCGAAAAATCCGAAATACTGGTGGGCATTATTGTATGCAATATCTTCAACAATTTGGCCCAAATATTCTTCGTCATCAGGTACTTGACCACGCTGTGCTAACGAACCAATGTAATCACACAACACACGGCGGAAATACTCATGTCGTGGGTATGATAAGAAACTACGCGAATCAGTCAACATCCCCACAAAATTAGCTAATAAACTTTGTTGTGCCATGATTCGCAACTGCTCTTGCATTCCTTCGCGGGTATCATTGAACCACCATGCACAACCTAATTGCATCTTTTGTGTGATTCCACCACCATAAAAGTCGCCCATCCCAGTAGCTAGTTGCATCCAGTCATTTGGATTCAGTGAATAAAGCATTGTCCGTGGAATGTTATCTTCATTTTGCATATCAGTCAGCATAGTAACTAATTGCCCCGCGATGTCTGGTTGAGTCCCCATTGAATCAAAACCGGTATCGGCACCCAGCTTTTCAAACATTGGTTTATTAGCATTACGGACCGCATTAACATGAAATTGCATCGTCCAATCGAACTTCTTGTTGAGCCGCATCAGCATCTCAATTAATCCAGTGGAATATGCATCAATCTCATGAGCAGTTAGGGCTTCGTTATTACGACCCTTAGCAATAATGTCGTTAAGTTCAGCTTCACTAACCTTCACAAAGTGGAACGTATTCAAACCATGATCCGACAACCGACCACCTAAGCTAGCAAAAAATTCAAATCGTTGCTCAAACGCTGCTGTTAAACTGGCAAAATCCGTGATATTAACACTGGCAGCA
>NZ_AWTT01000081.1 GCF_000876205.1 Paucilactobacillus wasatchensis | reverse complement strand
AAGAACCGGAATTGATATAGGTAACTTCCTAACAGCGCAACTGGAACCGCAATGGCAATCGCACCTTGTGGACTCATATCCCCAAGTAAAGCTACTGGAACTGCTATGGCAGCCCCAATTGCTGGTTCGGCTGGTAATGCCCCGCCTGGAGCAACAAACCCCATGTAAACTAGTTGAATGGCTGCCGTAACGATCATGGCTTGCTTGATATCACCCATGATGAAACCAACCATCATCCCCGTCATTAATGGACTAAAACGCATGGTTAACGTCGCGAATCCCAAAATTCGTGATTCAACTAATGCAACCCAAATCGCAATCAACAAAGCTTGCCAAACTGATAATGTAACATGCATTATAAATACCTCCCTAAATATAAAAAATATGACAGTGTAATTGCAAAAAAATAATTGCTACGTGATCGATGCAATTTAATGCCTAATTACATTATATATGAAATCGCTTTCATTACAAGCTTGAATATTAACTTTTTTTGAGATATCATAAATTTATCCTCGAAAGGAGCTCCAATCATGGCTAATTTAACGGTTTATATCGTTCGACATGGTGAAACTTTATTGAATACTTTTAAACGAATGCAAGGTTGGTGTGATTCTGATTTAACTAAACAGGGCCGCCAAGATGCGATCAAAGCGGGACAATCAATCCACGCAGTACATTTTGACTATTCCTATTCTTCTGACCTCAAACGTGCAATCGATACCAAAAATTTAATTTTGCAACAATTGGATCATGCTCCTGGGCAAACCAGAGTCGAGCGTAATTTTCGGGAAGTTTCGTTTGGTTATTTTGAAGGGCTCCCTTCTGCAACCACCTGGAAAGAAGTTGGCCAAACAGCAGGTTACAGCACACAAGCAGAAATCATTGCTGACAAAGGATTAGCAAAAGCGCAACAGTTGATGCATTTAGCAGACCCGACTGGCTTAGCGGAAACAAATCAGCAGATACTCGGTCGTTGGCGGGCTGGCATAACGCAAATTCGCAACGAATGTGCCGGCGGGACTAATATTCTGCTCGTCACTCATGGTACTTTTATCAGAACGTTAGCCGACTACCATCATATCAACACGTTAAATAACTATCCCAAGAATGGTAGCATTTCAATTTTAAAATTATCTGATAATGCTTCTGAATTAATGTCGTATAATGAATAGTGAATTTCCCAACCTACATTTAGAAAAGAGTTGATCTCGTGAATCCAGAATTGTTGCAAACATTTTTGAAAATTGTCGAATACAAACAGATATCTCAAGCAGCTGACTCGCTTTATATCACTCAGGCTGCCGTCAGCAATCGCTTGCGACGATTAGAATCACAATTGGGTGTCACTTTGATCAACCGTCTCAAGGGACAGCCCACTGTCTCACTGACCAAATACGGTGAAAAATTAGTCCCCATTGCTGAACAATGGATGCAATTAGTTAACCAAACTACCAATTTAAAAGAAGCTGCAAATTTCCACAATGTGAAAGTGATTGGAGCACCATCAATTAATGAATCCATTCTATGCGTAGTGTGCCCGATTTTAATGCAAGAAGATTCTGTCTTGAGATATTCAATTGTTGGTGGTGATGCAGATTATATTTATGATTCTGTCGCCAATGGTACTGCCGACATTGGTTTTTCATTTTATAAAATGTTTCGGCACGAAATTAGTACCCGCAAGATTAGTGAAGAACGCTTGGTCTTAGTGACCAATAACAAAAGTGAATATCCCGATACAGTATCTGTGGATATGCTATCACGACATGATGAAGTTTATATGCTGTGGAACGATGAGTTTGATGCATGGCACACAATGTGTTGGGACGGTGCATTACAGCCATTAATCACCCTCGACTCCGGGACTTTGATTTCACCTTATTTATCTTTCAAGCAGGCTTGGTCGTTGATCCCAGAAACACTAGCTCATCGGTTACTTGTCCAAGATTCAAACTTAAGGGCATTACGATTAATCGAACAATCCCCTGCATTACCCGTGATGGCGGTCAAAAAGAAAACGGCCGCATTGGAACAACAAGAACTTGAACGACTTGAAGTTAAAGTTCGGTCGGAGTTGTACAAAATCCATCAAAAGAAAATTTGGCTCTTCGTCAAGAAGTACTGATGACTTAATTCAAGGACGTAGTCCTTACTAGGCAACTAGTTCTCTTTCAGGAGGATTAGTTGTTTTTTTGTTTAGCTGTTTTAAACTGTTTTTATAATTTATAGAGTAGAAACTAGTAGAAAATGCTACAAGTATCCTAAGTCTGAAATTGGTAAAGTTTCTGAAGCCGTATGCTGTTCGTTTTATTACTTTGATTTTATTGTTACATCCTGGATT
>NZ_AWTT01000080.1 GCF_000876205.1 Paucilactobacillus wasatchensis | reverse complement strand
GGATAAGGAAGCGCACCTTCCACAGCAATACGCCCAACGATTTCAGATAACTTAACTAGCTCAACATTGTTTTTTAATAGTTCAACGTTAGCATCGTATGGTGTCATTGCTGGTTCTGGAAGATAGTCGGAACGGAATAGACGTTTTTGGTAAGTCTTTGTATCAGCGTTCTTGTAGAAGTTATGCAATTCTTGGCAAAGTTCACGAATTGTGTAACCAGCATAACGAGTACGGTTTGCAGCATACAGACTTGGCAATACATCTTGCAATGGTGCATCTTCTTGAACTAGGTGTTCAAACTTAACTAATTGTGAAACAAGATTATTCATCTTAGCTGGTGTTTCAGCAGGAGTCATCAAGAATAGAATTGAATTCAAGTCATTCTTTTCAGGGATAATTCCATGTTCACGCAAGTAGTTAGCCAAAATAGTTGCAGGAATACCGAAGTCTTCGTATGCATCAGTTTGTGGGTCAATACCAGGTGTGGTTAACATAAACTTGTTAGGATCAACGAAGTATTGGTTATCCTCATATCCGGCAAAACCATGCCACTTAGCGTCTTTTTCAAAGCGCCAGTAGTCAATGTTACTTACGATTTCTTCAGTGTCAGCATCTTCCCACTTCTTGCCGTTAACAACTGGTGGAATAAATGGTTTGATCATGCTGCAGTTCTTGATAATGTTCTTACGAGCATTAACACTTGTAACCAATGCATCATGCCATAATTTTTCACCGGCTGGACCTTCTTGCATCTTGGCGTTAACGTCAAGTGATGCAAACAATGGGTAGAATGGTGAAGTTGATGAGAATTTAAGATAAGCATTGTTGAATCGTTTGTGGTCAATATAACGTTTCTGACCCTTGATATGCTTGTCTTTCTTGTGAATTTGTGAAGCTTGTGAGAATCCAGCTTGTTGTTTGTGAATTGATTGAACAACGAAGATCCCAGGATCATCAGGGCCTAATTCCAACTTCAGTGGTGAACAGTCATTCATCATTGGAATGAATTGCTCGTAACCAACCCATGCGGAGTCGAATAAAATGTAATCACAAAGGTGACCAATTTTTTCAACAATTTGTTTGGCATTCGCAATTGTTCCATCATAGGTACCTAACTGAATTACAGCTAGACGGAATGGACGGTCTTGCTTTGCTTTTTCTGGGTCGATCTTAGCTGCTTCTTCACGTAAGTGTTTTTCATCAAAGGCACTACCATAAATACCACCAATGAATCCATATGAGTCACGTGATGTTTCCATATAAACTGGACGGCCACCATCCATAACTAAGGCACTGTTATAAACTGATTTGTGGTTATTCCGGTCAAATAAAACTAAGTCGCCAGGTGCAACAGCTGATGTAATTGTAATGTTATTTGAAGTGGTTGAACCATTCATAACAAAGTAAGTCTTGTCAGCATTGTAAATTCGTGCTGCATCTTTTTCAGCTTGCATAGCAGGGCCTTCATGAATTAATAAATCCCCTAAGGCCACGTCGGCATTACAAATATCGGCACGGAATGTATTCTCACCGATAAAGTCATAAAATGCACGACCAGCTGGATGCTTACGGAAATATTGTCCACCTTGATGTCCTGGACAATCAAATTGGATATTACCACGGCCTACATAATCTTGTAGTGCATCGAAGAATGGTGGTAAAACATTCTTTTCATACTGCACTGCAGCAGCTTCAATTTCACGGTTGTATAATCGGTGATCATACATGTTGTCTGAATCTAAGATGTGGTAAATCTTCTTCATCAGATCGCCATCAATTTTACTGCTATCTTCTGAGATAACAAAAATTGGAACACCAAACTTGGTTTCGTCAGCCTTATTAACCAAGTCCAGTTGTGAGTCCATAACAACAAGTGCTGCTACATCAGTGAAATCTGTACTCTGTGCAACAACAGTTCTGCGGTCAGTCTCAAAATAGAGCTTGGCCTCGTCAGTTGTAGCAATTTTCATACTATTCATCCTATAACTACCTCCAAACGTTTTTTTGCAATCGCTTACAGATACATTTTACTTCTTTTTGCCAATTTTACAATAGAGTCAGAAGCTTTTTTATTCATTAAGTATAGAGATTGTGTAAAACTAAACATTGATAGTCGGCGGGCGTCAGGCATCCAACGACCTTTTTTAATATCGATAAAAAATATACATTTCTAATCAAATCTTAATCAAGAATTAATTAAGCCATAAATCCTTACTTTGATGGCTTAATGCGCTTACATTTTGTCAGTAATATATTTTGAATATTTTTCTGAAATATAATTTCCTTACATGATATTTACTTGTGAAAATTTATAATTATTTTTCACAATATTGCTTAATCGGGATAAAACTGAAACATCAGTTTTATGTATATTTTTAAATTTG
>NZ_AWTT01000079.1 GCF_000876205.1 Paucilactobacillus wasatchensis | reverse complement strand
GGTTACTAAATATCATAAGGGAAGGCATTCCCTATTTCTATACAATTCAGAAATCTTTTATGCATTTACACAAGATATTTTACGCTCTCATTTTTTTTCAGAGAGTTTATAGGTATAGTAATTCAATTGATAATGCCAACCTTGATCTGAATGAATTATTGGTTTTATTCCTTCCGGAATATTTTCTGTGAGTTCATCGAGTGTATCCATAATTAGTTTACTGTTAGGACTATTACTTACTTGAAATGCTAAAACTTCCTTGCTTGCTTCGTCAGTAATAGCTGAAACGTAAGCCCACTTAGTATCGGCCAAGCGTACTTGTGTAACATCGGTATGTAATACTTTGAAAGGTACGGTTTCATTAAAATGCTGATGTAGAACGTTACGGGCCACTTTTCCAACTGTACCTTTATAAGATGAATATCTACCATTTCTGTGGCGGTTATAAAGGCTTACTTGAACATTTAATTCATCCATCAAACGACGCACTACGGCGTCTGATAGATGGATATCTAATTTAATGAGCTCTTCTTGAACGCGACGATAACCGTAGGTTAGACGTCCGCGATATCTTCCGCTTTCGGCAATTTTTAGTATCTCTACTTTTACATCTTCATACTTATCTACATAATTTTTGATACGTTTACGTTCATCATGATAAGTCGCTTTCTTAAGTCCAATGGTCTTAAGAATATCGCCGACTTTATACCGGTTAGATTTCGGAAGAGACTCTTGTTCGACCCTGATCTGATCAACTATTTGTGTTTTCTTTCGTCCTTTGAGGTTCCGAACAGGGTCATTGATTTTTTTAAGATTTCGTTCTTGTTTACTAACTTACGTAATTTCTTCTTATCATGTTTCACTTTGGTTTTTCTGCCTTTCGGATGAGGCTTCAAGGCTTCTATACCATACTGATTGAAGGCTGTCCTCCAAAGACTGATTTGACAAGAATTAACATCAAATTTTGCGGATACTTCGGCTAAAGTTTCATCATGAGTTTGATAGTAGTTTATCACATCAACTTTAAACTCAACTGAGAAACTTCGTTTAACTCTTCTTCGTTTAAGAGCATCTGCGCCGCTCAAACGAAAGTTTTGTATCCATCTACCTACTTGTATTCGAGGCAAGTTACGTTTCTTTGAAAGAAGACTGATACTAATGTCACCTTGAAGATATTCACTAACGACTTCTGCTTTTAATTCTGAACTATATTTGACCATAGAAAAAGTGCTCCATAACTGTTAGATTTCTTGTCTAACAATTATGGAGCACTTTAAATACAGGGGGTATAACATCCCCGTACGACTTTATATAGGATCACCCCCACATGCGTGGGGAATACTTCCTGAGTAATACCTGTGTCCCAATTATTATAGGATCACCCCCACATGCGTGGGGAATACTCCTTATTAAGCCGATCAAGGTACGCCAAGGCAGGATCACCCCCACATGTGTGGGGAATACTTACCATTTATAGTATGATGTTGTAATAGATAGGGATCACCCCCACATGCGTGGGGAATACCTGTTTGACTAATCTTCTTTAATTCCATAATCAGGATCACCCCCACATGCGTGGGGAATACCTGCTGTTGTAGATACAGCCAACTTGAATGATGGGATCACCCCCCACATGCGTGGGGAATACACATGATTTAGATATTAAGCCGAATGTGCCTTAGGATCACCCCCCACATGCGTGGGGAATACAGCCAAAAAGGGTTCTCATACATTACTACCACAGGATCACCCCCCACATGCGTGGGGAATACTATCGATAGTTGTATGTATTGGGAATATATTAAGGATCACCCCCACATGCGTGGGGAATACCAAGAACCGATACTAGCTACTGGCACGATTATAGGATCACCCCCACATGCGTGGGGAATACTATCGAGAGAAGAGAAACATATGCACGCAATTAGGATCACCCCCACATGCGTGGGGAATACTATGCTTCGGTACCGTTGACGTCATACTCTTTGGGATCACCCCCCACATGCGTGGGGAATACTCTTCTTTTTGGACATTGTGGATAAAAACTTTGGGATCACCCCCCACATGCGTGGGGAATACAAAACGTTTCGCGATCCATATATACGTATTTCAGGATCACCCCCCACATGCGTGGGGAATACGAACATCAATGTCGCCGTAGATGATTTCTTTCAGGATCACCCCCCACATGCGTGGGGGAATACATGACATCGCTGTCGAAGTAGAAATAGTCTTTAGGATCACCCCCACATGCGTGGGGAATACTCATCGACATTTTGCCTGCTGGTAACCGTCTCAGGATCACCCCCCACATGCGTGGGGAATACTTTTCGTTATCTTCTGGAACCAATGTAATGTCAGGATCACCCCCCACATGCGTGGGGAATACACACTGTCTTTACCTTTCCCAGCACCAACGATAGGATCACCCCCACATGCGTGGGGAATACTTGTTTTCATCGCTGAAGAAGCGGCTTCAATCGGGATCACCCCCACATGCGTGGGGAATACTGTTTCGGGGATGATGTCAATAATTGTCTTGTTGGGATCACCCCCCACATGCGTGGGGAATACCACTACGTTGCTGTGCGCCACAATG
>NZ_AWTT01000078.1 GCF_000876205.1 Paucilactobacillus wasatchensis | reverse complement strand
TTCAATGGAGGATTAGCTCAGTTGGGAGAGCGTCTGCCTTACAAGCAGAGGGTCACAGGTTCGAGCCCTGTATCCTCCATTGAGCCGTTAGCTCAGTTGGTAGAGCATCTGACTTTTAATCAGAGGGTCGACAGTTCGAGACTGTCACGGCTCATTGTCAATTTTTTATTGACAGGCATTATCGTAATGCCGACTTAGCTCAGTTGGCAGAGCATCTGTTTTGTAAACAGGAGGTCGAAGGTTCGAATCCTTTAGTCGGCATCAATAATGCGGAAGTAGTTCAGTGGTAGAACATCACCTTGCCATGGTGGGGGTCGCGGGTTCGAATCCCGTCTTCCGCTTTGTCAATTCTATAATGCCGGGGTGGCGGAATTGGCAGACGCACAGGACTTAAAATCCTGCGGTCAGTGATGACCGTACCGGTTCGATCCCGGTCCTCGGCACTTTTTGCACCCATAGCGCAACTGGATAGAGTGTCTGACTACGAATCAGAAGGTTGTAGGTTCGACTCCTACTGGGTGCATTTTCGGGAAGTAGCTCAGCTTGGTAGAGCACCTGGTTTGGGACCAGGGGGTCGCAGGTTCGAATCCTGTCTTCCCGATTAAATAATTTGTTTTAATTATTTATTTTTTAAGTGTTTTTTCGCGGTGTAGCTCAGCTGGCTAGAGCGTCCGGTTCATACCCGGGAGGTCGAGGGTTCGATCCCCCCCGCCGCGATTTGGCCGGGCATATATTAAACTTGGACCTTTAGCTCAGTTGGTTAGAGCAGACGGCTCATAACCGTCCGGTCGTAGGTTCGAGTCCTACAAGGTCCATTAGTATTTCGGACACTGCACTATATATGTTATTTTATGGAGGATTACCCAAGTCAGGCTGAAGGGAACGGTCTTGAAAACCGTCAGGTGGGTCAAACCACGCGAGAGTTCGAATCTCTCATCCTCCTTTATTATCGCGGGATGGAGCAGTCTGGTAGCTCGTCGGGCTCATAACCCGAAGGTCGCAGGTTCAAACCCTGCTCCCGCAATTTGGTCCGTTGGTCTAGTTGGTTTAGGACGCCTGCCTGTCACGCAGGAGATCACGAGTTCGAGTCTCGTACGGACCGTTATGGCTCGGTAGCTCAGTCGGTAGAGCAACGGATTGAAGCTCCGTGTGTCGGCGGTTCGATTCCGTCCCGCGCCATTTGTTTTAGAAGTAGGATCTCATGCGGGTGTAGTTCAGTGGTAAAACCACAGCCTTCCAAGCTGTTGTCGCGAGTTCGATTCTCGTCACCCGCTTTTATGGGCCTATAGCTCAGCTGGTTAGAGCGCACGCCTGATAAGCGTGAGGTCGATGGTTCGAGTCCATTTAGGCCCATATCTTGGAGAAGTACTCAAGTGGCTGAAGAGGCGCCCCTGCTAAGGGTGTAGGTCGCGTAAGCGGCGCGAGAGTTCGAATCTCTCCTTCTCCGTTTTATGACCCGTTGGTCAAGTGGTTAAGACACCGCCCTTTCACGGCGGTAACATGGGTTCAAATCCCGTACGGGTCATTTTCATTTTAATATTATCGCGGGATGGAGCAGTCTGGTAGCTCGTCGGGCTCATAACCCGAAGGTCGCAGGTTCAAACCCTGCTCCCGCAATTTGGTCCGTTGGTCTAGTTGGTTTAGGACGCCTGCCTGTCACGCAGGAGATCACGAGTTCGAGTCTCGTACGGACCGTATTATTATTTACGGTAGTTTGAAGTCAATAGTATTAGTGATGGTTGGAAAACCGGGTCTTCGTCAAATCGTATTGGTGAATATCTCTATGTTGGAACACCCTACGGGGTGTTCTTTTATTTTACAATTAAAAGAATACGAGCATAAAAATGGGACATACTTCTAAAACCGTAACAGCTTCGTTTAAGCGACTTTATTTTTCTATTTGTTCCTTCTATGGCTCCATTTGAATACGGTGAGATGCAACTATTCGAGATACTATTTAAATTCTTTTTCAATGTGGAAACTGTTGTATCCATTGCGTTATTTTGGGATTCATACGTATTTAAAATATTTGATAGTACTTCGGGGCTCTTATTATGAATAGCTTGTTGAATCTGATGAGCAATGTTATATGCTTTCTTAAGTTTTTGATTTACGTTTAAACCGATATCAATTAGATTTTGTTGTGCCATGTATTCATTTATTCCAAAAATATAACGCGGTTTTACACTATCAATTTTATCTAAGGAACGATGGAACATTTTCCAATTTGTTTTTAAAGCCTTATATGGACGAGAATGTTTGTCTTCAATTGCTTTAAGAGTCGTTGTTCTTACTTGATCAAAAGCTCTATTAGCTAATTGGATAATGTGGAATCGGTCAATTACTAGCTCTGCATTTGGAAATAAATGATGTACGAAAGACTGATAACTAGCGTTTAAATCAATTACGACTGTTTTTACCGCAGCACGTTCTTTTTTTGAATATCGGTTTTCAAAATAATCACATATTTCTGTTGATTGTCTGGAACTCAAAATAGTTAGAAGTTTGTGCGTTTCAGCATCAATTGCGATGAACGAATAGTTTTTATTCACAGATCTAAATTCATCGAAACTTAAATGTTTTGGTAAAGAAGCAGCCCGATAGGGCGCGCTATGGTTTGCATAGAGATAACGTTCAACAGAACTAGGCGAGATACCGACTATCTTAGCAATTACCGTAGCAGTTAATGATTCTTTAGCTAAACCGATGACTTGTTTTTTTATTCCGTTAGATAAAATATTATTTACGCTGACAACTGGCGTGTGTGCTCCACAAGTTGATAAACAATTAGTGCATTGGTAACGTTGTTTCTTCAAATACATGTAAACTTCAGGCCCATTTATTGAATTGGA
>NZ_AWTT01000077.1 GCF_000876205.1 Paucilactobacillus wasatchensis | reverse complement strand
TCCAATATGAATTTCAGGACCATTAATAGAATTTAAATGAAGCTTAGTTAATCGAGTTCCATTTTTCGTAAGAGTTTCGAACCCACAGTTGGGACATCTTTTCCTGCAGTACGTTAGTACTGCACTTATAACCCTGATTTTTTTCCTTTCGTTATTTTTATCAATACTATATTCCTTTACAGATGATGTAGTGATATTTTCATCTGTTATTCCTAGGAGACTTAGTATAGAATTAGTTTGGGGCATGACAATTCCTTCTTTCGATTTGGTTTAGGCGCTTAAATCGTATCATAGGATGTCATGTCCTTTTAAATACAAAAAAATCTGATGTTGGTTATTTCATCAACACCAGAAAGTGTAGACCCCATTTTTTAGGCACTAATAGCACGAATAACCTGATCCGCAATCAATTTAAGGTCTTTATCTTCGTCCGCTTGGATTTTAGGAATAAACCGATTTTGCAAAAAGTAAATTACGATTTGGCCAAATAGCGCTCGAAAGAGGGTAATCAAATCTAGCTCAGGTCGGGCACCGTTTTCCTTTAATTTAGCCAACAATTCTTTGGAAATCATAGGCATCGATTCACCGATTATTTTAAATAGTAGTGTCCGGATAGCCTCACTAGTCAAGAATTGAGATAGCAAAATAGTAAATGCATCACTGTTTTCTTGTAAAAAGTGGTAGCGATTAGTAACCATGAACTGAATTACTTGCGGCAAACTATTAAATTTATTTAATTGGTCCAGAAAATCGTCCCGGTAGAGTGGAAAAAAGTTTTCAATAATTGGCTGCAGAATGGCTAACAATAAAGCTTGTTTCGTTTTAAAATATTTAAAAATGGTGGCTTGACTGACGCCAGCATTGTCTGCAATTTGGGCAGTGGAGGTGCCGTCGTATCCTTGCTGGGCGAATAGATTTAATCCAGATAATAGGACTGCTTTTTTCCCGTTTGGTATTTTTTGTTCAGTTAGCCAAGTACGATAATTGGTAAATATATTTTCATTCATGTAAAACATCCTTTGCTGTAAATTCTCTAATGAAATGATTCTAGACTTTTCGGTATCGGCGTAATCCACGAATGTTCAATATCGTTAAAATAACCAAGAATATCAAGAGTACTCCAATGTCTGGCCAAACATTTAGTAAATTTTTACTGTTCATAATAATTTTGGTAGCTGCATCACCAGAATATTTGATTGGGATAACGTATGAAATATCTTTTACCCAACTGGCCATTGAATCCAGGGGAATAATACCTGAGAAAAATATTTGTGGAATAACAACCAGTGGGATAAATTGGACCATCTGAAATTCAGAATTAGCAAATGTTGATAGTAGAATTCCGAATGCTAATGCGACGAGCGCCAATACCAAATTAATCATGACTACTCCGAAAACATTCCCAACGACTTCAATTCCTAACAACCAGATTGTGACGATTACAATCAAAATAGTTTGGAAAATTGCTAAAATACCATAACTGGCCATATAGCCAAATTCAATTTCGTATCGTTTCACGGGAGTTGCTAGCAACCGATCTAACGTACCGCTTGTTCGTTCCTTCAAGAGTGCCATTCCTGAAATGAGAAAGACAAAGAAAAAGACGAAAAAGCCCATCAAAATTGGCAATATTTTGTTAAAAAAGCCAGTATCAGAGTCACCATATGCATAATGATTCGTTATTTTTGGTGGTGCTTGAGTTGTGGCTTGCGGTGATTGCTGGGCGGTTTGTGCAGTGGCAGGAATGTTAGCCAGAGCTGTGGTAGCTGCCTATAGGTGTGACTTTAAAGTGTTGGTACCATTGGTCGTGAGTGCATTTTTGAATGCCATTTTTGTGGCAGTTGTTTTGCTGGAATCGGTATTCGCATAGGTAATGTTATAGTTATTGCCACTTTTTTTAATTACAGCGTCAATCGTTTCATCCTTGAGTGCTTTTTTGGCCTGTGTCTGTGAGTTGTAGGTCTTGATGTCTACATGTTTACTTTGTCCTAAATCCTTGTTTAACGACTGCGAGACGGAGACAGTGCCAACTGTAATATCAGTGGCTTGATTAGCAGAAAAAATTAGATTCATCAAGATCAAAATGAAAATAGGAGCAATAAACATTAGTGCAAGTGTTCGTTTATCCCGAATGAGTTCTTTTAATACGCGGGTCATAATTGCAAATGTTCTCATGATTTTACCCCCTCAGCTTTTAAAAATACTTCCTCAATTGTATTAACTTGATATTGAGACTCCAGTGCTTGTGGCGTATCAAATGCCATTACTTTGCCATCCAATAATAGTGCCACTTTGCTCGTCAATTCAGCTTCATCCATCACGTGGGTGGTAATTAAAATACTGCGACCCTCTGTTCGGATTTGATTGAGCTCCTTCCAAATTTGACGACGGAGCGCTGGATCTATTCCAACAGTGGGTTCATCTAAAATCAGTAATTCTGGGCTTCCCAATAGGGCAATTGCTAATGAAAGTCGACGCATCATTCCACCTGAATAGCCGCTAACGCGTTTACTCAAATCGGGGGTTAGTGAAACCACTTCAGCAACATGGGCAATTTCTTTATTCGTTTCAGTTTTCGAAAGCCCCTTCATACTGGCATAAAATTGCAAGTTTTCTTTGCCAGACAAAGATTCATAAAGCGCATCCGTTTGAGCCATGTAGCCAATGCGTGATAGCAGTTTCCGATTAGGCATTATTTGTCCAAAGACTGTTGCCTTACCACCATCGGCGACTTCCATGCCAAGGGTAGTTTTAATCACAGTTGATTTACCGGCACCAGATGGGCCAATTAATCCAACAATTTCTCCTTTAGTTACATTTAGATTAATGTCTGCGAGCACAGTTTGCTTACCAAATTTTTTAACTAGGTGATTTAATGAAATAGTTGTTTCTGCCATAATGTAAGCCTCCTTATAGTTGGTGAGTAACCACTCACTTACTTTTCAAAAATCATTATAGATGCACATCTTTTCAAAGTCAATCCCTCGTATGTTAGTATTACCTACATAAGGGTAAGTACTTGTTTTTTCGGACTACGGTGGTATAGTAGTTAGTGGC
>NZ_AWTT01000076.1 GCF_000876205.1 Paucilactobacillus wasatchensis | reverse complement strand
TTTTACTTCAGCCTCTTTTTATTTTACGAACATTATTTTCAAAACGCGGAAAAAACAGCTTCTTTCGCGTTTGTCACTTTCTTGTTAAATTAATTTCTTTATTACATTGGTTGTTGTGTTGGTCGCAACAAAATTTCATTAATGCTGACATTATCCGGTTGATCAATTGCATATGCAACAGCATTAGCAATATCCTCAGCCTTCAATCCTATTGATCGTTCACTGTCATAAGTGTTCTGCTTCGTCGTTTCATCCGTGATTGTTGAGTACAATTCGGTTTCAACTGCTCCTGGAGAAACAATCATTGACCTAATATTATTTTTGCCTTCTTCTTGCCGCAAACCTTCCATAATCGTTCGAACTGCAAATTTAGTCCCAGCATACACCGCGGTATTAGGATGGACCACATGACCGGCAACGGAATCAGTGGCAATAATTTGACCGCCACCTTGCTGTTGCATTACTGGTAGTGCAGCAGCAATACCATACAAGACGCCCTTAATGTTGACATCAACCATTTTTTCCCATTCATCAACTTTTAATAAGTGTAATTCCGAGATTGGCATCAGACCAGCATTGTTATACAAAACATCTAGTCGACCAAATTTGCTGGTCGCTAATGCGACTAGGCTGGTAACCTGTTTTCGATCAGTGACATCTGTTACTTGGGCCACTGCCTGCCCACCAGCTTGCTCAATTTCTGCCACTAATTTGTCCAATCGCTCTTCTCTTCGTGCCCCTAGTACAACCTTAGCTCCTTTGCGAGCCAGTTTTTTTGCGGTTGCTTCGCCAATACCACTGGAAGCTCCTGTAATTACAACTACCTTGTCTGTTAAACTCACTTAATTTTCCTTCTTTCATCTACTAGCTAAGCAAAATATTTTTCCAAGAAAACAGCGACACCATCTTGATCGTTGTTCAATGTGACGTCTGTTCCTTGTTCTTTGATGGCAGGCAGGCCATTATCCATTACCACACCAACTTGGGCTGCTTGGAGCATGCCTAAATCGTTTTCAGCATCCCCAAAACTCATCAGATTATCAAACGTCCAATGATAATGAGCGAGCAATGCTCTTAATCCAACCGCTTTATCCATGTCATGATCTAAAAACTCCAAAATTTTAGGTTGTGACCGCACAATATGATAATGTTCAAACATGGCCGGCGTCAACTCTTTGTATGCTCGGTTCAACACATCTGGCTGACTCGCAATCACGGCTTTACTGTAAGGTTCATCTTTTAATTGTGCAAAATCGGTTGGAATAAAATCAATTTTAGCATTCAACATTTGTTGATAAATTGATGGTCGCAAATCAGATAGCGGATAAACAGACTGAAAGTCAAGCACATCAAGCGGTAAGTGATTATTTGCACCAAATTCATGTAATAAGGTCAACTGTTGCTTAGTAATTCCCTGCCGGATCAAAATCTGTCGTTGCGGATTTTGAATTACTAACGCGCCATTAAATGTAATTGTAAAATCCTCTACGCCTGTTAGGCCTAGTTGCTCAATATATTTCCAAATTGCATTGATGGGACGGCCAGTACACAACACAATCTTGATGCCCTGTGCAGACAAATTTTTCAATACCCGTTCATTGCGCGTACTAATTTTTTTATCAGTAGTCAATAACGTACCGTCTAAATCAAGCGCAATCATTTTTATCATCTAAGTCCCCCCTTTTATATAGCAATAATTTTATCATTAATATGGAAAAACAAAAACTGGCCCAATCAACTAGGGCCAGCTGCGTAACAATTACTTGTCGTCTGGTTTCACAATTTTGCGGTCAAAGTCTTCAATGAAGTCAAGAATTTCTTGTGCCTTATCTTCACCAAACACGTCGACCCAACCCGCAAACCGAGTCGTCACATTTTGACTAATTTCAGCTTCAACAATCTTGCCAGTTTTTGTCAGGTGCAAGAAAAGGCGGCGACGATCGTGCGGATCAGCCCGCTGGTAAATATATTTATGTCGCAACAAAACTTTAATTTGGCGAGAAATAGCACTACGAGTCACTTGCCGATTTTCAGCAATATCCATCAGCATAATCTTTTTTTCAGTTGCAACATCATGCAAAATCAGGTACTGTTCAAATGACAAATGATATTTAGCGGCTGGTTCTGAAATAAAACTATCCAACGATTTTAGTGTCGACATATATAAACTTATTGCTTTATTTAGCAAGTATTCAGAAGCCATAAACACACCTTCATCTTCGTTTAATTTGATAATTCTTTTGATTCAATCAAATAACGCTACCTTTTTTCCTTAGTTTAGAATATGCTACACTAAGTTAATTCTGTCAATACATTAATTATTAGGAGCATTAACCTTGAAGCTAAAACCAATCCATAATATTGAAATAAATTTACTCGAAACTTTTATCCTGCTGTGCAAGCAATACTCATTATCCTATTTTTTAATTGGCGGTTCTCTGCTCGGTGCAATTCGACATCAAGGCTTTATCCCATGGGATGATGATCTGGATATTGGTATGACCCGCGCTGATTACAATCAGTTTCTCAAGGTGGCCCCCGTCACCTTGTCACACTCTAGCTACTTTTTACAAACGCCCTATTCGGACCGTAATTATGGTCTTAGTTATGCCAAACTACTGGATTTAACTACTGACATTCAAGAATTAAATAACATTAATAACGCCAAAAAAGGAATTTTCATTGATATTTTTCCCTTTGATGCCATTCCCGCTAGTAGCAATGAACGGACCGCTCAAATGGCAAAATTCAAGTTGTATGACAGTTCCATTATTGTTCGGCTGGGCTACCATTTGGTGGATAGCCCCTTACGTAAAATGATTCAGCCTTTATCAGTGAAACAATATAATGAAGTGCGGCAGTTAAAACATAAACGAGATGCCGTAATGGAACAGTTTAATGATAGTGGCACCACTGAGTTTAAAAACATGGCCTCGCAGTATCGCTACAAAAAAGAGATTATGACCGCCGCTGACATTACTAATTTAATTACTCATCCATTTGAACACTTAAATGTTAGCATCCCTGCCAATTATGACCAACTATTAACTCAAATGTACGGTAATTACATGCAACTACCGCCTGAAAGCGAGCGGGTACAAAAACACTTTGCGTCCATCTCAATTAATGGTCAAAAACTAGAATAGTATTAATAAAAAAACAGTTTACCTTAACCTGCATCAACGCAAA
>NZ_AWTT01000075.1 GCF_000876205.1 Paucilactobacillus wasatchensis | reverse complement strand
AATCCAATTTGTTTAAAGCACTATCAGCGATCTTTGTTACTAATGGAATTGCAGAAATGGTGTTAGCAGCAATCATTGCACCACTGATTGCATTACCACTGACTAAGATCAGGCATCATTAACTAAAATGGCGTACCTACAAATGTAGATACGTCATTTTTTAATCTATTTGATTTTTTGTTCTGCCCAGTGGGCTGAATATTGTTTACCAGCTGTTAAATCGTACTGGATTAAGCGATAATCGTGAAGCAGTTTCTTTTGTTTTTTGGTCAATGATGATTCTTTTACCTTCTTACCCGACTGAGAAATAAATATATTAGATCCGTTTATACTATTTGTTTGTGATTGGCTAGGATCGATGGTCATAGCTGGCAAAGAGTCAGTTATTTTAGTAATTAGCGCGTAGTAAGGTGTGACCTTTGTATCGCTAGATTCCAATGCTAAAGCAGAAAAAGAATACGGGCTAACATATTTGTTTACTTCAGTGGTTTTATGTGTTCTATTATTATAAATAAAGTAGTCAGTTTCATGTAATTTGACGCCATATTTTTTCATTGAATCCTTATCATATAGAGCGGCCAAATGATCACCATACCAAACCATAGTAACTGGATGTTTAATTTTATTTAATTTACTAATAAGCATTTTTAAAGAATTATCAGTATAATTAAGACCCTTGGAATAGGTTTTGATACTTTCTTTTTCAGTTTTAGAACCTGCTGTCCCGAATATTTTGAATCTATTATTACTATAGTAGTTAGTATATGGCATGTGATTCTGCATTGTTGATAATTGAATGAATTGTGAACCTTTGTGTTTATCGTTTATGGTTTTAATAGCTTGCTTGTATGCAGATGTGTCGGATATATAGGGGTTTTTATCGATCTTCTTTTGGTATGAAAGTTTATCTTTACTTCCTTGATAGAAAAATTTATCAAATCCAAATTTTTTAAAAACATTTATTCGATTATAAAGACTCGCATTATATGGATGTATTGCAAGGCTCTGACTAAATAAATTGGTGAAATTAGGTGATATTTTTTGTTGTGGAACTAATTGTGTGTATGGAGTTGCTAGTGTTGCTGATAAATTACTAATGGAAAGCCCAGTCAGTGATTGCCATTCCATATTGGCAGTTCCACCACCATACCCAGTACTTAACATTAAACCTGAGTTATATTTATTTTTTAAACTTAACAAATATGGAATGGGATTAGGAGAAACTTTCAAGTTTGGAACTCTATTGGGGTTGCTAAAACTTTCACTAAGAACAAACATGAAAGTTTGGTTAGTTAATTTATATTTTCGATCCTTATTTATCTCAATTGCTTCATGATTATATTGTTTCATGATTTTATTGATATTAGTTTTGGAATATCCAGATGGTTTATCCATAATTGTAGTATCCATACTTTGAATAAATTGTATAATTGGCCCATTATTTCTGGCCTCGCGACCTTGATCTATTGTGCTGAATTTTACATTAAAGCCAACCATAATAATATTTGGTAAACTTCCGAAGTGATAGACAAAGAAGGAGCCCGAGAAAAATATCATTGGCAGGATAATCATAACTATCCGTTTTTTTAAACTTGCCACATGATAAAGTTTATCAAAATGATGCTGTAGTACGAGGCCAACAACAGCGAAGCAAAAAATAGTTATGATGACAATAATAATGGTTACCGGACTTATCATCTTTATTAAATCATCAATAGCTGTTAACATGGCCAGATCGGATGGCAAAATCGGCTCTTGCCTGAGAGAAATTTTTAAAGATTCAGCAACAGTTATAACTACTGAAGCTGCAACGACAATCATGTATGAATACCAGTAGCGATTTAGCATACCGAAAATAAATATAAAAAATAAATAAATTATTATGGTGCTTAGGATCAACTGTTGTGACGATAAATCAATAATTTGTTTAAACATATCAAAGCTAAATGGAGTATAAAGAAGTGTAACCACTAGTATTTGGACATATGACACTATAAAACCCGTAATGATGACTAGTAACGAACGCCAATTTTGGGCTAATATTTTTCTAAAAAATTTAGGAAAATCTAACAATGAATTAATACTTTTAATGGAGGTAGATACTAATAAACGGTTAAAGTATGGTATTCGAATTATTTCAGATATAACTAAAGTAGTCAATAATGTGGCTAGCAGGACAGAAAGAATATTTATTATTAAATATTCTAACCATCTACTTCCACTCAGACTGTAATTCAAACGGAAATTAGTCGATAATTGATAGTTAATTATTGGAACTTGAGTAATTAAATATCCTGTTAATATAAACCAATTTATTGATGGAATATGGTTGATTTTTTTATTTAGTTTTATTCTTGTTTCTATAAAAATTCCGAATACTAGCACACTCAAAATAAATAGAGGCAAAGAATAATTTGAGTAAATTCTACTCTGTAAATTAGTTGCAGTCTGTGTAATTGATGAAATCTTAAGCATTATAGGAAATACGATCATTATTACTAAAGAAAAACAGATCATAAGTTTCTTGTTAACTCTAGAGAAGGCATTTATTTTTTGAGACAATGCACCAACTACGAACAAAACACCAACCCAAACAAAGTTGTTTCCGGAATTAATTCCCCAAATTGGCTTGCCAAACAGAAATGGCATAATAATGAAAAACCAAAAAATTAACATAAGAATTGATTTTATTTTTTTCTCTGATAGTTGCTGAATATATCCTGCTATTTTATTACCAAAAACGTACCAAAGTAAAATGGATGAAGCAAATGTGAAGTCATTATGACTGATTGGAAAAAAAAAGCAACCAAATATCTTTTGAAGAAAATGACTTAAATACTAAAAGTAAAAACAAGATTCCAATTAAGCCAACACAAATCAAATAAAAATAGATTTTGTTTATTTTTCTGATTGGATGAATTTCTTTATGTGCAGTATATCCTAAATATAAGACAACTAAGTTCGTTCCAATACTACTAATAATGAAGATAAACCAATAAGCTAAGTACCTTGTTGGCTGCCCACTACTTGATGGTGGGGTCACTGAGTACATTAATATTTGATTTACGATTATTAATAATAATGAAATTAATGAAACAAAACTAAAACTAATTTTTTTTGAATTACTCAACATCATTCACACTCCAATTAAATTGTACGCAATATTGAGTATAAACATGCTAGTTATAAATTACAATTACATAAAACATTATG
>NZ_AWTT01000074.1 GCF_000876205.1 Paucilactobacillus wasatchensis | reverse complement strand
AGTACGCTATATCGAAGAATATCGTAAATTAGGAATTCCAATTTACGGTTTGACCATTCAAAACGAACCTTCTAATGCAGCTCATTGGCCAGCAATGATTTGGACAATTGCCCAATTAGCAGATTTTGGCTATAAATATTTACGCCCAGCTTTGAACCATACATTTCCCGAAACTAAAATGTTCCTGCTAGACGATAGTTTTCACGCCATTGACCAACCAATTACCAACGAAGTATCGCAAACGCAGGCAATGGCATTCGACGGAATGGCGGTGCACACTTATTCTGGGCCTTATGACAATTTATATAACGCTAACCGTGCCTTTCCAAGCTGGTCACTAGTCATGTCTGAGCGCCGATGCATGATGGAAGAAACCCCAGAAGACGCCGCACACATCATGTTTGGTGTCATTGGTAACTGGCTTGTTCGCAACGGACTCAACATGGTGACCTTATGGAATTTAGCCCTAGACGAACGAGGTCTACCAAACGCCGCTGACTCAACTGGTCGCCGCGGTGTCGTGACAATTGACCACTCCACCGGCAAAGTACAACGGAATCTAGAATACTATATGCTACGTAACTTTGGACAAGATGTATCCGTGGGCTCTCACGTAATTGAATCAAGTAATTACACTGCTGACGGCTATACTGGTGGGCTAGGTTCCGTTGCTTTTCAAGCCCCAGATGGCTCAATTGCTGCCCATATCTACAACCCAACTGGTAAGACGCTGAAAGCTGCCGTCACTATTAATGGCACCGGCGCTAGCTGGCAATTGGTTACCGTCCCAGCTTGGGGAACTGTTACCCTCCATAAAACTAGCCATGAGCTTAATGAATCAACGGTCCCACAAGATGATGAGTTCAAACTTAATCCAACAGCGGCTAACCGTTTTGATGTTTCACCCGGACAGGTTGAACAATAATCTTAGATTGTTACAAAAATAAATCCCCGCAACCAAAATATTTGGTCCGGAGATTTATTTTTGTAGTTCTAATTTTATTTTCGTTTATGTTTCATGACAGTCATGAAATGCAAAATTGCTGCCAATAACACGTAAAAAATAACCACAAATGTGCTAAATGATAACCAGAATTTACCGCCAACTAATGTCGGATTAATCAACCGTTGAATTTCCATCGTTACTAGCGCCATAATGGCGACCATAAAAAACAATTCAATATATCGTTTCACTGTGTTATCATCTCGTTTCTGTTTAGTAGCAATTTTGGCACCCCACCGCGTACATTCATCTTTTTTAGCCGAAGAGAGTTCTGTTTGACCAAACGAATTGGTCAGTACCAGTTCATGTACCTTAATCAGACCGGCTAACGACATTGCTTTATCAATTGTTTTGAATGTATTATCAGTGGCTCCAGTTAACACATTTTCAACCGTGCTAGTATAACAACTAGTGATCGACAAGTAATGCTTATCCTTAAATTTAGTCGGATGAATTGCACCCGTTTTATCGAAGCGTCCCATACGTTGCCGTAAACAATCGAAGAAGTTTTTCATGACCCCTGCCAAACTACCAATGTAGGTTGGCGCAGCAATCACCCAAACGTCGCTGGCAAGTAACTTTTCTTCAATCTGGTCCAATCCTGGATTAGGCGCACCAGTATCCGGTTTAATATCGTAATCTTCTAAAAATAATAGCTCAGTTTCGTTTGGTGCTGGTACTCCTGCTAAGACAGTGGTTAACATTTTAGCCGTTATTCCGTCTCGTTTATGTGCTCCCAAAATCCCCAAAACTTTCATCGTACTTTCACCAGCTAACCTCTATTTTTTCGAACATGCCAGACATTGCGCATCACTGCTAATAAACAAAGTCCCATCAAAACTGTCACTGATAAGAACAAAGTTGGGTAGCCAAAACCATCAATAATCATTCCACCATATAGTGGTCCGATCGCTCGTCCAACCGAAATCGACATATTCATTAACCCTTGATACTTACCGGCCTGATTTGGGTTAGTTAATTGATCAATCCAAGCTGGAATACTAGGCAGTCCCATCATTTCACCGATCGTCAAGATGACAAAATCAATCGCAAACCACAGCAGTGAATCAGCGAAAATCAATAGGAAAAACGATAGTGCAAAAATGGCAACTCCAATTTCAATTTGGTGATCAATTTTTAAATACACTTCAAATTTATTCACTAATGGTTGCCCAACTAGAATGATAAGTCCGTTCATCGTCCACAATAAACTGTAAGCGTAAAATGGAATATGCATATTAGTCAGGTGAACTGCCATCACACTTTCCCATAAGGTATAACTTAGGTATGCGGAGATGACTAACATACAAATCAGCCAAACCAATGTACTTGTCTTGCGAGTCGCTTTTGTTCGGGCTTCCTTAATGTTTTCTAGTTTTCGATTTCGCTTAGGAATCGTGACATTAAAGGTTAGTACCGTTACCAGCCAGAAAACAACATAGCTGACACTCGTCACGGAAAAAACTAATGTGACACCGTATGACATCAAGAAGCCGACTAACAACGTCCCAACAACTACCCCTAAATTTAATGCCATGTAGAGCACATTGAAAATATAGCGAATTTTATGACCCTTAATTGAG
The DNA here is from genome assembly GCF_000876205.1 of Paucilactobacillus wasatchensis. Classification (GTDB taxonomy): domain Bacteria; phylum Bacillota; class Bacilli; order Lactobacillales; family Lactobacillaceae; genus Paucilactobacillus; species Paucilactobacillus wasatchensis. The sequence continues at coordinate 642 of NZ_AWTT01000074.1, read as the reverse complement.
GCAGCGTAGGCATTAATAACGGTGACATTCACTCCATCACCAAAGCCGACTAACATCAGTAAAATAGCAAAAATGGGCCAACTATGGAAAAAAATCAGAAAAATAACTGCAACTGTTGCAACACTAACTCCCAATACGGCAGTTTTATACGGATCCCAATGATCAAATAACCAGCCACCTAAATAGTTTCCGGCAATCATTGCACAGGACATGAAAAACAAAACAACTCCCGCCGTTGCCAGACTCTCATGCAAATAATCATGCATGTAAACGGTTGTTAACGGCCATAAAAATGAGGCCCCCGTACTATTTAAAAAATTAGCTACTACTACCCACTTTAATTTCAGTACTCGACTTGATTGCATAATTGTTCCTCCATTTTGTCGTTAAATAACAAACCTAACGCAAAATAGATTATCGCTGTGCGACTGAAACCACACGCTGCAGCAATGTAAGACCATAACATCTTGCTACTTTACCCGTGGTGGTAGTGCACAATTGCTGACCTGATAGAGCTAAATGTTTAATTTTATCAATTGTTAAGTAAAAGTGTAACTTTGCCACCATCATTAACTCCTCCATATCTCTTAATCCCAATTATATGGGGCAATGAGCTTGACGTCAAACTAAGTTTACTGCAAG
>NZ_AWTT01000073.1 GCF_000876205.1 Paucilactobacillus wasatchensis | reverse complement strand
GCAGGGAGCGATCCCCCAACTACTCTCGGCGCTCAGAAGCTTAACTTCTGTGTTCGGCATGGGAACAGGTGTATCCTTCTGGCCATCGCCGCCACACTACGCACGCTTGAAACCCTTAAGTTTCATTCGCACTTTCACAGCTATTGCTATGATGAGAACTTGCGCTCTCAAAACTAAATAATATCGTTTTTTACCAACCAAGTTCACCACTTTGTGGTTAAGTCCTCGACCGATTAGTATTGGTCCGCTCCATGCATCACTGCACTTCCACTTCCAACCTATCTACCTCATCATCTCTGAGGGGTCTTACTCTTCCCGAAGGAAGATGGGAAATCTCATCTTGAGGCGAGTTTCACACTTAGATGCTTTCAGCGTTTATCTCATCCATACGTAGCTACCCAGCTATGCTCCTGGCGGAACAACTGGTACACCAGCGGTATGTCCATCCCGGTCCTCTCGTACTAAGGACAGCTCCTCTCAAATTTCCTGCGCCCGCGACGGATAGGGACCGAACTGTCTCACGACGTTCTGAACCCAGCTCGCGTACCGCTTTAATGGGCGAACAGCCCAACCCTTGGGACCGACTACAGCCCCAGGATGCGATGAGCCGACATCGAGGTGCCAAACCTCCCCGTCGATGTGGACTCTTGGGGGAGATAAGCCTGTTATCCCCAGGGTAGCTTTTATCCGTTGAGCGATGGCCCTTCCATACGGTACCACCGGATCACTAAGCCCGACTTTCGTCCCTGCTCGACCTGTCTGTCTCGCAGTCAAGCTCCCTTGTGCCTTTACACTCTGCGAATGATTTCCAACCATTCTGAGGGAACCTTTGGGCGCCTCCGTTACTCTTTGGGAGGCGACCGCCCCAGTCAAACTGCCTACCTGACACTGTCTCCCGCCACGTTTAGTGGCGCGGGTTAGAGTGGTCATACAGCGAGGGTAGTATCCCACCAACGCCTCCACCGAAACTAGCGTTCCGGTTTCTACGGCTCCTACCTATCCTGTACAAGCGGTACAAACACTCAATATCAAGCTACAGTAAAGCTCCATGGGGTCTTTCCGTCCTGTCGCGGGTAACCTGCATCTTCACAGGTACTTCAATTTCACCGAGTCTCTCGTTGAGACAGTGCCCAGATCGTTACGCCTTTCGTGCGGGTCGGAACTTACCCGACAAGGAATTTCGCTACCTTAGGACCGTTATAGTTACGGCCGCCGTTTACTGGGGCTTCAATTCTGAGCTTCGCCGAAGCTAACCCATCCTTTTAACCTTCCAGCACCGGGCAGGCGTCAGCCCCTATACTTCATCTTTCGATTTTGCAGAAACCTGTGTTTTTGATAAACAGTCGCCTGGGCCTATTCACTGCGGCTGCACGTTAGTGCAGCACCCCTTCTCCCGAAGTTACGGGGTCATTTTGCCGAGTTCCTTAACGAGAGTTCTCTCGCTCACCTTAGGATTCTCTCCTCGACTACCTGTGTCGGTTTGCGGTACGGGCAGTTAACTATTCACTAGAAGCTTTTCTCGGCAGTGTGACATCGGCAACTTCGCTACTATAAATTTCGCTCCCCATCACAACTTATCCTTAGAGATAAAAGCATTTAACTCTTATCAAGACTTGTTGCTTGGCCAGATTCATCCAATGATCTGGTTTGCTTAGCCTCCTGCGTCCCTCCATTGTTCAAACACAGTTAACTGGTACAGGAATCTCAACCTGTTATCCATCGCCTACGCCTTTCGGCCTCAGCTTAGGTCCCGACTTACCCTGGGAGGACGAGCCTTCCCCAGGAAACCTTAGTCATTCGGTGGACAGGATTCTCACCTGTCTTTCGCTACTCATACCGGCATTCTCACTTCTAAGCACTCCACCAGTCCTCACGGTCTGACTTCTTTGCCCTTAGAACGCTCTCCTATCACGCATCCTTACGGATGCATCCACAATTTCGGTAATATGCTTAGCCCCGGTACATTTTCGGCGCAGGATCACTCGACTAGTGAGCTATTACGCACTCTTTAAATGGTGGCTGCTTCTGAGCCAACATCCTAGTTGTCTATGCAACTCCACATCCTTTTCCACTTAGCATATATTTAGGGACCTTAATTGGTGGTCTGGGCTGTTCCCCTTTCGACGATGGATCTTATCACTCACCGTCTGACTCCCGGACATAAATCTGTGGCATTCGGAGTTTATCTGAATTCAGTAACCCATGACGGGCCCCTAGTCCAAACAGTGCTCTACCTCCACGATTCTTATTCCGAGGCTAGCCCTAAAGCTATTTCGGAGAGAACCAGCTATCTCCAAGTTCGTTTGGAATTTCACCGCTACCCACACCTCATCCCAGCCATTTTCAACTGACACGGGTTCGGTCCTCCAGCGCGTTTTACCGCACCTTCAACCTGGACATGGGTAGGTCACCTGGTTTCGGGTCTACAACTACGTACTTCATTCGCCCATTTCAGACTTGCTTTCGCTACGGCTCCAACTTTTTCGTCTTAACCTTGCACGCAATCGTAACTCGCCGGTTCATTCTACAAAAGGCACGCTGTCACCCCTTAATGGGCTCCAACTAATTGTAGGCACATGGTTTCAGGAACTATTTCACTCCCCTTCCGGGGTGCTTTTCACCTTTCCCTCACGGTACTGGTTCACTATCGGTCACTAGGGAGTATTTAGCCTTGGGAGATGGTCCTCCCGGATTCCGACGGAATTTCACGTGTTCCGCCGTACTCAGGATCCTGAACTGAGAATGTAACGTTTCGTTTACGGGACTATCACCCGCTCTGGTGCAGCTTCCCAACTGCTTCAACTACGTTGCATTTTGGTAACTCAAATGTTCAGTCCTACAACCCCAGGAAGCAAGCTTCCTGGTTTGGGCTCTTCCCGTTTCGCTCGCCGCTACTCAGGGAATCGATTTTTCTTTCTATTCCTGCAGCTACTTAGATGTTTCAGTTCACTGCGTCTACCTCTACTTAGCTATGTATTCACTAAGCAGTAACCAACGACTAAGTTGGTTGGGTTGCCCCATTCGGAAATCTCCGGATCAAAGTGTACTTACCACTCCCCGAAGCATATCGGTGTTAGTCCCGTCCTTCATCGGCTCCTAGTACCAAGGCATTCACCATGCGCCCTTTATAACTTAACCTTGATGATCACGATGTGATCACCTGGCTAATTGAGTATATGCGATCAAAAAAACTTTATTAAAAAACTCAAATAACGCGGTGTTCTCGGTTGTTTGTAAAAAAATATTTCGATATTATTTAGTTTTCAAAGTACAAG
>NZ_AWTT01000072.1 GCF_000876205.1 Paucilactobacillus wasatchensis | reverse complement strand
CCCAAAAAATGATTATGTCCCAACACCATACACCGGTAGTGAGAAAACTGCAGTTTTAAAGTACATGAATCAATTATCACCAACATTAGATGGTAAAATTAGTGATCATTTTTTCAATGTTACTAAGTAGAGGATGCTGAATGGAAATTAAACAACTAAATTTTACGTTTGTTGGTAACCCAGACAATGCGGTGGCAATGGCCGCTTACATGAAAAATAAGTTCGAATTTCTGGGACTTAAATCTGGTGATAGAAAAGAACAAAGTAAACTGTTTGTCAAAAAAAGTCGGCAAGTTAACATCGCGACACTGCAAGCCTGGATTGAAGAATTATATCAACGGACCGAACGAGAGTATCATTATTTGGCGATTGATTTGGCTGAGAAAAATGTTAAGCGGTGGACATTTGCAGATATAGTGACGTTCAAACAATTTATTACACAAAAAAGCTGGTGGGATTCAGTGGACCATTGGACTTCTGTCTTTGGCCAGTATATAAAACTGCATCCTGAACAAAAAGAAAAGATATTCACTCTGTTTTTCAAAAGTTCCAACATGTGGGAGCGACGAGTTGCGATTACGTTACAGTTAAAAGAAAAGGATCAAGTGGATACGGGGATGCTGACGGCGGCAATTTTATTTGACCAATTCACTGATGAATTTTTTATTCAAAAAGCGATTGGTTGGGCTTTACGGCAGTATAGTAAGTTCAATCCTGGTTGGGTGCTTCAATTTTTAAATGAACATCAGTTGAGTAATTTAGCAGATCGCGAAGGTAGCAAGTATCTTTAATTGCAGGACGTCAAACTAAAATAAACCACTATTGTTGGGTGTTAAGCCAACTTCAGCGGTTTATTTTTTACATTATTATTTTTTAGCAGGCCACAGCAAATGACTCACGCAGCCTAGAATCATTCCCGCAAACATCATATACATGGCAAAATCCATGTGCATTTGGACCATGCCAATCAAGCCAATGATATACAAGAGAAATTCAATTAAATGAATTATTCGCATTTTGAGCTCCTAATCGACCCGTTTAATTTTACCGACTGCAATGGGCAAGGTCACGTGGGCATCAAAATCTGCGACCATTCCAGCAACAGTATCTGGTAATTCTAGGCTTTGTGGTACGCCATGGATGTAGATTACTCGTTTGTCTAATTGCAAATTTTTGCTACCAAATGCAGCTTCAAAGTTTGTCTGTAGTGTTGGCAGCGGAACAACCTTAGTATAAGAAAAATGGCCATTATCGTCTGAAACTGGATAACGATCGTGGGGGATGTCCATATTTTCAGGAGCATCGTCGAATGGGACCATTGTTGTGCCAGAAACGGGTTCAGTTTCCATTAAATCAACAAAACCGTCATTGTTAGCATCTTGTACAATTGTGGCGATGTCAGCAGCTTTGCCATCTGGAAAACCGTGAAAATGCTCCCAGTGCTCTGTGTTAGCTGGCGTATCAAACATCTCGATTGTAATTGTTAATTGGTTGTTATCTTCAATAAAAGTGGCGGTGCCATGGGCGCTGGTACCAATCTTACCATCATTCAATGGAACAATTTCTGCTTTGTAGTTTGTCATAATGAAAATTCCTCCTTTATTAACTGCCTATAGTGTATAATCTGATTAAAGAAAATAAATTGATATATATCAATTTTTGGGGAAAAATTATGGAAAAACATTCTGCATTTGAATGTGTGCGCTCTGCACCAATTTTTGTGGGTTTAGACGACGATACAATTAATAAATTGACCACTATTTCGACGCATCAAGAAAAATTTCCTGCCGGCACGACATTGTACACTGCTGGGTCTGATGTTGATCGGCTATTGGTGATTGACCGTGGACGGATTAAGGTATATCGCTTGGATGAAGACGGACAGGAACAAATTTTATATTTCTTAGATGGTCATGCGGTTGATAGTGAAGCAGCGCTCTTTACGGATTCGACTCATCAAAATTTTGCAGAAACAGTTGAAGATTCGTTGGTTTGTTCAATTAGGAAGTCTGATTTTCAGAAATTATTGGGTAAAACACCGACATTAGCAGTGAGCATTATCAATGCATTTGGCAATCGCCTAACGGATCTGGAGAATCGTAGTGCTCGTTATGGCACGTTGACGGCACATGACCGCCTAGCGCAGTACTTGGAAGACACGGCAGGCCAAGTTGGTAGCCGATACTTTAAATTACCACTAAGTAAACGTGATTTGGCTAACTGGCTGAGTATCACACCGGAGACTCTGAGCCGCCAATTTGCAAAATTGACTCAAGAAAAGACAATTGTGATGGCTGGCAGAATGATTACGTTATTGTGAAATAGTGTTTCACGTGAAACAAAAAGCACTGGTAGTCGGTGTTGTGACTGACTTCCAGTGTTTTTATCTAACTAAATGATTTAAAATTGCAGTCGAGGCTGCTCGATAAAATTTTGGGTGTGCTCGGGCAACTCGTACAATCAGGCGGTCACCAAATGAATTAAAATAACGTTGTTTTGTTTTCATGTCGGTTGCCGCAGAGTAGAAAACGCGGGCTAAATCGGCAGAAGTGGCTGTAATTGTGCTGGTACTGCCATTGAAGAGTTGATCTACGCCATCGACAAATGGTTGATAGACAGAGTCTGGTTTGAGATTCTTCCGTACGTTATCCATCGTGATTGCGCCCCATGATGATTGGGTGCCTCCGGGTTGCACAATAACGGAACGAATACCGAATTTTTGTACTTCAACATCCAATGTATCGCTCCACTGTTGTAAAGCTGCCTTGGAAGCATGGTAGTAGGAGTTTAGTGGCATGTAGACGTCACCGCCAATTGATGAAATATTGACAATTCGGCCGCAGCCTTGCGCGCGCATGGATGGTAGCACTAACTTAGTTAGTTCAGCAGCACCAAAGAAATTGGTGTTAAACTGCTTGCGTGCATTTTCAATTGGTACATCTTCAATAGGGCCACCTTCGCCGTAACCAGCATTGTTGATTAAGACATCGATGTGTTGTTGTTCATCTAAAATAGTTTTGATAAATTGTTGATTTGATTGTGAGTCAGTGACGTCTAGTTTGAGTGCGTGCATGTTAGTTCCTGTCGGAATTTTTTCTACTCGGCGAGCACCGCCGTACACAGTCCATCCTCGTTTGGCAAATAGTTGTAAAGCTGCTTTGCCCATCCTGTTACTGGCGCCCGTAATTGCGACTACTTTTGTCATCGTATATTGTCTCCCATCTAGATTATGTTACTGTTATAACAGATATATTTTGAGCAAAGTGTACTCTCAGAGTTATTGCAATACAATCAATTTATCAGGCTTAAGTGAAAATAAAACTCAAGTATAAGATCAAATGCCAAAAAGTCTAAATAATCTATTTGAATTAAAATTAAGAGTCAATCTATTAGG
>NZ_AWTT01000071.1 GCF_000876205.1 Paucilactobacillus wasatchensis | reverse complement strand
CGTTGGCAGCTGCTAAAGTGTTCGCCAAGCAAAAGAGTGGTAAAATTATCAATATTGGCTCGATGCTTTCATTTCAGGGCGGAAAATTTATTCCGTCATATACCGCCTCTAAACATGGGGTTGCTGGTTTAACCAAATCGTTTGCCAGTGAGTTAGGGGCTTACAACATTCAAGTAAATGCCATTGCACCAGGTTACATCAAAACTGCTAATACTGCACCAATTCGCGCAGACCAAGCACGTAATGATGAAATTTTGGGGCGTATTCCAGTTGGACACTGGGCTGAGACTTATGAATTGATGGGTTCGGTAGTCTTTTTGGCTAGTGAAGCTTCCAACTACGTTACTGGCCATGTGTTGGCGGTTGATGGTGGCTACTTGGTTCGATAATTTAAATAAAATAAAGTGCTTGGTTGGAGTGAACCGAGTGCTTTTTTTTGTGAGCATATTTTTTCTAGTTAATCTAATCTCACATTTTTGTGGAGTAAACGTGTTTTCAATCGCAGAGATCGGAGTGTAACACATAAACAGGCAGTGTGGTCAAAGCTCATGACCGCGCTGCCTGTTTATGTGTTACATTCTTGTTTCTGACCGAGATTGAAACCACACTAGGCTTTCATAATCCGATTTGGATCCCCCGCGGGATTACCGTACCACTGGTAATCGTCATACCATCTGGAATGTTTTTCTTCGTTTAGTTGGTTGATTTGTTTCATTTCATCATCAGTTAAACTAAAATCGAAAATATCCGCATTTTCTACGATTCGATCCTCATGAACTGATTTTGGAATGACAATGACGTTTGATTGTACTTCCCACCGTAAAATTACTTGGGCAGGAGCTTTTTTATGCGCAGTAGCCATTTCTTGCAACAACGGCAGGCCGAGCAGCTTCCCATTACCAAGCGGTGACCACGCTTCAATTTGGATTCCGTTTTCTTGGCAAAGTTCAAATACATCTTGCTGGTGAATCAGTGGATTAAATTCCATCTGATTGACAGCCGGAGTTACCGATGCTTGGGCCAATAGATCGGTAAGCCGTTCCACATCAAAGTTGCAAACGCCGATAGCTCGCGCCTTACCAGAACGGTAAATTTCCTCCATGCCACGCCATGTTTCATTGTACATATCAGTGACAGGCCAATGCATTAATAATAGATCAACATGGTCGGTTTGTAGTCGTTCGAGCTGGCCGTCAATTGCATCGATACTAGCCTGGTAACCTTGATCGCCACTGTAAACCTTAGTGGTAATGAACAGATCGTCACGATTTTTACCAGCGACTTTTAAGCCATCCTGGATCCCATCACCGACGCCTTGTTCGTTACCGTATTGTTTGGCGGTGTCAATTAAAACATAGCCGTGTGAAATAGCTAAACTAACAGCATCTGCAGCTTCGACATTACTTGCTTTCCAGACACCTAGGCCAAGAACGGGAATTTTGACGTCATTATTTAGTGTTATTTTAGGTTCTAACGCTTCGTTATGCATAATAGTCTCCCTTATATTTAATAACCCTTGGAGAGGTCAATTTGATTGTATTTAAACGTTTTGTCCAGCAGAAATTGTTTCAAATTAGGTAAAAATAATTCTAGTTGTGCCTTCTTGAAGTGCCGGACAAGCCCGGTGTTGTGTGGGGTGATGACCACGTTGTCCATTTCCCAAAATGGACTAGTTTGTGCTAACGGCTCAGTTTCGAACACATCTAAAGCAGCATGCCGTACCGTACCATCATTGAGGCTGTTAATTAATGCTTCAGAATCAACAGAGGGACCGCGACCAACGTTAACAAAGAGAAACAAGCTCTTTAATTGGTTGAAAAAATCGGCATTATAGAAGTGATGCGTTTCATCCGTCAACGGCAGTACATTGATAATGACATCGGCTTTCCATACCCGATCGTCAAGTTGATTCAACGCAACGGTTTCATCAAAGTATTCAACCGGATGACCAGAAGTATTGACTCCAATTGTATGGCCACCTAAGGCCTGTAAAAGTCGCCCAATTTGCTGACCAATATGCCCAGTACCAAAGACAACATACTGGAAATCACTGATGGTACTTGGAACTGCTTCAGTTGCAGGCTGCCAGTACTTCTCTTGTTTGTTTTTACCAGCAACATCTAAGCTCCGCACAAAATGTAAAATATATGCAATGACGGACTGACTAATGGCAGTGGCATGAATTCCACTTGCATTGGTTAACAAAATATTTTTTTGAGCTAAAGTTGCTAATGGCAAGGAATCAACACCAGCAGTGATGGAGTGAATCCATTTTAATTTCGAATTAGTTGTATTAAGCAATTGATTGCCAATATCAGGTTTCCAGCCATATAAAATTGTTACGTCAGCTGGGGCAAGGGTCTTATTTAAATCTTGGGGTGTAACGACGTTTACATTTAAATCTGTTAATAAATGGACTTGATCTGCATTAATTGGTGACATAGCGAGTAAATTTTCTGACAAATTATTCACGCTCCTTAACTAAATTGCTTCTATTATACCATTTAATGACTAGGCAATATTAATTGATATGGAGCTAAAAAACTACTTGACCATTTTTTTAGATATTGCTTGCCAAAGTCATCAAGTAACCCGTGATATTCTTGGTATTGAGTGAGAGTTAAATTAAGTTCGGGTGCTACCATTGTTTTTAAATCAGAGTAGCCGTTAAAGTTAGTAACGCCCAGTTGATTGAAGATACGGCGGGTATAGCTATCGGCAATAAAAACTGGTTTGTCTAGGCAATATAACAAAATTGAATCCGTCGTCTCAGCACCAATTCCGGGTAATGCTAGTAATTGTGGTCGCAATTGGTCAGTGTTTTGTTCAGCCAATTTTTCCCAGCTAAATTCAGAATCAGCTAACCAATCAAACAAGGCGACGAGGCAACGTGCTTTGTTTTTGTAAAAGCCACTGGGTTGAATTAATGGCTGTAATTGCTCTGCTGCCAGTGCGTGGATTTTTTGAGGTTGTAAAAAAGTGGTGCGCCGCAAATTATCGAGTGAATATTCGACGTTTTTCCAGTTGGTGTTTTGTACCAATACTGCGCCAATAGCAACTTCAAATTTCGATTCACCGGGCCACCATCCTTGTGGTCCCATGTGATCAAACATGATTTGATATAATTGTTGTGCTGTGATTTTAGCCATGTCAATCCTACTTTCTGTAATATACAACTAAAAATATCGGGGTCATTGTAGTTATTATTATACCACCGGAATAAAGGTTAATAGTCGCTTTTTTAGCACTCACAGTGTTGGAGTGCTAAATGTTTGAATTTTTGTGACGAACTGACTATCATTGATAGTGAACAAAAAAGAAAGGAAGTTTTAGATATGGCAAACGAATTACAAAATCGACGTAACGATCTATTTGGAGACTGGAATGATTGGTTCAACGACGGTGTTTTCTCAAATCTAGGTAAGACTTTCTCATCGATGACACCCCAAAATGGCTCTATGAAAACAGATGTAAAAGAATCCGACAAGGATTATCAAGTAAAAATTGATTTACCAGGATTTGATAAGAAAGATATTCACTTAAACTATGCTAATGACATGCTGGCTGTGACGGGTCACCGGAGCAGTTTCAGTGATGAAAGTGACGACAAAGGCAATATGGTTCACAGCGAGCGGACATATGGTCAAGTAAGCCGTCAATATCATCTACCAGATGTAAACAAGGATAAGATTTCGGCTAAGTACACAAATGGAGTATTGAGCTTAGTGTTACCAAAGTTAGATAAGGCTGTGGATAATGATAGTCATATTGAAATTGAATAGAGCGTGAGCAGCCACGGTTTGACTCCGTGGTAGAAGCAAAGAATCCCTTTATCGACTTCGTATTTTGAAGTTGATAAGGGGATTCTTTGCTTATACGATAGGAGTCAGAGGCTGCGAACGCAGAGTGTGTAACAACCGCGTTCAGAAGCCGGAACATAACAATAAAAAG
>NZ_AWTT01000070.1 GCF_000876205.1 Paucilactobacillus wasatchensis | reverse complement strand
AATCCAACTTAGGCACAACAGTTTCGAGCTTGCGTGACTCGCTGCTGAAAAATATTGAGTTGGCAGTGGTGGTTGATGGTTCAATTAATCAAGATGGAGAGCATGTGGTTAGATTAGGGAACCGTGGTCTGTTTGGCTTTGAATTAACTACTCAAACTGGTAAGAATGATAACCATTCTGGTAATGCAGGCAATATTATGACTAGTGCAGCAATTAAATTGATTGCTGTATTAAGAAAATTGTATGATTTTGATACGCAAAAAGTTCTGATTCCTAACTTCTATGAAGGTGTTCCGACCAAAAGTGATATTAAAACTGATTTATTAGCTGCACTGCCATATGACAAAGCACAAATATGTTCACAAATGGGATTAAAAAATATCCCTAATAAATTGGAATTTTACGAGCGGTTAATGTATCAGCCAACATTTAATATTGCGAGGATTGGAGGCGGATATACAGGAAAAGGGATAAAAACTGTTATTCCACATCAAGCAACAGTAAAGATTGACTGTCGGTTAGTTGGTACCCAAAGTGTTAGCTCCATGAAAGAAGGTCTTGAAAAGGTTCTTGCAGCTGAAGTGGCAAATAATGAAGTTTCAATAAAATATCTTGGTGCAACTCCGCCAAGTACATCTAATTTGTCCAAAGACATGCTCAATACCTTTACTTCAATCGTGGAACAAGCAACGGGATCGGTTGTTGTAGAACCTGTCATGGCTGGTACAGTGCCCAATTACGTTTGGACAGATATTCTCAAAGTACCGGTAGTAACAATTCCATACGCCAATTACGATCAACATAACCATGCGCCTAATGAGAATATGACGAAAAAAGACTTTATTGATGGAATTAAGATTTCGTATGAATTAGCAAATAATTTAGTTAAATGAAAAGCTAAAAATGACAGATAAACGAGGATTATTCATGAAACGAAATGCAATAATTTTAGATAGAAATTTAACCATTGGTCAGGTGGGCAATGTAGCTGCTATTTTAATGGGGTAAATTAGTAAAATCGATCCATCAACGTTCTCAGATGATGAAATTTTGGACAAGGATGGCGTTCGGCATGCTGGCATAAAAAATAGTACGGTACTTTTGAAGGGTGGATCTGGACAAATTTCAAAGTTGGCGCAGCAACTTAGTGGAGATGAGACCGTTACAAGTGTCGTTTTCACTGCCAAGGGGCAATCTTTGAATAATCGATTTGAAGAGTATGAAACAATTATTATGAATAATACATTAGAAGTGCTGAAGCCAGTGGGAATTACACTATCAGGGGAGGATGAATTGATTCGTGGTTTAACAAAAAAATTTAGTTTACTGCAGTGAAACCTTAGCTATATACTAAATTTGTTTAGTTTATCTAATTTAACAGACGTCTATAAGGTTAGCTAGGCATAGTGGCTTGCAAAAATAATATAAAAATGACTGCCGATTATACCGTTTTATTGGGCAGTTATTTTTAATTTAAGATGTATTTTTAACAGTTGAGCTTGATTCTGCTATAGAATTGCAGATATTTGTCTATCGCCTTGCTGATATAATCAGTTTTACCGGTCATTTTGGAATTGGATCGTATCAATTTTAAAAAAAGTTGACTTTTTTTAAAAAGCAAGTATTATAGTGAGTGTAAATTGAAAAGTTAAGTGAATTTACGTTGTTGCTACTTAGACTATTTTTAGTAGTTATTCAAGTTTACGAAGGAGAGTAAAATTCATGGCAGTAGATTATGATTCCAAAGAATATTTGGAAAAAGTTGACGCATGGTGGCGCGCTAGTACTTACCTTTCAGGCGGTATGATCTTTTTGAAGAACAATCCATTGTTCTCCGTTACAAATACACCACTTCAGGCTAGTGACATCAAAGTTAAGCCAATTGGCCACTGGGGTACTATCTCAGGACAAACTTTCTTGTACGCACATGCCAACCGTTTGATCAACAAGTACGGTTTAAACATGTTCTACATTGGTGGCCCTGGTCACGGTGGACAAGTTATGGTGACAAACTCGTATTTGGATGGTTCATATACTGAAGATTATCCAGAAATTACACAAGACCTTGAAGGTATGTCACGTTTATACAAACGGTTCTCATTCCCAGGTGGAATTGGTTCACATATGACTGCCCAAACTCCAGGCTCATTGCATGAAGGTGGCGAGCTGGGTTATTCATTATCACACGCTTCTGGTGCTGTGTTGGATAATCCTGACCAAATCGCATTCACAGTTGTTGGTGATGGTGAAGCTGAAACTGGTCCAGCTATGACAGCTTGGCACTCAATCAAGTTCTTGAACCCTAAGAACGATGGTGCTGTTTTGCCAACCCTAGATTTAAATGGATTTAAGATTTCAAACCCAACCATCTTCTCACGGATGAGCGATGAAGAGATTAACAAGTTCTTTGAAGGACTTGGCTGGTCACCTCGCTTCCTTGAAAATGACGATATTCATGATTACATGACTTACCACGAAAAAGCAGCCAAGATTTATGACCAAGCAATTGCTGACATTCAAGCTATTCAAAAGGATGCCCGTGAAAATGGTCGTTATCAAGATGGCGAAATTGCTGCATGGCCTGTTATTATTGCTCGCCTACCAAAAGGTTGGGGTGGCCCACGTAAGAACACACATGGCGAACCAATCGAAAATTCATTCCGTGCGCACCAAGTTCCACTTGGCCTTGCACAAGGTAACTTAGCAGAATTACCACAATTCGAAGAATGGATGAATTCATACAAGCCAGCTGAATTATTCAATACTGATGGTTCACTTAAAGCTGAAGTAGCTGACTTTGCTCCTAAGGGTGACAAGCGAATGGCAATGAACCCAGTTGCTAATGGTGGTCGTCCTCGTGGTGAAAAGCCAGAAACTCTTGATTTACCTAACTGGAAAGATTTCACTAACAAGATTACTGCTGACAATCGTGGTTCTGAATTAGATGATGCCAACCGTAACATGGATATGAACGTTCTTTCTGGCTACCTAGCTAAACTAGCACAAAAGAACCCAACATCATTCCGCTTCTTCGGTCCTGATGAAACAATGTCAAACCGTCTCTGGGAAATGTTTGATGTTACTAACCGTCAATGGATGGAAGAAATCAAAGAACCAAATGATCAATTTGTTGCTCCAGAAGGCCGGATCTTGGATTCTCAATTATCAGAACACCAAGCTGAAGGTTGGCTAGAAGCCTACACATTGACTGGTCGTACTGGAATCTTTGCTTCATACGAATCATTCCTACGAGTAGTGGATTCAATGATCACACAGCACTTCAAGTGGATTCGCCAAGCTGCTGCTGAAGACTGGCGCAATGATTATCCTTCATTGAACTTAATTTCAACATCAACTGTGTTCCAACAAGATCACAATGGTTACACTCATCAAGATCCAGGTCTGTTAACTCATTTAGCTGAAAAGAAGTCTGACTTTGTTCGTCAGTACTTACCAGGTGATGCTAACACACTGTTGGCCGTCTTTGATCGTGCATTTACTGAACGCCAAAAGATTAACCATATTGTTGCTTCTAAGCAACCACGTCAACAATGGTTCTCAGTTGATGAAGCTGAAGAATTAGCCACAAATGGTCTTAAAACAATCGATTGGGCTTCAACAGTTGCTGAAGGTGAGAAGGCTGATATCGTCTTTGCCTCAGCTGGTGTTGAACCAACTATCGAAACTTTGGCTGCCATTGACTTGATCAATGAAGCATTCCCACAAGTTAAAATGCGTTACGTTAACGTTGTTGAACTTGACCGTTTGCAAAAGAAGAATGGTAAGTTGAACGCAGAACGTTCATTGTCAGATGCAGAATTCAGTAAGTTCTTTGGCGAATCAGGCACACCTGTTGTGTTTGGCTTCCATGGTTACGAAGATCTGATCGAATCAATGTTCTACGAACGTAAGCACTTGGGTCTACATGTTCATGGTTATCGTGAAGATGGTGATATCACTACCGTTTACGATATGCGTGTATATTCAGAATTAGATCGTTTCCACCAAGCTCAAGATGCTGTTCAAACTCTTGTTTCTGAAGGCGTAATTGCCGCAGCAGATGGTAAAACATTTGATGACAAGATGGACGCCATTCTTGCAAAACACTTCAAGGTTACACGTGACGAAGGTCGCGATATTGAAGAGTTCACTGACTGGAAATGGACTGCTTTAAAGAAGTAATTTAATCTCAATTACTAAATACTCAATTCTCGG
>NZ_AWTT01000069.1 GCF_000876205.1 Paucilactobacillus wasatchensis | reverse complement strand
CGACAACTTATCGTTACTTGAATATTTTTGATTAGTTTGCTAGCATATAAGAAGTATTATTAAAACATGAATAAATAAATCAGTTCACGTAAGCTCAAGGTGTTCTCTTTCAGGGGTGTGTAAGAGGTATCTGGGTTTACGTTTTTTGTATGAGGAGGTTTTTGTTTGGAATTTTTAGGTACCTTGGTGATCATCTTGATTATAACTAGTCTATTTGGCCATCTAGCCTCTAGGGTTGGTATCCCAGCAGTGATCGGTCAATTATTTGTTGGAATTATTCTTGGCCCTGCGTTGTTGAATTGGGTTCACGCCAATGATTTCATCCATATTTTTTCAGAGATTGGGGTTATCATCTTAATGTTTATCGCCGGACTTGAGAGTGATCTTACATTGCTTAAAAAATATTTGCGTCCTAGCATAATTGTCGCGTTGTTAGGAGTTTTGATTCCGATGGTACTGATCTATCCAGTTGGTATTGTTTTTGGCTTGACACAATTTGAAAGCTTGTTTTTGAGCGTTATTTTTGCCGCAACGTCGGTTTCAATTTCAGTTGCTGTCATGAAAGAACTAAATTTACTTGATAGTAAGAGCGGTTCAACAGTCCTCGGTGCCGCGGTGGTTGACGATGTGCTAGCTGTCGTTTTACTTAGCATTATGGTCAGTTTAATAGGTACAAAGGCTGGTACGGATACCCAGATACCGCTAGCTCTGACTTTTTTAGAGCAGCTAATTTACTTTGCCGCAATTTATTTCGTGATGCGTTTTATCGCCCCTCTCCTCGCTAAACTAGGCACCAAATTATTGAATCCAGTGGGACCTACTATAATGGCGATGATTTTGTGTTTTGGTATGGCATATATTGCAGATCTGATTGGACTGAGTGCAGTGATTGGGGCCTTTTTTGCAGGAATTGCGATTGCACAAACTCATGTAGCTCATGAAGTTGATCAAAGTATCGAACCAATCGGTTATGCGATTTTCATTCCTGTATTCTTCGTTTCAATTGGTTTAAATATGTCACTAGCTGGCATAGAACACGATTTGTTATTAATTATCGTATTGACGATTGTGGCAACACTGACAAAACTATTAGGAGCGGGAAGTGGGGCTAAATGGGCCGGATTCAGTTCGAATGAAGCTTACCTCGTTGGTGCGGGGATGGTCTCGCGTGGGGAAATGGCCTTGATTATCGCTCAAATAGGCTACCAATCCAAACTAATCAGTGATGATTACTATTCGGCAATTATTACTGCCATTATCCTAACAACGTTATTAGCACCATTACTACTCAAACATGCGGCTCGTCATATAAACTACTAAAACATCTTAGCGGTATGACACCCCTTCTCTGTGAAAAATAACTACTAGATTTTATCGAGATATTGCCTAGTTTAATTAAGCACTAAATTATATAATATTGGTTATAATGGAGGATTAGTTATTTGATACAGCTTGTAAAAGAAAAATTTGACGTTACTCGTTTGCGATTTGTTTTACTCGGCCTGCTTGTGGGTTTAATGAGTGGCACCGTTGTTAGCTTATTTCGCTATTGTATTGAGATAGGGCTGCACTATAGTCGATTGGTATATAGATACTTACGAATCGCGCCATTTGTTTGGTGGGAATGGGCATTGTTGATTGGCATCAACCTTGGTTTAGCTTTAATTGTGGCTCGACTTCTCAAGAGAGAACCTTATATCTCTGGTTCCGGAATTCCGCAAGTTGAAGGTCAATTGGCTGGCGAATTGGAAATGCACTGGTGGTCAATTCTTTGGCGAAAATTTATCGGTGGTATTCTGGCATTGGGACCTGGATTATTTCTCGGACGAGAAGGACCGTCGATTCAATTAGGTGCGTCAGTTGGTCAAGGTTTCGCTGCTGGGTTTAAGTTATCAGGAACTGATCGCCGACTGCTAATTGCATCAGGCACCGCTGCTGGATTAGCAGCGGCGTTTAATGCTCCCATTGCTGGAACTCTATTTGTCTTAGAAGAGATTTACCATAATTTTTCACCGCTGGTTTGGTTAACAGCATTAGCCGGAGCAATTGGTTCAAATTTTATCTCGCTGAATGTTTTCGGACTTGTTCCCGTGTTACATTTAAATTATTCACGTAGTTTACCAGTATCAAATTATTGGCACTTAATTTTACTCGGCATTGTTTTGGGATTGTTTGGTTACTTATATCAACGGGTCTTGTTAGTTATGCCTCGGTGGTATCATCAACTGACACATTTGCCACGCCCAATACAAGGTATCGTACCATTTCTGCTGGTAATCTTAGTTGGTTACTTTTCGCCAAATTTACTCGGTGGTGGTAATGGATTAATTGTTGGATTTGGCCAGTATGTTCCACCTTTGTTTGTACTAATTGCAATTTTTATTATACGATTCGTCTTTTCAATGATTTCATATGGTTCCGGATTACCTGGCGGTATTTTTTTGCCGATTCTTTCTTTAGGTGCTGTGATTGGTGCGGTTTATGGCGTCTTAATGAATCAATTAGGATTATTATCGCATGTCTATATCATGAACCTAATCATTTTTTCCATGGCCGGTTACTTTGCTGGAATTGGAAAAGCTCCCTTCACAGCTATCTTGCTGGTAACAGAAATGGTTGGCAATTTAACACATTTAATGCCATTAGCAGTCATATCGTTAACTGCTTACCTTGTTGTTGATTTATTAGGCGGTGCACCAATCTATGAAGCATTGCTTAAGCAGATGACAATGCCTAAAACTGTTCAGCAACTTCATCGACCTGATCATTTGGAAATACCGGTTTTCTTTGGCAGTCCCTTAAACGGCAAAATGGTCCGAGACATGCCATGGCCTAAAGAAGCACTGCTCATTGGAATCCGGCGTGGTGAACACGAAGTGATTCCACATGGTGACACCTTGATTCATGAAGGTGATACGTTAGTACTGTTAACTGATACAACCCAACGAACCCGAGTTAAACAACGGATTGATGCATTATTAGCAACTTTATAAAAAAGACACCGAGACTAAGTTAATAGGCAAATTGGTCTATCATAATAATAAATATTAGATTAAGTGGGTCCGTTGCCAGACATAAACATATTGGGAAACTATATACAAATACGGCGAAGTACGAAAAACGCTGAAAAAGAATTAGATGAACCTATTTTTGAAAAATACAAAGATAAATAATAAGCTGAAAATGCCTTGCTACCCAATTTTTCATAGTCATGCTATAATGAAAAAGAAAAAGGAAGTCCCACGTGAACAGGACTTCCCGTGTAGAGCCGTTAAAGACGGTGGCAGATATTAAAACAACACTAGTTCGCCCCATAACCGGTCAAAGTTATGTGGGGCGGCTTTTTCATTTGTGGTGTTTGTCGATATAGCTGAGTAGCGCGATTAAAAACGTGCCAAACAGCAACATCAACGAGCGTGTCTGAAAGACGCTCATTGACTGTGAAGCCTTCCTGAAGATTATTCCATGTTCCCATGAGCCTCACCTCGCAAGGGAAAAGACAATCATTGCCATTAAAGCTTCTTGCTTAATCTATTATACAGGGAAATGGGGATAGAATAGTGCCTATGCATAATCAGCTTTCTTTAATCTTCGAGCCATAAATAGCCAAGCTATTAACGAAAACAACAGGACTATAAATACCGTGATGTAACTCGTGTTTCCGTGATAAGTTAAAGATTCGATCCAAAAAAAATTAAGACAACTAGGATATTCACGAGAAACCTTGTTTCCAGATGAAAAAACATTTGATGGTAAATACAGGGAAACGATAAATTCAATTAATAATTCGCACTAAGCTTAAAGACCACTAGGGTATACCCTAGTGGTCTTTTTTGTTTCTGTGCTATACTAGGAATTACAAGTGTTCATTAGAACTGTCCAAAAGGAGAATTGGAAATGGCTAAAATCGGTTATGCGCGTGTGAGTTCCAAGGAGCAACATTTAGATCGACAGTTAGCGGCTTTAAAAGGCGTTGATAAATTATTTACGGATAAATTAAGTGGGGCTAACACTAATCGGCCAGAACTGCAAAAAATGCTGGCCTATATTCGTGAGGGTGATATTGTAATGGTCACTGAATTAGATCGCTTAGGCAGAAACAACCATGATTTGACTAAGATCATGAACTCCATTCAAAATAAGGGGGCCACCCTAGATGTGTTGAATTTACCGTCCATGACAGGGATTGCTGACCCCAATTTACGTCAACTCATGACCAACCTCATTATTGAACTGTATAAGTATCAGGCTGAAAGTGAACGTAAGCGGATCATTGAACGGCAGCAACAAGGAATCGCCCTCGCCAAACAACAGGGAAAATATCATGGACGCAAGCCTCAATACGCAGAAGATGATCCCCGTTTACTACATGCTTTTAAACTTTATCAGACGGGCATGAGTGATGTAGATGTTGCCCGTAAGACTGGAATTAAGCGAACAACCTTCATAAGGTATCGAAAAAAGTTTGGCATCAATAGGTGATAAAAGATAAATTCGGGTAGCGTCAAGAATCTTGTGTAAATGAAATGCCGAATTATAGTGAGTGCAAAATTTTATCACCTTTATTCACTATCTATGCTGAATAAATTTTAAAGCGTTCAAGGCCTATAAA
>NZ_AWTT01000068.1 GCF_000876205.1 Paucilactobacillus wasatchensis | reverse complement strand
TCCATTCGCAGCCACAGATACCTTCGTGTAACAAAAAAATTTACATATCAGAATTCAAAAAGCGAATTATGATATGTAAATTTTTACGTTACTCTACGGTATCTATGCGTGGCTGCTCGCACTCTATTTTTTGGTAATATCCGTTCCGAAATACTTCTTTGACAACTTAGTTAACGTTCCATCGGCACGCAATTCTTTTAATGCCTTATTAACTTTAGGCGATAATTTGCTGCCTTTTTTTAAGATACCGGCAATTTTTTGTGTTTGAACACTATTGCCACCGCTAACTAAACGGATGTTGGCGTTGGGCTTTTGTTTCAAGTATGCGCCAAATGAGCCATTTGAATTGATTGTTCCGTCAGCACGACCTTGTAAGACGAGTGCCATTGATTGTTCAAAATCACTGGTTGGTACAACTGTTGCGCCGAGTCGTTTGGCATCTGTTGCATTTTCACTGGTTGTAGTTTCAGCCATTTTTTTACCCTTAATGTCGGTAATCTTGTTGATCGATGTATTGTCTTTTTTAACTGCTAATTGCGATTTTGAATAAATATAGGGTGTTGTAAATGTATATTTTTTAGCTCGTTGCTTGGTAATTGCAACATTGTTTAGCACAATATCATATTTATCGACGTTCAACCCAGCGATCAGTGAATCCCACTTTGTTTCCACAAAAACAGGTTTCAGATCCATTTTTTTAGCAATTGCTTTGCCTAGTTCAACTTCAAAACCAGTTAACTTGTGGTTGGCGTGATAGCTATACGGTTGGAAAGTACCTTCTAGCCCAATCGTCAATTTTCCTGGTGTTTTCTCAGCTGAACTGGAACTAGATTTACCACAGCCTGCCAATCCAATTATCAATAATCCAACAGCCATCAAACCGCCCAAAACTTTAAATAAACGTTTCATTAAAAAATTTCCTCCTCCAAAAAGATCCCTAATCATCTTACGGATTTAAATGGTAATTGTCAAAATTAGTTGACCACGGTAACGAAAAATCTTTGGATTGGTACTTTCAAACCTGTTTAAGCTATAATCGAGCTAACATAAAATTGATGGAGGATTCGCGATGAAATCAGATAAAGTTTTATATCATGCTGAAATGGTGAATAAAGAAGGGCTACCTGGTCGTTCTTATGTTAAGGGACAGGGCGAATTAAATGTGCCAGTTAGCAGCCCACTCAAGCCACAACAAGGAGCCAATCCAGAACAGTTTGTTGGCTTAGCTTTAGCAACTTGTCTTAATGCCACACTGCAGGCAATTGAAAAACAGCGCGGTTTTGAACATAAAAGTCAGGTTCAAGTCGGGGTTGATATGATGTATGACACGCATGGATATCAATTCATGGTCGATGGGCAGGTGTTAATTCCTGATCAGCCGCGCGAGATTGCTGAAGAAATGTTGGCTGAAGCGGAAACGCGTTGCCCAGTCGCTAAGTTGTTACAAGGCAGTTCCAATGTTCACGTGCATGTGGTTGACGTATTTGATTTTGCGACGGCAGTTGATTCATAAAAAGGAGCATTCAAATGACGAATCCCAGAATTTTTGCCATGCCATTTAGCCAGATCTATCCGCTCTATATTAATAAGGTAGAGCGAAAAGGCGCCACCAAAGCAGACGTTGATGAGGTTATTATGTGGTTAACCGGCTATAGTCAGGTGCAGTTGCAACAACGGCTGGCCAGCCAAGCTAGTTTGAAAACATTTTTTGAAGAGGCACCGGATTTTAATGCCAATGCACAGCTAATTACGGGTGTGATCTGTGGCGTTAGGGTGGAAGAAATTGAGAATCCACTGTTACAAAAAATTCGCTACTTAGATAAACTAGTCGATGAAGTTGCCAAAGGTAAGGCAATGGTCAAAATTTTGCGCAAATAAAAGCTGAACGAATTGTGTTTTACCAGCATATTGTTAGTGTGCTGTTATTGTTCATGTTATACTGAAATTATAAAATAAATAATGGAGGTACTAGCATGGCAAAGAAACTATACTCGAATAAAATGATTAATCGTGGTGGTCGTGAAGGTCAAGTGCACTCACCAAATGGCAAGTTGGATTTACAAATTACACCACCAGGTAAGGGTGGCACTAACCCAGAGGAATTATTTGCAGCTGGCTATTCATCATGTTTCAATGAAGGCTTGGAAGAAGTGATGGCCGAAGCACAAATTGACGCAGAGCATATTATTAGTGCTGATGTTGCCTTATATAGTGGTGGTGCCAGCGAATATCATATTGGAGTCGTCTTAACCGGGCGGATTAAGGGGTTGTCTGTAGAGCAGCAAGAACAACTACTAGCAGCTGCAGATAAAATTTGCCCATACTCCAAGGCCATCCGTGGGAATGTCGATGTTCAACTGAGCGTGGACGATACGTTAGAATTCTAAATTTAATTAATAAGGAAGCTGGCTGCTGAGAAGAGCCCGCTTTTTTTTGTGGAATCGGGCAAGATTGAAAAATTTGTGTAAATTAATTTAAATTGATAAGTAAACGGTTCCATTCCGTGGTATATTAAAGCTGTCAATCAAGGAGGCAAATATGATGCATACACATAAAAAACCAATTCCGAAAAAAGCGTGGCCGTTTGTTGTTGTGAGCGGCTTGATTCAACTGTGGGCGTTAATCGATATTATTAAGAGTAGTGTGTTTATTCGTGGAAATAAGGCGTTGTGGCTTTGCTTGGTCTTTGTGATGCCACCGTTTGGAGCGCTGGCTTATTATGCGTTTGGGCGTGAGGCATTTTAGGGTGTGCACTGGAGATTTTGATGGTGGAAACGTGCGATCAGCGGCAGATGCTTAGAGCTAAGAGCAGAATAATAATCAATAAATCACAGACCGATTTATTAATCGTTATTCAGTATTTAGCCTCGACAACCTAGCGTTACTGATGGGTACTCTTAAACGTGCGATCAGCGGCAGATGCTTAGAGTTGAGAGCAGAATAACAATCAATAAATCACAGACCGATTTATTAATCGTTATTCAGTATTTAGCCTCGACAACTTAGCGTTACTGATGGGTACTCTTAAACGTGCGATCAGCGGCAGATGCTTAGAGCTAAGAGCAGAATAACAATCAATAAATCACAGACCGATTTATTAATCGTTATTCTGCTCTTAGCTTACAGCATCTTAACGCCGCTGATCGCACTCTGGTTGCTAATCTTCTCTCATTGTATTATGATGACATTATTGAAAACACGAAGGCATTTCAAGTAGACATATAGAGAGGCAATGGTTGGTGAAAATTGCTTGTCGAAACTCCGATGCGTTAATGTGGGCGGGTAATTCCGCACGGCAGTTGGCCGTTACCCAATATCGAGGGTGTCAGTAGACAAACTTGGGTGGTACCGCGGAAAAGAGCCATTTCGTCCCAAAATAGATGGGATGAATGGCTCTTTTTTTGGAGGTAAATTAGATGTTAGATATTAAGAAAATGCGTACAAATCCTGATTTTTATCGGGAACGATTGGCTACGCGCGGAGTGGCGGTTGAGGATTTAGATGATATTTTTTCGTTGGACGAACAACGACGTGACTTAATCAAACAGACAGAAACGCTGAAGGCTAAGCGTAACGATGTGTCAAAAGAGATCGCACAAGCTAAACGTAATAAAGAATCAGCTGATGATGCAATTGCTGCGATGCAACAAGTCGGTAAAGATGTTAAAAAGTTAGATGAACAATTGAACGAAGTTGAAGCTGATTTTCAAAATAAAATGGCACACTTGCCCAACATGCCCCACGAAGGGATTCCGGTGGGCCCTGATGAATCAGTCAACGTGGAGTTACGCAAGGTGGGTGAGACACCTAACTTTAATTTTGAACCAAAAGCACACTGGGACATTGGCGAAGGCCTCGGTATTTTAGATTTTGAACGTGCTGCGAAAGTATCTGGTGCTCGTTTCGTTTACTACGTCGGTCTAGGTGCGCAGTTAGAACGAGCTGTCTATAACTTTATGTTGGACGAACACATGAAGGAAGGTTACACGGAAGTATTGCCACCATACCTAGTCAATAGTAAAGCGATGTACGGTACTGGTCAATTTCCAAAGTTTAAGCAAGACGTTTATCAAATTGAAAACGAAGACCAGGATTTGACGATGATCCCAACAGCCGAAGTTCCATTGACAAACTATTTTGCGAATGAAGTTATCCCGGCGGAAAAATTGCCAGTTTACGTAACCGCATTGACACCATCTTTCCGTTCGGAAGCAGGTTCTGCTGGCCGCGATACTCGTGGTTTAATTCGGATGCACCAATTTAACAAGGTTGAAATGGTTAAGTACACGAAGCCAGAGGACTCATACGCAGAATTGGAAAAAATGACTGGTAATGCCGAGAGAATTCTGAAAAAATTAGGATTAGCATACCACGTTATCACACTTTCGACTGGCGACATGGGCTTTTCAGCCGCAGAAACACATGATATTGAAGTGTGGATGCCAGAACAAAACATCTATCGCGAAATTTCTAGCTGTTCAAATACGGAAGATTTCCAAGCACGGCGGGCCCATATTCAGTACCGCGATGATAACGGCAAACTGCAGTATGTTAATACGCTAAACGGTTCGGGATTAGCAGTAGGTCGCACAGTTGCTGCTATTTTGGAAAACTACCAAAATGAAGACGGCTCAGTAACAGTACCGGAAGTACTAGTACCATATTTCCATGGAATTGAGAAAATTACTAAGGACAATGCGGTGCCATTTAATAACTAGAGTGAAAAAAAGCGCGCCCAGAAGTCGTAGTATAATGAGTAAAAGCCTGTAGAGGTGATTCGAATTTGGAATCACCTCTAC
>NZ_AWTT01000067.1 GCF_000876205.1 Paucilactobacillus wasatchensis | reverse complement strand
CCGACGTGGGTCATTAATATTCAAACTAAGAATACAGCCGGGAGTCAAACTAAACGAATTAATGCATTTACAGGAACGTTAATCAAAGCAGATACAAGTCTGACGGATGCATCAGCAGGTCAGTAATAAGGAGATAACTTTGTTGGAAAAGGATCAACTAAAGTATAGCGTGTTAGCCAGTGGCAGCACCGGTAACGTGACATATTTAGAAACACCAGAGCATAAAATACTGATTGATGCTGGATTGAGTGGCAAAAAAATCAATGATTTGATGCATCGTATTAATCGTGATCTAAGCGATGTTGATTCGTTATTTGTCACGCATGAACACAGCGATCATGTGCGTGGAGTGGGTGTATTGGCTCGTAAATATGGCTTAGACGTGTACGCTAATGAAGGCACTTGGAATGCGATGGAACATAAAATTGGGCAAGTACCGGTGGAACAAAAACATCTATTTGCGCCGGATAAGGTCATGGATCTTGGCGACATGGACGTCGAAAGTTTTGCTGTGTCGCATGATGCAGCCCAGCCACAATTTTACCAAGTACATCATAATGGTAAAGCATTTTGTGTTTTAACAGATACAGGATACGTGTCTGAACGAGTGGCTAAAACGATTGGTGACGCGGATGCCTATCTAATGGAATGCAATCACGATATGGAGATGTTGCGAATGGGACCTTACTCGTGGTCATTGAAGCAGCGGATCATTGGGGATGAGGGCCATTTATCAAATGAAGACGGCGCTAATGCAATGATGGCTGTGATTGGTCGTAAGACTAAACAGATCTATTTAGGCCATCGGAGTCAAGAAAATAATATGCGTTCGTTAGCTCATTTAACGGTGGCAACTATGTTAAAAGAGCACGATTTAGGTGTGGAACATGATTTCCATTTACATGATACCGAACCAGATGCACCAACAAAATTATCAATCTTATAATTTTTAAATAATTTATGCACATTTTTTCACACTTTATTCAAACTTAGTCTGTATGCTGTTTCATGTGAAACACTGTTAAGGGGGGATGGCTTTTAGCCGGAGAAATGGATAATAATGATAATCAGCAAGTGGAAGAAAGGCCCAAGAAGAAATTAAATTCGTGGTTGAAAGTTGCTATTATTGCCTTGCTGGCAGGTTTAATTGGTGGCGGAGTTGCTTATGGTGCTGGTAATTTTATTAGTAATGGTTTTACTACCAATGCGACTTCCGTCCCCAGCGGCTCTAATAAAGCTGGCGGGACCAAGGTTAATCAGAGTAATGTGAAGGGCTCCAGTCAATCAACCAAAGCTTTTAAACAGGTTAAAGCTGCTGTTGTTTCGGTGGTTAATTTGCAGGCTGAATCAAGTAGTACTACTGGTATTACTGGCGTGTTTGGTCAGAGCAGTAGCAGCGACAGTTCATCATCGAACAGCTCGCTAGAAGCTGCCAGTGAAGGTTCAGGTGTGATCTACAAGAAAAATGGCAACACAGCTTATATTGTTACTAATAATCACGTCGTTACAGGCTCGTCTAAACTTGAGGTAATCTTGAGTAGTGGTAAAAAAGTGACCGCTAAAATTGTGGGAACGGATTCAACTACTGATTTAGCTGTATTAAAGATTAATGCAGCCAATGTCACGACGGTTGCCAGTTTTGGTAACTCAAATCAAATTGAAGCTGGTCAAAGCGTCCTAGCAATCGGATCACCACTAGGGTCGGAATATGCGACTTCTGTTACTGAGGGAATCATTTCTGCTAAGAAACGAACTGTTCAAGTACAGGACAATTCTGGTAACACTACGGCTAATGCGAGTGTTATTCAAACTGATGCGGCCATCAACCCAGGTAATTCTGGCGGTCCATTGATTAATTTGGCCGGTCAGGTAATTGGGATAAATTCAATGAAATTGTCTTCCGATGATTCAGGCACAAGTGTTGAAGGCATGGGTTTTTCAATTCCAAGTAACGAAGTTGTTAGTGTCATTAATCAGTTAGTTAAAAATGGCAAAATTACGCGACCCGCGTTGGGAATTGAATTAGTAGGACTGGAAAACGTTTCAGCAACGCAACAAAAATCAATTCTTAAGTTGCCGACTAGTGTGACAAAGGGTGTCGTGGTTATTAAAACATTATCACCATCTGCTGCTGGCAATGCAGGCTTGAAAAAGTATGATGTGATTACGGAACTCGATGGCAAGAAGGTTACTGATGAAGCTTCGCTAAAAGAAGTGTTGTATAAGCACAAGGTAGGGGATTCTGTCACAGTTAAATATTATCGTGGTAGTCAACTGAAAACGGCGACAATTAAGTTATCAGAGTCGACCTCATCATTGAGTAGTGAAAGTAGTAGTGAATAAGAATAAATAGCATTTCATTCTGAGTTGATGAATGAAATGCTATTTTTAAGCCAAAGTTCGTGATTATCTGAAATAATCCACTTTTAGGAATACAAAAATGGTAAAAGACAAAAAAACGAACGACAAAAATATTTATACTAGTAAAATAGGTGCAAATGCCCAAGGCCAATTTTTTATACCGAACAAAATCGAGTAAATAAAATAAAGTAGTTCAGCAGATCTTTTGCAAGCTATTTTTATCAGAAAATAATCTGTGGAAAACTTTGGGGAAAGTTTCTGTTATAATTATTAAGAAATTATAAATCCCCAGGTAGCAACTGTTATAGCAGTTAAAAAAGTTATCCACAGGATCACATCACACCTGTGGATAAAGATGAATAAATAAAAAACGAACAGTCTGAAACCTTAGTATGATAGGACTTTAGTGTTACTTGTGCGAACGGATGTTTTTGTGCAAAACTGTGGATAAAAAATATTTAAATAAAACGAAGTCAATAGAGTTTGAAAACTATTTTAAGTTTTTTGGTGGGTTAAATTTGGTTTGCCTGTGGATAACTTTGTGGAAAACTTGGTGAAAGGTGATTAGTTATGAACATAAAAATAATTGGGGTCGGAAAGTTAAAGGAGAAATATTTTAAGGCTGGCATTGCAGAATATGCTAAACGACTGGGCCGGTTCTGTAAATTTGAAATTGTAGAAGTACCAGATGAGAAAGCACCAGAGTCATTGAGTCAAGCTGAGATGGATGAAGTGATGGCAAAAGAGGGTCAACGAATATTAGGCAAAATAAAAGACCGCGAGTACGTTTATGCACTTGCGATCGAAGGAAAAGAACGTTCTTCAGAAGCTTTTGCAGCCGAAATGCAGCAATTAACTACATATGGTCACTCCGATATTACATTTGTGATTGGAGGCTCTCTAGGGCTGTCTAAAGATGTAATGCAAAGATCTAATTCACAGATATCATTTGGCAAGTTTACACTGCCACATCAATTAATGCGATTAGTGCTGTCGGAACAAATTTATCGAGCATTTATGATTAATGAGGGCAGTCCGTATCATAAGTGATGGAGCCCTTAAAATCTCTAGCTGTTATGTTTTATTTTCCGCTGTTTTTATATAAATCAACTAGCCGTTGGCGCAATGCATCGTCATAGGCCGTTAAATATAAACCATATTTTCCGCGCTTCATCAAGACATTTAGAACATTAGCAATAAATTCTTGATACTCAGCTTGAGTAAATTGAATGTCCTTGCGCTTTTTGAAAATTTCTTTGTGCGAGTATTTTTCTGGCATAATGGTCATGGTGTCGGTTTTCTTGTCATAACCAAAGGATGGCCCGATAATCATCCCCACATAGTTCAAGTCAAAGCCTTGTAGTGTATAAATTGTGCCCACTTGGGTAATTGAACCTTCTCGTTTGGCCCAATGCGTGCGTTGTGGATCCCATTCATCCCAAGGCAAACTGAAGGTATCCATCTCCACATTATGTCGGCCATCAATCCGCGGAAAGCCAGAGGTAGCGACAACACGGCTCATACCGACCTCTTTGTTCCTTTTTTTAATTTTTTCAAATAATTCGCCAGCGGTATCAAATACCTTAAACTCAAAGTCGCTGTTTTTGGGGAAAACGGTCATTGGTTTTTGGGCAGTTAAAGCATCCATCCAAGCAACTTGTTCGTCGCATGCCACCATGCGGTATTGGAAGTTCATATCAAATGATTTATGCGGGCGATCACCGATAGTTTTAAATAGTAACTCTTTGTCCCAGTACATTTTTGACTGGAAGACTTGGTCAAAATCGTACACAACCACGACTACTTTGGCCAAATTCATCAGGTCTGTTAGTTGATTTTGGCCACGATAATGTGCGTATGGCTCCGATTTAGAATACAGCAAGTGGGCTTCATCGACAAAAATGACATCGTAGTTCTTATGGTTTTTTTGAGCATAGTTAATCAAAGAAGTTGGTCGCCGAATCGAATTTACTTTCATATCGGGGATTGATGTTGCCAGATCTTGATAAGCTTTATATAATTCCGGATGGTTGACCACTAAAGATGTTTTGTAACGCTTGTCCGTCATATATTGGCGCACTAGTTCCATCAAGACAACGGATTTACCAGTTCCTGCAGCTCCTTGAATAATTGCAACGGAGTGCGTATTATCGCGAAGTCCTTGTTTAATATAAGCATTAATATCTGTAATCACATTTTTTTGATCATCTGAGAGATCGTCAACAAAAAATTGTGCTTTTAAAATTTCATTCATTTGATAGCTCCTAATTTATTAGTCAGTTTAGCATAGCATAGTTGCCGTGTTGTAATCTAGACATAAAGAAAGCATAACTATTCTCGTGAATTTCAGATACTTTAGGCTAGTAATTTTAATTACATACAATATTGTAAATTTATTTATATACGCTCTTGATTAGCTTGCTAAGCATCGCTACACTGATTGAGTTAATAATTTTTTGGGAGGATAATTATAATGGGGAAAAAAGATAGACGATTAAATATAATTTGGGGAGTAGTTGCAATCGTAACACTAACGGCCGTGTTAACTGGATGTGGTGGTTCAGATGAAAGTAAAAGCGACCAGTCCAGCACTAATTCAACGGGTAGTGCAAAGCAAAGTAAGAGTAAAACAATTCAGTTAACGTTTATGGGCGATGATACATAA
>NZ_AWTT01000066.1 GCF_000876205.1 Paucilactobacillus wasatchensis | reverse complement strand
GCGGTCGGCGCACACGTTTATTTAAATGACATGCTAGGGTTACTTGTTCCTAAAACCACGACCAAGTAAAAACCAGGTAGTGAGTAGAGTCAAAATTAACGTTACGATGATCGTTAGTTCCCAGCCAATTGGCGACTTGGCAAATGGGAGATGCACGTTTTGTCCAAAAAAACCAAAAACAATGGCGGGTACGGTCAAAATAATTGAATAAACCGTTAAAAAACGCATGGTATTGTTCAAATTGCTATCTAGTACTTTGGAATACGCGTTGGATACTCGTTCAATCACATCTGAAGCCGTTTGGGCCATCTCGAGGCCTTGCTTTGCTTCAATGATGACGTCATCCAGCATTTCAATTTGAGCCTGTGACAAGCTGGTGGTTCGCCGGCGTAACTCTTGTAGTAGTGAAGCATCAGTATTGAGTGAAGTGACGACGTAAACCAAACCGGTTTCCAAGTTCATGAATGAAGCAATCGCCGCCCGTTCTGTTCGTTTTTCCAGTGATTGTTGGATTTTAATGCGCTCACGGTCGGCAGCACGAATCGGTGCAAAATAAGCAGTTGATAGTTGATACAAAACTGGCAAAATAATATCAATTCGCTCCGCTTGTTCGACATCGCGATCCTTACGGTCAATTTGCTGACTGATTAAATCGTTGACAAACGCTGTTTCATTATTAGTAAACGTGATTAAATTATTAGCTGTAAACATAATTCCAACTGGTGCTGTTTGTGGCTTAGAACTATTCATATCGGCAATGAAAACGTCAAAAATAAGCAAAGTAATATCAGCCGCCTGGTCAGACTCCACCCGGGCGCGTTCATCGGGATCAATGGCATAATTCAACATTTCGGTGGTCACTTCAAAATTATTGACGAGCTGTTTAAGGTCACTGTCATCAGGTTGATGAACGCGAATCCATTGGTTACGTTTATTAATTGATTGAGATTTAAGCACAATATTGCTCCTTATTAACAGATAATAACTACAGTAAACACTTTCTGATCGCGTCTGTAAAGCTGAATGAGAGGCAATTAGGTGCTTTTGAAAAAAATATGTGCTAAGTTTAATTCAAACTACTAAGATTAAGGGGGATACAGCAATGTGTACTAGCATTTTACAAATTGCTAAAAATGGTGTGCATGTCTTATCACGCACGATGGATTGGCCCACACTAGAAAATTCACCGTTGTTTGTGCCACGAAATTTTGAGTGGCAAACGGTCTTTGATCATCGAACACACCACAATAAGTATGCGTTAATTGGTGGAGGAAGCATGAAAAATGGTCGCATCGATGTTTCAGATGGGGTTAATGAGTTTGGCTTGTGTGCGCAAAAACTGACATTTGCTAACGGAGCTCAGTTGGTGGATGAACGCGATACGACTAAAACACAGCTAGCGCCGTTTGAATTTGTCTTTTGGGTCCTCGGCAATTTTAAATCTGTGCTAGACATTGAGCACCACTTGCCCGAAGTAGAACTGATGTCGGAAAAGTTTAGTGACTGGAAATATGGTAAACCAGAACTTCATTTTTCATTAGTTGATCCGACTGGACGAATTGTGGTGATTGAACCAACCCAAAATCCGATGAGAATTATAGAAAATCCGCTCGGTGTTGTAACCAATAGTCCACATTTTGAACGACAGCTCGCCCGATTAGAAAAATACGTTAACTTTACCGCGGAATTTGAAGCGGGCAAGGTGGCGCTCAATACTCCCAAGGTAACGACTGGAAATTTATCTGGGAAAGCAATTCCACCTGGGTCATATTCGCCGGGTGCTCGCTTTATCCGCGCAGCTTACTTTAAGGAACGTGCGGATCAGCCTGAAGATGAGCAATCAGCTATTATTTCTAGTTGGCACTTATTAGAAAGCGTCAGTGTGCCTCGTAATTCTGCTCATCAGCAAACATTTTCGGTGTACCGGGCAGCGACCGTGGCTGAAAGTCGTAGTTATTATTTTCAATCATATAATCGTGGTGAAATTACCAAATTGCAATTAACACCCGCAATGTTAGATTGGACCAAACCGAAAATTTATTCAGTCAAAGATGAGTTAACAGTGAATAGTTTAAACTAAAAATGTAGTAATAGAGGCGCAGATAATGGCGTACAGGCAATGGCGAAGGGGATGCAAAAGCACGATTCCAATCCATTCACGTATTGAGGAACTTTTAAAGACCTTCGATTGATTATTGACACCCAGCGCTAACACCTGAAAATTTAATTTTTGGGCGTATAGACAGACACGCAACAAGTGGTACTGATTAGAAAGTACCGTCACTTGCTGTTGTTGGAAATGGTGCAGTATAATTTGTTGACTGTTAACCAAGTTTTGCCACGTGTTGCGTGATTGTGTTTCTAAAATAATTTGGCTGGGTGAAATGCCGTGGTTAAGCAAATAATCTTGCATGGCAGCTGCTTCTGATTGCTGTTCATCAAGACCTTGTCCGCCGGCAACAACGATGGTTTTTGTATGAGCTTGGTTCAGCTCGATTGCTTTATTCAAGCGGCGCTGGAGCTCGTGACCAGGATGATGGGAACCATCAATTAAGCCAGCACCTAAAACAAGCAAAATGGGCGTGCTAGCTGTATTTTGATTGCGAGTTGCCAACAGCCAGGAATTCAGATAGTAAGCTATTAATGACAAAATAAAGTAGATTGGCACTGCCGCCAGCCAACTGATTAACACAGGTAATTGGAGGTTGGTAACAGCTACTAAACCGTTGACGGTAATGCTGGCGAGTAAAAGGGCAGCTGTTAGTGCCAGAATTATTTTAAATTTTAAACTCAATCTAGCGACAATTTGGGGCGTGTAACGCACTAATTGTCGCCAAGCGAGTACCAGCCAGCTGAGTAACCAAGCTGTGGCTAACGTAAGAATGAGGATAGCAACTGGCCAAACGATGATTAAACCAATGTTTGCTAGTAAATAAAGAAGGACAACGCTTAAATAGCCTGTGAGTTGTAAGAATGGCCGGTGACGGATTGTGAATAAAACGAGCGCACCTAATGTAAATAGGCTGATTAGTATAATTAACATGGCAGACGCTCCCTTCAATTAAATGGAAAGCAGGTGTGGCAGTGACAACTTGGCAGTTAACGTATCAATTACCAAATGATTTTGAAACGAATAGTTTGCGTAATTTACTAGAACAGCAGTGGCTGTTGCCACATCGAATAGTCCATTTTTTGCGCTTACGGCAAGATGTAATGGTCAATCAAAACTATTTACCGATGAATTTTATGGTTAAGGCGACAGACAAAATTAGTATGCGTTTTTTAGCCAGTGATTTTAGAACCAGCGAATCCCGTTATTTGATGGATAATTCGCGGGTAATTAAAATTTTGTTTGAAAATGAAAACTTGCTCGTGGTTAATAAACCAGCGGGGATCAAAACGCACCCAAATCAGCCTTTTGAAACGGGAACGTTGCTGAATTTCGTCGCTGGTTATCTCGCCAAAAGCCGCGCTGCACCATACATGGTTCATCGAATTGACCAGCAGACGAGTGGTGCTGTGATTGTTGCCAAAAATCCGATTGTTGTCCCTATTTTAGACCGCTTAATTAGTAGCAAGCAAATTGCCCGCAGCTATGTGGCCTGGGTCAGCGGAGTATTTGATCAAGATGCGGGCAAAATCGAGTTACCGATCGGGTATGATCCGGCTGACAAACGAAAAAGAAAGGTAGCCGGTGTAAAAGCACAGTCTGCGTTGACAATGTACCAGGTCCTCAAACAAACTGGAGACCGCACACTGGTGAGACTGGAGCTGGCGACAGGCAGAACGCATCAATTGCGCGTTCATTTGGCGGCAATCGGGCATCCGATCATCGGTGATCCACTATATTCAATGGCTGGTAATGAAAAAATGTTGCTCCACGCAGCTGAGTTAAAATTAATCGTACCCTTTGAGCAAACAAAAATAAAAATTTATGCACCAGAACCGCCCTATTTTAATAATTTGTAGTAGAATGGTTTTTTGATAAATAGTTGTGTTGAACTTGTTAACGGAGGAATTTGAGTGGCACTTTTAGCTAAATTGTATGGTCCTTTTTTTGATTTGCATAATTGGGCAACTGTCATTGAATCGGGGAATGATTGGTTGATTATTTTTTCATTGGTAATGATCGAATGTTTGTTATCAGTGGACAACGCAATCGTGTTGGCAGCCCAGACCCGGGCACTACCAGATAAGAAACAACAAGAAAAATCTCTGTTTTATGGCATCTGGGGTGCCTACATTTTTCGTTTTTTAATTATTGGCATCGGCACCTACTTAATCAATTTTTGGGCGATTAAAGTGGTGGGGGCAGCTTACCTAGCCTATTTGTCCGGGCGCTTTTTCTATCATAAAGTGATTGGCAAACGACCAACCAAAATAATTCGGATGCCGAAAAAAAGAGGATTGTCACTTTTTTGGTCGGTAGTGGTCCAAATTGAAGTAATGGATATTGTCTTTTCAATCGATTCGGTGTTAGCGTCGCTAGCAATCTCGAGTAATCCGGTGATTGTGTTGATTGGTGGTCTGATTGGAATATTGGGGATGCGTGGGGTCGCTGAGGTTATCATGCGCTTAATGCTTAAAATTCCAGAACTGGAACCGATGGCTTACTTACTGATTGCATTAATTGCGATCAAATTATTCCTAACCATTCCGATGATTGATATTGAGATTTCTTCAACGGCATTTGGAATATTTATTGTGGTGATGTTTATTTTGACATTTATAATTCACTGGGTCCGTAGCGGAGTGAAGCGAGGTGAAAATTAATATGGCAGTAATTGCAACGAAAACAAATTTTGCTGAAACGAGTCAGGGGACGATGACGCTGATTGATTTTTGGGCGCCATGGTGTGCGCCATGTAAAATGATGGAACCAGTGTTGGACCAACTGGAACAAGGATATGGGCAACAAATCAAGTTTGTAAAATTTAACGTGGATGAAGACCAAGAGATTGCAATGAAATACAAGGTGATGAGTATTCCTAGCTTGGTGCTGTTTAAAGACGGGGTTGCTAAAGAGAAGGTTACGGGTGTTTATCCAAAGGATAAGCTGGATAAATATTTAGCTAAGAAATTAAATGATTTTCATTTAATAAATTAATCTCATTTTTTTAAAAAAACGTAATGAAAATTGGAGATAAAAATTTTAAGAGTAGTTCAAAAAAGGTTAAACAACTTTTTTCAAACTACTCTGTTTTTTTATTTATTGGCATAGTTAAATCCCCTTGGGCATGGGAAAAATCAAATAAA
>NZ_AWTT01000065.1 GCF_000876205.1 Paucilactobacillus wasatchensis | reverse complement strand
TCCATTCTGTTGTTGATTCCAAGTAAACTTTGGATTTCAAAACCACCCTTTAAAATAAAATAATGGCGATATTTAGAATTTGATATTTGTTTTAGAAAATGTTCTAAAAAGAATAACTTTTGAAAATGTTGTACGTTATATCCTAGTTCGCGAGCACGTTTGGTGACATTTGGTAGTATCTTATCTATTTCACTCACTGCGAATAAACCTCCAATGTTTTCAGAAGGGTACTGCTGGGATATAATTCGTCTTTTAATTTATTTAAACTTTTAATTTGAGTAGCATTTACCTCTGTTGACAGATATCTTTTCAATGCCTCATTTTTTACATATGGTTCAATCTCGTTTGATTCCCAGACATCTAATAATGTTCTCTCAACTGAATAAACTCTAACGGTGCTAGCATTTTCAGTTTTTTTGGTCGTAATACCAAGTGAATAGTATTTTTTTGACAGATAACGAGCACGGATATTATTTTCTTTAAGTGTGCCTGTGGCCGGATGATATCCTTGCGGAAAAACAATGTCGTAATGTAATGACATTTCATCTGTTAAATTATGGATAATTAATGCACTAATTAATGAAAAAACACCACGTGAAAATCTTTGACTAAGAAGGCTAAATTCATCAAGTAAATATCCGGGAAAAATGTAGACACCACGATCAATTTTATAAATAGTCCCATCATTTGATAATTCATGTAGCTCGTATTTAGACAAGTCATACTGTTGTGCAGTTTTATATGTGAACGTTGGGAAGTCGTGTTCTAATCTTTTTAAGCTGTTCAATTTAGTCATCACCATATATACTATGATTTTGCTTATTTATAGTATATAGGAAAGTAAAAAAATAGCAAACGAATTACTTCATCTGCTTAAATATTGGTAACTAAATATTTTAGAAAGTATAATTCAGATTCCAAGTAAATTAATGATCGGCCAACGTATTTGATTGCCCTTGAGCTTCGCCACGGTAAACAGCCGCAAACTGTTTAGCAAAATCAGCGAATTTGACCTGCTCGAACTCTGGTTTGTGGGCTCGTAAGTCAGCGTATGATTTTGCAGGATTGCGTTGTGCGCTAGTCATAATGGTCAATCCTTCAGCAATCGCAGCGGGGACGCCTTGCTTAAGTATTCCTGCTTCAAATGCATCATCGCTGATTGTAACGTACTGCAAGTAATGTTCGAAAAAACGATACGCGCAGGCAGATATTTCGGTAGGACAGATTTTACGGTTGGTGCTGGGGCCTGATTTTAGCGAATAAACCTAAATTTTTTGCAATCTAAGATCATACAGTGGAAACTCAGTTCAATAAAGTTCAAATTCTCGCTTGCCTTCGTCTGCACTTCAAGGTCTATACTAACCTTGTAAATAACAATAGGAGATGTTTTGAATGAAAGCAGCAGTATTTATTGAACCAGGCAAGGTTGAAGTTCACGAAATGGATAAGCCAACGATCGAGAAAGGCACGGATGCCATTATTCGAATTGTTCGCGCCTGTGTGTGCGGTTCTGACTTATGGTGGTATCGTGGGATTGCCAAGCGTGAAGCAAATTCAACCGTTGGTCACGAAGCAATCGGAGTTGTTGAAAAAGTCGGCGCTGATGTGACCGATATCAAAGCGGGTG
Organism: Paucilactobacillus wasatchensis; assembly: GCF_000876205.1. Classification (GTDB taxonomy): domain Bacteria; phylum Bacillota; class Bacilli; order Lactobacillales; family Lactobacillaceae; genus Paucilactobacillus; species Paucilactobacillus wasatchensis. The sequence goes on along the minus strand of NZ_AWTT01000065.1, from coordinate 3,673 downwards.
ACTTTGTCATTGCTCCATTTACACACGGTTGCGGTCATTGTGCAGCTTGTTTGGCTGGCTTTGACGGCAACTGTATGAATCAAGAAGCCGGTGGTAACGGTGGTTATCAAGGCGAATATCTGCGTTATACCAATGCTAACTGGGGTTTGATTAAAATCCCTGGCGACCCGAAATCATATTCAGATGAACAATTAAATTCGTTATTAACGTTGGCTGATGTAATGGCGACTGGTTACCATGCCGCTGCTAGTGCTGAGGTTAAAGAAGGTGACACGGTTGTTGTTATGGGTGATGGTGCTGTTGGTTTATGCGGTGTGATTGCAGCTAAATTACGTGGTGCTAAACGAATTATTGCCATGAGCCGCCATGAAGACCGGCAAAAACTCGCCAAGGAATTTGGTGCCACTGACATTGTCCCAGAACGTGGCGACGATGCCGTTAAACATGTCATGGAATTAACTGATGGTGGCGCTGATGCTGTGCTTGAGTGTGTTGGAACGGAACAATCAGTTGATACAGCTGTCAAAGTTGGACGGCCGGGCGCTGTAGTTGGCCGTGTCGGTGTGCCACAAAAAGCTGAAATGAACACTAACAATTTATTCTGGAAAAATATTGGTTTGCGTGGTGGGATTGCTTCTGTCACCACATATGATAAGACCGTTTTGTTAGATGCAGTGCTGGATGGTAAAATCAACCCAGGCAAAGTATTCACCAAACGATTTGACCTGGACCATATTGAAGAAGCATATGAAGCAATGGATCAACGAACAGTGATTAAGTCATTAGTTACTGTTAGCGAAGTTTAGTTTAATAAAAATTTAATCGCTTATCGAATTGTCCCCGCATTTTGCGAGGACTTTTTTTGATTCATAAGTATAGCTTATGAGTCGTGCTTGTTATTGAAATTGGTTAATTTCACTTTCGCTTGTATCATGAACCTCGTAATCAAAATTAATCAAACGAGGTAATTAAAAATGAAAAACGAAGTAGTTGTATTATTTGGTGCCGGTTCAATTGGTGAAGCAATTGTTCGTCGAGTTTCCGCTGGCCGAAAATTGTTGTTAGCTGACTATAACGAAGCTAATTTAGCTGCAATGCAAACAAAACTCCAGGAAGCAGGATTTGATGTTACCACCATTAAAGCAGATCTTTCCTCACGTGATTCAATCAAAGCAGTTGTTGCCAAAGCACAGGAGTTAGGTGACATTATGGGATTAGTTAATGCCGCTGGTGTTTCACCATCGCAAACCACTCCAGCACAAGTTTTGAAAGTTGATTTATACGGGACTTCTGTTTTACTAGAAGAATTTGGTAAAGTGATGGCTCCTGGTAGTGCCGGAATTGTGATTTCTTCTCAATCAGGTCATCGATTACCGGCTTTGTCACAAGAAGATGACCAGGCGTTAGCAATGACACCAACTGAAGAATTATTAGCTTTACCTATCTTGCAAGACGACGTGATTAAAGATTCATTAGCAGCTTATCAATATGCTAAGCGTGCCAATGTATTGCGGGTCGCAGCTGAATCAGTTAACTGGCAAAAACGGGGTGCTCGAATTAATGCCATCAGCCCTGGTATCGTGATGACTCCACTAGCTTTGGATGAACTAAACGGTCCTCGTGGTGCTGGTTATAAGAAGATGTTCGAATCGATGGTCACAAAACGGCCAGGAACTCCTGATGAAATTGCCAGTTTAGCTGAGTTATTAATGGATCGGCGGGCAGCCTTTATTACAGGTGCTGACTTCTTGGCTGATGGCGGTGTGACCGCACAGTACTGGTTTGGTAATGTTGCCGAAGTTCGCAACAGTAGTAAATAATTTTTTGTGATATAAAATCAAAATATGAGGAGAAGCAATTATGAAAGCAACAGTATTTATTGAACCAGGTAAGGTTGAAATTCAAAATGTTGATAAACCAACGATTAAAAAATCAACGGATGCTATTATTAAAGTAGTCAGAGCCAGTGTTTGTGGTTCAGATTTATGGTGGTTCCGTGGCATTAATGAAATGGCAGCGAACAGTTTAGTTGGACACGAGGCAATTGGAATTGTCGATGAAATTGGTGCGGATGTTCATAACGTCAAGGTTGGCGATTTTGTCATTGCACCATTTACTCACGGATGTGGTCACTGTGCTGCATGTTTGGCAGGATTTGAAGGTAATTGTTTGACCCAAGAAGAAATGGGTAGTTCTGGCTATCAAGCTGAATATCTTCGTTTCAGAAGTGCAGACTGGGCATTAGTTAAGATTCCTGGTCAGCCAAGTGATTATACTGATGAACAGTTAAACTCATTTGTAACACTAGCCGATGTTATGGCTACTGGTTATCATGCTGCCGCTGCAGCCGAAGTTTCACAAGGTGATACGGTCGTGGTACTGGGTGATGGTGCCGTTGGTTTAAGTGGTGTGATTGCCGCCAAATTACGCGGTGCTAAACGTATTATCGCCATGAGTCGTCATGAAGATCGTCAAAACTTAGCACGTGAATTTGGTGCTACAGATATTGTTGCAGAACGTGGCGAGAAAGCAGTTGCTAAAGTGATGGAATTAACTGGTGCTGGTGCAGATGCCGTGTTGGAATGCGTTGGCACCGAGCAATCCGTTGAAACGGCTGTTCAAGTTGGACGGCCAGGTGCTGTGGTGGGACGAGTTGGTGTGCCACAAAAAGCAACTATGAATACCAACAACCTATTTTGGAAGAATATTGGTTTACGTGGTGGAATTGCATCCGTGACAACCTATGATAAGGAAACGTTATTACAAGCTGTGTTGGATGGTAAAATCAATCCAGGAAAGGTATTTACGCAAGAATTTAAGCTTGATTATGTTCAGTCAGCATACGATGCCATGGACCAACGAAAAGCAATTAAATCATTGTTGATTGTTAGTGAATAATGGTTTTGTAAAGTTGGAGTATGGTGAATATGAAAATTAGATAGGAAATTCTATTTAACAATGTTACGTAATCAATTAAACTGAGGAGATTTGATATTATGACAAATGTATTAATTATTGGTGCAACAGGAACCCTTGGTAATGCTGCACATCAAACTTTATTAAACGAAACAGATGTAAAGTTGACTTTATTTGCTCGCAGCGCAGACCGGCTGACCACTAGCGATCGCGAAACAGCAATGGCTGGTAATGTTACTAGTGATGTCGACTTAGACCAAGCGATGCAAGGTCAAGACGTAGTGTTTGCAGCATTAAGTGGTAATTTAGGCAACTTTGCTAAAAAAATTGTTGCGGCAATGGATCGCAACCAAGTTTCGAGACTGCTATTTATCACATCAATGGGAATTTACGATGAAATTCCTGCATCGGTTGGCGCAAGTGGTAATCTGAGTAGTAATCCCATGTTACGTTCATATCGTGAAGCAGCGGATGTCATTGAAGCCTCTGATTTAAATTACACGATTATTCGCCCCGGTTGGTTTACTGGCGGGTCTGTTAATTATGAAGTTACTCGCAAGGGTGAACCATTTGGCGGTCACGACGTGTCAGCTAGTTCAATTGCTGACCTTGTAAAACGCCTGGTGGAAGATGACACACTTTATTCTCATGATAGTGTTGGGATAAATACAAAATAGTTACATTGTAGAGTTGAAGAAGTTATTTTCTTTAACTCTTTTTTTGGATAGACGTGTTCGTGGGGGCAGATGTCTAGGCC
>NZ_AWTT01000064.1 GCF_000876205.1 Paucilactobacillus wasatchensis | reverse complement strand
CGCAGTTTTTGCCCAGCCTCTTTTATGTACCTAAGCAAGAGCCAAGATCACCAATTGCTTTAATGATTATTAATATGGACATCGGAGATAATCTGTCTTATTACTCATGTTTAAAAAAAATTTAAAAAAAAGCGGCTGATGCAAAAATATATTTTTTGCTCAGCTGCTTAAAAATAAGATTATTCTGTTTGTGCTGGCTCAATCTGCAGAAACTCAATCGGCTCTGTATCAAGCGAAGGATCCTTCAAATCAGATTGAGCTACAATTTGGACAGTTCCTTTTTTTTGTTCCACAATCTGCGCTTCGGTAATTGCATTTGTTTGAAATTCAATCTGTTGGGCAATGAAGCCCGTTTCTAGATTAAAATCAGCTTGGTTCAATTTTAATCTTTCTGTGACGATTGGACCACTGATCTGCCAAGTTTGTTGCTTGGCTGATTTTTTTTGTAACTCTAAGTGCCCAAAACCGAGTTGAGTAAAAATAGTTATTAATTCGTCAGGATTGGATACAGGAAATTGGTGGGCAAGATTTTTGCCAGCCCAATATAAAATACCGCCGGTTTCTTCTCCTAAAATTGCTGGGATTAAAACATCACGAAGAACGCCGTGGTTGAGACCAACAGCGCCGTGTAACAATTGATCATATGTTGATTGCGACATAAGTGTGCTCCTTTTTTGAAATCATAGTTATTATACAGGTTTAAGAAATTACTGTCAGTTAAAACTCGATTAAAATTGTTAATATTGCTTGAAAAACAAGCGATTTAAGGCAATAATTAAGTTTCAGGAAAATCGGAAGGATGATTAAATATGGATAACCGACCAATTGGGGTTATGGATTCGGGTGTGGGCGGATTAACCGTTGTCAAAGTGTTACAACAAGAATTACCAGACGAATCAATTGAATTTGTTGGTGACCAGGCAAGATTACCATACGGTGTGCGCCCCAGCGAACAGGTACGTCAATTTAGTATGCAGATTGCACAATTTTTATTGCGGCATGATATTAAGTTACTTGTAATTGCATGTAACACTGCCACAGCAGCAGGGTTGCCTTATCTTCAAGCCAATTTGCCTATTCCAGTGATTGGCGTCATTACACCAGGCAGCAAGGCGGCACTTAGTCTGCCTAAACATCAAAATATTGGTGTTATCGGAACACAAAAAACAATTGAAGATCAGGCATATAGTTCTGTAATTAACCAATTAGAGTCACAAGTTAATGTGATCGGACTAGCTTGTCAGGAATTTGTGACACTAGTGGAAGATGATTTAGCTGGTAGTCAAATGGCTCAGCAACAAGTGACCGACAAATTAGCCTTTTTCCAGGACAAGGCAATTGATGCACTAATTTTAGGTTGTACTCATTTTCCATTGTTAACTAAGGAAATCAGTCAAACATTGGGCAGTGAAATTCCATTGATTGATCCAGGTGCAGCCACTGTAGCTGATGTGCGACAGTTATTAACCGAACGAAATTTATTTGCCAATACGGTGACTAGCAGTGCTAATTTTTATACTACTGGCAACCCACAAAAATTTAACGAAGTAGCTAGCAAATGGTTGCAAAATGATCATTTGACAGTTAGCCAGATTAGGCTGGGTGGAGAGTGATGAATACTATCGTAATTGCAACCAACAATATCAATAAAGCGCAAGAATACCGTGTAATGCTGCAATCTAAAAAAATTACAATTAAAACATTGGCAGACTTTGCAACGCCAATTAAAATTAATGAAACGGGAACTACTTTTGCAGCAAATGCGTTGCTCAAAGCACAGGCTGTAGTCGATTTAACCAAACTACCAGTGATTGCAGACGATTCTGGGCTAGTGGTTGATGCGCTTAATGGCGAACCAGGAGTTCACTCGGCCCGCTATGCTGGTGATCACGATGATATAGCTAATAATCGGAAATTATTGCACAACTTGCAGGGTGTTTTGAACGAAAAAAGAACCGCGCATTTTAATACAACATTAGTTGCACTAAAACCAAACGGAAAAAAGCTAGTGGTAACTGGCGAACTCAATGGTATTATTTTGGCTAGACCACAGGGAAATAATGGTTTCGGCTATGACCCACTATTTTACGTTCCAACTAAGGATAAGTCATTGGCTCAATTGACGACATCACAGAAGAACGAAATTAGTCATCGCGGCCAGGCAATGAGGCAATTAATGCAGCAATTTGAAGAATGGTGGCAGCAAGCATGAAAGTTTTAGTGGTCAGTGATAATCATTTTGATCGAGAAATTTTGGTAAAATTAGCAGCACAGTACAAGAATCAAGTTGACTTGCTGATTCATTGTGGTGATTCGCAGTTGCCAGCGAGTGACAGTTTATTTAGTGAGTTTATTACTGTACAGGGAAATAATGATTTTGATGATCAAATTCCACAAACCAGGTTAATAGACGAACAAGGAGATCGTATTTTAGTAACCCATGGCCATTTACAAGACGTCAATTACACGATGACCAAGCTGAAATTATTAGGTCAAGAGAATCATGCGACGATTGTTTTATTTGGACATACGCATAAATTAGGCGTAAAAATGGACGAACATGCACTGTTTTTGAATCCAGGAAGCATTAGTCTGCCGCGGGGCGAATTCACTGCTATCGGTGGCACGTATGCGATTATTGATATAACCGACAAACAACTTAAGATTCAGTTTTACAACCGACAATTGGCAGCAATCAAAGAACTGTTTTTTAGTTTCAGTCGTTAGGCTAAATATGAACATTAATTGAGCTCAATCTTAAAATTGTTCAAATCTCAGTTAGTTAATTACTTAAAAAGGCTGTAATTAGATACAATGAAGTCAGTTGTCAAAGGAGGACCTAAGATATGATTGATCCAGCAGTTGCACAAATGTTGACTAAGCATCAAGAAAAGTTCTTAATCCCAGGTAATGTTGTTGCTAACGTGATTGATACGAATAATTTGTATCATGCTTTTTTGGTACTGACAAAGGTCCACTATGCTAAAATTATTGTTCTCGACAAAGATGGTAAGTACCGTGGCTTACTTTCCTTAGCGATGATTACTGAACAAATGTTAGAAACAGAAACAGTGGCAGTTGAAAAATTAAAACATATTAGAGTTGAACAAGTAATGCAAACTGATGCGCCAACAATTGTTGATCCATACGACATTGAACAGGATTTGCATTTATTAACGGATCAACCATTTTTACCTGTTGTTGCTGATAATGGTGATTTCACCGGTATTGTAACGCGACGTGAAATGTTTAAAGCAATTAATTATCTTGTTCATGGTATTGATCAGGAATATGATATTATTAGTAAACATAGAGTTAAAGAGTAGAAACGGAGGAAAGTAATGTGGCAAAATTAGATGCACAAACAATTATTGATTATATTGGCAACTCAGAAAAGAAAACTCCAGTGAAGGTTTATGTTCGTGGGGATTTAGCTGAACTGAAATTTCCTGCTACTATCAGACCGTTTGTGGAACGACAAAGTGGTGTTATTTTCGGTGATTGGAAAGATGTTAAGCCATTTCTTAGTGCCCATCAAAACGAAATTAAGGATTATGAAATTGAAAATGATCGGCGCAATTCAGGAGTACCATTGCTGGACATGAAAGAAATTAATGCCCGTATTGAACCTGGGGCTGTTATTCGCGAACAAGTGTTAATTGGAGACAATGCAGTTATCATGATGGGCGCGCAAATTAATATTGGCGCTGAAATCGGTGCCAACACGATGATTGATATGGGAGCAGTCCTTGGTGGTCGCGCCATTGTTGGTGAAAATTGTCACATTGGTGCTGGAACAGTGCTTGCTGGAGTGGTCGAGCCACCTTCGGCTCAACCAGTTATTGTGGAAGACAATGTCTTAATTGGAGCTAACTGTGTCGTTCTTGAAGGAGTCCATATCGGTGCTGGTGCAGTGGTTGGTGCTGGTGCAGTGGTAACCAAAGATGTTGCAGCTGATACAGTCGTTGCAGGTGTGCCTGCCAAAAAGATCAAAGACATTGACGCTAAAACAAAGAGTAAAACCGAATTAATGGACGAATTGCGTAAACTGTAGGATGGGTGGCTAACATGACGTTATCAAATGAAAATTTATTAAATATTTACCGCCATTTACATCAGTTTCCTGAGTTGGGATTAGAAGAATTTAAAACGCACGATTATCTATTGACGACAATCAAGCAACTGCCTCAACAATATTTAACGATTAAAGAAGTTACTCAGCTACCAACAGCATTATTGGTGAAAGTGGTAGGCAAGACCCACGACCGATTAATTGGTTATCGGACGGACATTGATGCACTACCTGTGCAGGAACAAACTGGGTTGTCATTTAGTTCCAAAATTAAGGGTCAGATGCACGCTTGTGGTCATGATATTCACATGACGGTGGCGCTGGGTGTTTTAAGCTATTTTGCTAGTAATCAACCAGCTACTGATTTGCTGTTTATCTTCCAACCATCAGAAGAAAATCACAGTGGTGGAATGCAGCTGTATCAAAGTGGGGCTTTAGCCGGTGATTGGCTGCCTGATGAAATTTATGCCTTGCATGATAACCCGCAACTACCGGCTGGGGCAATCGGTTGTTTGAATGGTACGTTATTTGCGGGTACCTGTGAAATTCATGCAGATTTTAATGGTAAAAGTGGCCATGCCGCATACCCACATAATGCCAATGATATGGTGGTGGCTGCCAGTGCTTTTGTCATGCAAATTCAAACAATTGTGAGCCGTAATGTGGATCCAATCGAAGGTGGTGTAGTGACATTAGGTCATCTAACTGCAGGTGACACGGGTAATGTTATTGCCGGACACGCCCATGTGGACGGCACAATTCGAGCGTTGACACAAACTAATAATCAACGGATGCAACAACGGGTAAGAGCCATTGCAGAGGGTGTAGCATTAACTTATGGTTGCGAAGTGTCACTTAAATTACATCAAGGTGGTTATTTACCAGTTGAGAATAATTCGGCAATTACCGCTGATTTTATGGGTTATATGCGTGCTGCCGATGGTGTTAATTTTATTGAAACCAAGCCAGCGATGACTGGTGAAGATTTTGGCTATTTAATTTCTAAAATTCCGGGCACCATGTTTTGGTTGGGCGTCGACAGCCCATATTCACTGCATAGTGAAAAAATGGCACCTAATACAGATGCTATTGCGGCGGGAGTTAGTGCAATTACAGGTTATTTGGAACACCGATTTACAACGATTGCAAACTAAAAAAACATAGTGAGGTTTGTAGACTTCACAATTAGTTTTTTATTGTTCATTAAATTAGTATATGTGCTTGTCTGATAGAGCTTAGGTAAG
>NZ_AWTT01000063.1 GCF_000876205.1 Paucilactobacillus wasatchensis | reverse complement strand
CCCTGAAAGAGAACTAGTTGCCTAGTAAGGACTACGTCCTTAAATTAAGTCATCAGTACTTCTTGACGAAGAGCCCTAAAAGGTAAATACTAGTCATCGATTTCTGATACCACACCGGCACCAACCGTGTGACCACCTTCACGAACAGTAAACTTAAGACCCTTTTCAATCGCAACAGGGTTGATTAATTCAACTGTAAATGTGACGTTGTCACCAGGCATAACCATTTCAACGCCTTCTGGCAAATCAATTACACCAGTAACGTCTGTAGTATGGAAGTAGAATTGTGGACGATAGTTTGAGAAGAATGGAGTATGACGTCCACCTTCTTCTTTTGTAAGGATATAAACTTCACCCTTAAACTTCTTATGTGTCTTGATTGAACCTGGTTGAGCCAAAACTTGGCCACGTTCGATTTGATCGCGGTTAATACCACGAAGCAAGGCACCAACGTTATCTCCAGCTTCACCAAGATCCAATGTCTTACGGAACATTTCAAGACCAGTAACAGTTGTCTTTGTAGGTTCGTCATTCAAACCAACGATTTCAATTTCGTCACCAATTTTAACTTGTCCACGATCGATACGTCCTGAAGCAACAGTACCACGACCAGTGATCGTAAATACATCTTCAACAGGCATCAAGAATGGCTTGTCAGTATCACGTTTTGGAGTTGGGATGTATTCATCAACAACATCCATCAAGTGAAGGATAACTTTTTCTTGTTCTGGATCGCCTTCCAGTGCTTTAAGGGCTGAACCGCGGATAACAGGAATGTCATCGCCAGGAAAATCGTATTCTGATAACAGTTCACGAACTTCCATTTCAACTAAGTCAACCAATTCATCATCGTCAACTAAGTCAGTCTTGTTTAAGAAGACCACAATGTAATCAACACCAACTTGGCGAGCAAGTAGGATATGTTCACGAGTTTGTGGCATAGGACCATCAGTTGCAGCAACAACTAGGATAGCACCGTCCATTTGAGCGGCACCAGTGATCATGTTCTTGACATAATCAGCATGTCCTGGAGCATCAATATGTGCATAGTGACGCTTTTCAGTTTCGTATTCAACGTGGGCTGTGTTGATAGTAATACCACGTTCCTTTTCTTCTGGCGCAGCATCGATATCTGCATAATCTTCAGCTTTTGCCAAACCTTTAGCTGCTAATACCTTAGTAATTGCAGCTGTTAAGGTTGTCTTCCCATGGTCAACGTGGCCAATTGTACCAATGTTTACATGGGGTTTTGTACGTTCATAATGTTCTTTTTCTGCCATTAATGAAACCCTCCTGTTATTTTTACAAGAATAATGTCAGCCACTAGGCAGCAGGCTGACACACCTTTAAAATAGATTATACTACTTCCTCTTGATAATTTAAAGCCCAGTAGTGAGCTACCTCAAGAAGAATCCTAAACCATTATATATAGTGATCCTTGATTTGTAAACATTTATTACTCATCAATTCGAAAAAATAAAATTTTAGTCACTTATTTCTCACTGTTTTGTAATAATTGTTCACTTAACTGTGCTAATTTGGTCTGCCAGTTGCTAATCTTTGAGGTCGTCGGTATATCGTTTGTTTGATTTTTAAACCGGGCGATAGCTAATGCAGCCCATTTGTCACTATCTGTCACAACTGAATTAATAAACGGATAACAAAAAACCATCTGTAATTGAAATTCCTGTGACAACATTTGTAAGGCAATTGGATCTTCTTGCCCCAACTTTTGCTCAAATGCATCTAACACGCCAATCACTCGGTCATTTTTATCGATCGGAATCAATTTTTGACAGTTAACCTCATGCTCTTGTTCATCCAGCCAGTACACTTTGACAGTTTCATCAAAATGTAGCTGCTGTAGCACTTGTAAGATGCTTGCACGGATTACTGGATTAGTGAATGGATCACGCAACAAAAACTTAGCTCCCATTACATACTGTGCCATTGGCAGTTGGTAACCTAGTTCAAACCGTCGCTTTTGCTCATTAAAATTTTCGTCACCTAGATGATAAAACTGTTGTGTAATCAATTTTACCGTTATCGCAAGGTTAGTTAAATCACTTTGTTCATGTTGCTCAATCTCATCTATTGCAATCGCCACCCACTGTGAATTCTCACTAACCAAGGCAAATTGCCTTGCGAAAATAAATTGGTGGTTTTGCAACATCAATGCCACCATCAATTTATACAATTCTAAGGTTGCTAAAAAACTCGCTTGGTACTCATCAGCGTACTGTTGGGCCAATTTATATTGTTGATCCATGTATAAAGCCTCAACCAGTAAATGATTAATTTCAATATCAGCACTGGTTTGATATAGATTCTCCAATATTACACTGGCTTGACTCCAGTTCTTTTTTTCTAATAGCTCCTTAGCTTTAGCCAATCGTTTTACTTGTTCAGTTGTTAATTCATTTGCCATTTTAATCCACCTCCAGTCATAAAATCCTAAATAGGAGTATAGCTCAAACATGGAGACCCATGTGATTGCGCTACACTCCTATCTAATTACAAAAATCAGTTCAATCCATTATTTACTTTCCTGACCTTGCTCTTGTTTCTTTTTCTTATTCATTTTGCGAGCATGCTGGTTTACTTCCATGATCACTGGCAAAATCACTGGATGTCGTTTTGTCTGTTCAAATAAGAACCGATTTAATTTATCACGAACATCCTGTTTCAAATGACCCCAGTCAAACTCTTTGTTGTCTAAATTATCTTGCACAGTATCAGCAACTAATTTAGCGCTTTGATTCATTAATTCACGATTAGTTTTAACAAATACAAACCCTCGTGAAGTAATTTTTGGTTGCGCGACGATCTTTTTCTTGCGGCGATCAATTGTAACCACAACAACAAAAATTCCATCTTCCGCCAATACCCGCCGATCTCGTAACACAATGTTACCAATGTCACCAATCCCGGTACCATCAATCATGGTGTCTCCGACTTCAACTTTTTGGCCCAAATGCATTAACTCGCCATCGTAATTGACAACATCACCTTTGGAAGTAATGAAAATGTGATCCGCAGCAATGCCAACCTCTTCAGCTAATTTGGCATGTGTATTTAATAATCTATATTCGCCTTGAACTGGTATGAAATATTGTGGTTTCATGAAATTCAACATTAACTGCAAGTCATTTTGACTGGCATGACCAGAAGATTGCAAGTCATCTGAAATTGCCTTAACCTGGGCGCCAGATCGATAAATCATATCACGAGTTTTTTGAACTTCGGTTTCCATTGCGTGAGATGGCGTGGTGGTAATAAATGCTAAGTCTGAATCATTTAACTTAACATCCTTGTCGTCACCATTTGCCATTCGTTGCAATGACTTAATTGGTTCACCCATTTTGCCAGTTTCCAAAATTACAACTTGTTCAGGTTGTAATTCCTTGGTGGCCTTAAAATCAATCAATAAATCTTCATCAGGTAGATGCAATTTGCCTAACGACAAAGCAGTCCGTACAATTTTTTCTAAATCATGCCCTGATAAAACAACTTTTCTATCAACTTGGGCAGCTGCATCAAAAATCTGCTGAATACGCAAGATATTTGATGCCACACTAGCAACCACAATCCGACCACTCGTATATTTGAACGTTTCTAAAATATATTCTCCGATATCTTTTTCTCGTTCACTTTGACCCGCATTTTCTGCTCCTGCTGAATCACTCAGCAGAGCTAACACACCTTGACTGCCAATTTCTGCCAATCGAGCTAAGTCAGTTTCATAACCTGTGGTTGCAGTTTGATCAAATTTAAAATCACCAGTATAAACGATGTTGCCCTGATCAGTTTTTAAAACAACTCCTAGTGTCTCAGGAATAGAGTGTGTTGTTTTGAAAAACGATACGGTTACATTACCAAAATCGATTTCAGTTTGGGCATCTACAACATGAAAATCGTTAAATTTGCGTACCTTATCATTAGCCTCAACATTTAATTTAGCTAAGGCAATCGTCATTTCTGAACCAAATACGGGAACCTTAAATTCATCCAAAAAATATGGTAAAGCACCGATCGCATCAGCATGACCATGAGTCAAAAATACACCAGCAACCCGGTCAGCGTGTTCACGTAAATAGTTCCAGTCTGGAATCACAACATCAATTCCTAAGAGTTCGTTTTCCGGGTATTTTAACCCACAATCTAAAATAAAAATCTGTTCATCCACTTCAACAGCATACATATTCTTACCGTTTTCACGTACACCACCGAATGGAATAATATTAATATTACTACTCATTATGTCACCTTGAATCTTTCTATATTTCTAAAATTTTAAATAACTTTGCTTCTTCTGCTTTATCTAAAGCTATGATCGGTAATCGCATGCCGCCAACTTGGTATCCTTGATGATTCAGTGCAGCTTTAACTGGTGCCGGTGAAGGATACATAAATAATGCCTTCATTTTAGGGGTCAGTTCACGCTGAATAGCAGCTGCAGCTTGCCAGTCACCCTTATCTACATCCGCGTACATTGTACTCATTTCATTACCATACACGTGGCTAGCTACGGAAATCACACCCGCCCCACCAATTTCTTTAGTTGCTAAGGCTAAATTATCTTCGCCTGAATAAACTAAGAAATCAGCAGCTGTTAGTCTAACAATTTGGCCAAGATCATCAATATCTGTGCACTGCTTAACTCCAATGATGTTAGCAACATGGCTTAATGTCACTACCGTTTCAACAGCCATTGTTACCCCAGTTCGACCTGGAATGTTATAAATGATAATTGGCAATGAACTTTGCTTTGCGACAGTTTCAAAATGGGCAATCATCCCTTTTTGACTGGGCTTATTATAATAAGGAACAACGACGAGTGCTGCATCGATGCCAGCAATCGCGCCAACTTCTTTGGTAAACTCAGCCGTCGCTTGGGTATTATTAGAGCCAGTACCAACAATCAACGGAACCCGACCATTAATAATTTGGGCGCTTCGAGTAAATAACTCAATTTTTTCATCATGGCTCAATGTCGGTGTTTCACCTGTTGTACCACCAACGACAAAACCCTTTGAACCAGTTTCAATTAAATGATCGATTAAATCTTCTAACCGCTTAAAATCAATTTTTTTCGCTTGATCATCAAATGGTGTCACAATCGCGGTCATTAAATCTGCACTATCAAATGTCATAGTATCTATTTCCCCTTTATTCAATTAACATTATTCCGACTACACGCTGCACCTATATTACCACAAATCTATGGGCTTGCGAATTAGAACCCTTAAATTTCGATAAAATCAAATCAACACTAATTATATGTAAAAAAAAAGCGTGGCAAATATTAATTTGCCACAACTCATGAAGATTAACGACGCAAACCTAACTTTTCAATTAGTTCACGGTAACTTTGCAAATTATTTTTACGTAAGTAAGCAAGTAAGTTACGACGATGACCAATCTTTTTCATTAGACCACGTTGTGAATGAAAATCTTTTTTATGAACACGCAAATGTTCGTTTAATTCATTAATGTCAGCTGTTAAAACAGCAACTTGAACTTCAGTCGAACCTGTGTCACCATCATGACGCGCGTATTCTTTGATAATTTCATTTTTACGTTCTTGTGAAATAGCCATTAGTATTCCCACCTTCCAATAATTTTAGATAACCTAGTTCTAAGTAAAGCGTCGGTGAGGATCGTTAAACTGAGAAGAGGTTTACAACCAATAAACTAATATTAGCCTCCATACAAGATACACGTAACACCACAAAATTGCAAGAACTAACCGAATAATCTTACTATTTTGCTTTTGATTGAGTTGCATTTAACGGACTATTTTTGTATAATGGCAGATGTTGAAAATTTCAGGTCAGATATGATCATTTTATGTGGAGGTGAAACCATGCCAATTATTAAATCAGCTATCAAACGTGTTAAAGTTAACGAAAAAGCACAAGTTCAAAATGCTGCGCAACTTAGCACAATGCGGACAACTATTAAAAAGTTTGAAACAGCTAAAACAGCCGGTGCCGACAATTTGGATGCATTATTTAAAGATGCTATCTCTGCAATTGATCGCGCCCACTCAAAAGGTTTGATCAAAGCTAACAAGGCGGCACGTGACAAGTCACGTTTGTCAGCCCGTTACGCTAAATAATTAATAACTAATTAAAAATG
>NZ_AWTT01000062.1 GCF_000876205.1 Paucilactobacillus wasatchensis | reverse complement strand
TTCGTCGTCGGGGTTTTTTGGGCTTACACAATAGGAGTCAGTGGCTGCTCACGCGTTTCCACAATTAAAATAGGGAGCGATAAAGTCAGAATTACTTGTCCTGGGGTTTTTGGGCTTACACAATAACAGAAAAGTTCTACCTACTTAAGAGAAACTGTTCAGCACCAATTTACTATTTTTCAGGATCTGCAATCTGTTCATCGTCAAAATCTAGTCCTCGTCGTTCTACACTGGTTGTAAAGACGATTTGTGTACTGGTTTTGCCGTAACGTTGCAATCCATTCACAAAATTATCAAGCGCGGAGGTTGTGTTGAAAACAACTTCCAGCAATTCAGAATAGTCGCCGGTGACACAGTTACATTCCAAGACGTTCGGAATGGAACGCACATACGGATAAAATTCTTTTTTCTGGGTTGGTTCCAATTGAAGCCGAATAAATGCCTTCACGTGGTAAGCTAATTTTTCATAATTAACCGTCATCTGATAATTTGCGATGATTCCTTGCTTTTCCAGGCGGCTAATTCTTGCGGCAATTGCAGGTGAGGAAATAAAACACTGTTCTGACAATGTTTTCAGTGAAATACGAGCGTTTTTTTGTAGTGCGTTTAAAATTTTGCGATCAATTTGGTCCATCAAGCCACTTCCTTTTGATTTGATTCATTCTACCACGGTAATTAAAAAAAAGCTCCTATCCAGAGTATCGGTTACTCAGGCAGGAGGTAAATCGGACTAAGCTGTTCTAATATTGGCTTTGCTGCTGGCTTCGCTACTTCGTTCAATGAAGTTAGTAAAGAGCGCTTGTGATTCCTGATTGTGTTTGAACATATTTTCCGGATGCCATTGAACACCTAAAATTTGGGTGTTCATTTTTGATTCAACCGCTTCAACGACGCCGTCATCTGACTTAGCCACTGTTTGTAAAGTCGGAGCTAATTGACGGAGTGCCTGGTGATGGCGGGAGTTAACGTAGCTGCGTTCACCAATTAGCGATGATAACATACTGCCAGCTTGTACATTGACATGATGGGTGGGTAAATTACCAGGTGCTTGCTGATTGTGTTTTAACTTTGCCTGTGGGTCTTCTGATAAATCCTGGTATAAAGTACCACCGAGAGCCACATTAATCACTTGCATGCCCCGACAGATACCCATAACGGCTTTGCCTGCTTTAATAGAAGCCTGTAATAAGGCGATTTCAAATAAATCTCGTTTCCGATAAGTTTCACCGAGGTCATTATGCGGTTCTTCATTAAAAAAGGTAGGGTCAACGTCGAAACCACCTAACATCAAGACCCCATCGAATAAATCAATATAATTGGCCGCATCAGCCGGGTCAATTGAAGGTAAAATAATGGGGATGCCACCAGACTTAGTAATCGCTTGGATCGCTGGGTCTGGTGCGAACTCAGCATTTCGTTCATTAATGATGTTAGTTGCCTCGGTAAATGTATCCGCTGGTAACGCAATTCTTGGTTTCATTTATGTAATCCTCCCGTAATTAGACTGACAGCAATATGTAAAGGTAAAATTTTGAATTGCAGAAATTGTATGCTAAAACGTAATTCTTGTCAATTATAATGATGAGATATTTTTTACTTTTCAATCAAATAGCACTACAGTAAGGAAGTAAATAAATTTAGGAGATGCACATAATGACGACACGTCAGTTAGTACAACAGATTTTAAATGTGATTGATGTTGATTACCAAATCACAGAGGGAAATAATGAATTAGATATTGAGATTGAGTTGGAAAAGGTCGATCAACGTCCAGGCAAAGAAGTTAAAGCGGAGATTGAAAAGGAATTTGCTAAGTCTGATTTGGATTATCAGGTTGGCAGCGCTGAATTGACAGCTACTGGTAAGCTAAAATTGACAGTGCAACAATAATTATGAAATATGAGTAACTAGTATTTTTTAATTATTATAGATATTTTTTATCTAAAATGTTTACTTTTTGCGTGCAAACCGTTAAAGTTAAAGGTGTTAAATTTTGATGGAGGAGTACAAAAAAATGGACAAAGATAAAGAGCTATTTGATGGGTTTATTCAGTCATATTTATTTTCATTGAAGTACTTGCAGGATTTTATTTCTGCACCGGCCGCGGAATATGGGATTTCGTTTGACCAATTTTTAATTATGCGAGAAGTCAGTGACGCCAAAAATGAAATTACCTTGATGGATGTTGCTGAGCTACACCGGGTTTCGCGATCTGCTATTTCACGCCAAATTAGTGGCTTACTTAATAACGACTATGTTTATCAACGGATCGATCCAAATGACCGGCGACGTAAAATTTTGAAATTAACGCCAGAGGGCAAAAAAGTGGAAGCAGCATTGTTAGAAATTGGTCTTAAGCGTGCGCGCCAATGGAAGAAAATATTTGGTGCCAAGCGATTGGATCAAGTATTGGGCTTCATTAAGGAATTTACGCAAGAAGTAGTCACAAAGGAACCAAGCTATTTTGCTGCGCGGGGAGAAACAATAAAAAAATCAGGAAAATAGTATTTTAACGATGGCGCCTACGGGTGTGATCGTTTTTTTGTAATAAAAAAGGCTACTCAAATTGGGAGTAGTCTCAAAGCAAAATTGGTTAGTTTATTCAAGTAATAATTGATATGCGAGTCGTTTGGAACCATCCGCTTGCATGAAAACAATGCCGCGATAGTCAAAACCGTTAGTTTTAATGACATGTTGCATGCCAAGATTGTCCGGATGAGTGTCAATTCGAACATCGCGATAGCCCAGCGCTCTGGAAATAGTAAGGAGCCCAGAAATTAACTTTTCGGACAGATGTTTACCGCGAAATGAGCTGGATAAAGCGATCCGATGAATCGCCGTGTAACGTGCTTCGATGCCGTTTTGCCAGGTGCCGTCCTCGATTGCTAAATAGTTGACGTCAATCCCCTGCCATAATGCGGCGGTGCCTGCGATTTGGCCGTCAATGATGAGTACGTAACTGATGCCGTTATTAATATCGGCGAGTAAGTTTTGTGCAGCAGGGTAACCATTTTGCCATTGGTCAATTTTTTGCTGTTTTAGATAATCTTTAGCATCGGCGATAATTGCACTGATTTGTGGCAAATCAGCTTTAGTTGTTTTTCGTAAATATGTTGTTGACATAAAAACACTTCCCTTTTCTGGTAACAATGTCGAAAATTATACCGTATTTTACTAAATGAGACAATCTGATTTGCATAATTGATTTAATCTGTCGATCTAAAGAGGGATCAATGGAATTTTGTAATAAACTTCACTATAATTAAGACTACATTAGGAGGCATAATGATGAAAATTTTAGTAATCGGTGCCCACGGTCAAGTGGGACAAAAATTAATTCAGATTTTATCTGCTCAAGATGATCAGGTTTTAGCAGGAGTACGAGATCCAGCTCAATTAGCAGAGCTTCACGATGAAAATATTATACCAACCAAGTTTGATTTAGAGGATTTACCAGCCACTTTGGCACAAAAGATGATTGGAATTGATGCAATTGTGTTTGCGGCTGGTTCTGGTGGTAAGACTGGTGCTGACAAGACAATGTTGGTTGATTTAGATGGTGCGGTTAAAAGCATGCAGGCTGCCCAAATTGCCGGAGTTCAGCGATTTGTGATTGTTAGTGCACTCTACACTGATGACCGCGAAAAATGGGTTGGTGGTATGCGGCCATACTATGCCGCTAAATATTATGCTGATCAATGGTTAATGAACCAAACTGACTTGAACTACACGATTATTCGTCCAGGACAATTGACAGATGAACCAGCAACAAACCAGGTCCAAATTGATGTTGAACAAGATGTAGCAGGTAGTGTGACGAGAGAAGATGTTGCACAAGTGGTGGCCGCTTCCTTGCATAACACGAAAACAACCAGGCGAGTATTTAATCTCATTAATGGTGAAAAATCGATTAATGATGCAATAAATGATTTATAGAGTATACTGCTTCACTATATTTAATGGTACAATATAGACAAGAATTGCATGTTGTGAAGGGATGGTTGTCATATGGATAAAGTCTATGAAAACATTTTAGTACCGGTTGATGGTTCACAAGAAGCAAAATTAGCATTGGAAAAGGCAGTTGCCGTTGCTAAACGGAATAATGCCCATATTGATTTATTAAATGTATTGGATACAAGGTCAGTAACATATAATTATGCGGGGATGTCAGATGGTAGTATTACTTACCAGCTGGTCAACGAATCAAAGGAATATTTGAACCGTTTAGTTGAGCATCTGCGCTCAACTGATGGATTTACGAATGCAGATATTCATATTCGTCTGGGAAATCCTAAGACGGTGATTGCATATGATTTTCCGCATGATCACAAGGTTGATTTAATCATGATGGGTGCTAGTGGTTTATCCGCTATGCAACGTGCCGTCATGGGTTCCGTGACGTCGTTTGTTAATCGTAATGCGATCGTGGATGTGTTAGTAATTCGGACCACGGTGCAAAACGAGCAGATTGAAAATAATAATAAGAAAAAGAAGTAAATTCTACCAAGCAGCGATTTTTTGAAGGTCGCTGTTTTTGTGTCTTAAGAAGTGATAATGGTAGATCTTTGCCTTTTTAAGCCATTTCGGGTATGATATTAATATCTTGAAATGGAGGGATATTTATTTTAACGATCCGTAAAGCTGAACCAGAGGATGCTGGCCAGATAGTGCCATTGATGTCTTTGATTTATGATGAAATGGAACTAACTGAGTTTGAATCGGTACCAGACGAGGATCCTCAACAGATGATCAGGAACGCCTACGAACGCCGGGCGCTCCTGGGTTACATTGCTACCACCTTAGTCGCCGATGTGGACGGTGAGGTTGTTGGCATGGCGTTTGCTTATCAAGACAGCAATGAAACAGCAGTTAATCGAGTTTACGAACAGGCTGCTGAAAAAATACCATCAATTAGAGATGTTGATTTTTTTGCTGATCCGGAAGCATTTGATGATGAATTTTATTTAGATTCATTAGCGGTAGATGATGACTATCGTGGTATGGGAATTGCCACTAAGCTAATTCAGGCAGTTGCTGAACATGCCGTTGATTTAGGGTATGAGACACTAGGACTAAATGTTGACACCTTAAATCCACTGGCGGAAAAACTCTACCGGCGACTAGGATTTGAAGGAACTGGACAGATTATGATTGGCGATCATGAGTATCGTCATTTGCAGGTTTCAACGGCACAAAAAGTGTTAGTGTAACTAGTCGCAGTATAAATTAAATAAAAATGATTAAGCCCGGAATTTGTTTTTCGGGCTTTTAGTATGGTATTGAATGTTTAGTTCTGATATTCTAGGATCTGCTAGATTATTGTTTATATAAATGACATTAAATCATTGATAGAAAAGAGGTGTGCTGAATGAATTCAGCTCTAAAAAAATGAAGTGGATGCTGCCCGTTATTTTATCAATTGGGTTTATTATGCGCGCACCAATAACCACATTGCCATTAATGTTAAAGGAATTAGCAACCAATCTGCACGTTGCACAAAGTCAGTTAGGGATCCTAACCACTCTACCACTGGTTATGTTTTTATTATTCTCAAATTTTGCTTCCGTGGTATTAAATCGATTCGGGTTTAAAAAAGCGATGATGCTAGCACTGGGAATGTTGACAGCTGGTTCTTTTTTACGATTAATTATTACGATGCCAACAATGTTAGTGGGTACGTGCCTAATCGGGATTGGCATTGCACACTTAAACGTTTTTATGCCATCGCTAGTGGCAGCCTATTTTCCAACTAGGATTGGATTATATACCACCTTTTATTCGTTTGCGATGATCTTTGGTAATGCAATTTTTAATTTGATTACAGCACCGGTCGCACGAGCCTTTGGCTGGAAGTCAATGATGTGGTTACTGGTGCTCACGACTGTGTTGGCGTTGATTGGCTGGTTATTAGTGATGACATGGTTGCCGGAAAAAATTCAGCATAGGCAAAAAAATCAAACCGACCACGCTAAAAGTAATCTGCATGTCTGGAATAATAAACATGCTTGGCCATTTCTATTAACATTTGGGGCCCAGGCAACAATGAATTACACTTTTAGTGCTTGGATGCCAGCATTAATGGCTTTTCATCATGTTTCTGCTGACATAATCGGTGTGATTACAGCATCGTTTGCATTGATTGGTTTGCCAATTGCTATTTTTTTACCACAGTTGCTAGTTGTACTTAACAAAAAAGGCAAAAATATTTTGATTGGCTCTGCCAGTATTTCAGGAGTGATCGCTGCAGCAATGCTGTTTGTACAAAATACATCAGCGGTGGCTTTTTGGATGACGGAAAGTCTGTTGGGCGGCTTTGCCATTAGTGTCTTCTTTATTTTTACAATGACAATGTTTGCGGTTAAAACTGATGATCCCTATGCGACGGCCAAATTATCTGGCATGGCACAGGCGGGTGGGTATCTGATGTCGGCTTTTGGCCCTTCATTATATGGACTTGCATTTGCAGCTAATCCAACCGGGAATCTCCAGAATAGTGTTTATCTGGCGTTGGTTTTGGTTGCGTTTATTTCTAGCTTGATGATTGTGCGGATTGAGAAGGTTTGAGACTTGAGTTTTTTTATTGGTGAAACGTGGTTTGAGCCGCAGACAGCTATGGTATAAGACAAAAAAGTAGGTATCCCAAAGCCGGGATGCCTACTTTTTTGTCTTATAC
>NZ_AWTT01000061.1 GCF_000876205.1 Paucilactobacillus wasatchensis | reverse complement strand
ATAATTCATAAGAAATTGTTGACGGTGATCGGTTCAGCCGAACGCCCATTTGGATATTGGACAGCCCTAGTTCACAAAAGGTTTCGATTTTAATTCGTTCGGAATAGGTTATACTAGACAAAAGATCAGCTCCTAAAAGATGGGTTTGTGGTAAACACCATTTTAAAGGAAGCTGATCTTTTTTGTCCGAACAGCGTTCGGATTAATTTTACAATCTACCTTTTTTTAGTGAAAAAATATTTAGGAGAATTACTATGAAATTAGACAATTCAATACAGCAAATGATAACAAAAGATTTAGTACAAAAAATGATTACTTCTATGGGTGGACAATCGAAAAGTAGTATTTCAAACATTGATTCAAAAACATTAACTGTTTTGGAACAACTTTATCGTGAGTTAAATTTTAGACCGTGCTCTTGGGCTACTTCTTTAGCCCATGGAAATAGGAAAAATGATTTAATTGATGAATTAATAAGGTTGTTAAGTTATCAATCAGTGATGAGCCTTTGTAATTAAATAAAAAATAGGCCAGCAGATTACACTAAGTAGCTTGCTGGTTTTCATTACGTTAAAATCGGTTTTAAGACGTTTTATTATGCTTGGGTATATAATAAGCAATGCACCTTAAAATCGCTTAGAAGACGTTTTAAAGGGTCTATACGGCGTGATGTGTTGTGCTGTGTGATTGCTTGGTGTTGAACGTATAGATTAGATACTATTTGGTCGTGAAATATTTATCCCGCTACTTTTATTCTAATAATGTTGATACAATCTACCGAATATTACAATTCATTACAAAAACGGCCTTATATTACAAGCACCCCCTAAAAACGTAATGTTCTGATTATTGCACTGCAAACACTCACTAGTTATACTAGTCACTGTTGATTGGTTGAGACATCAACTGCTCGACCAATAGAAAATATATGTAAATAATCGAACACACGCAAATTATAGGAGGGTGTATTAATTATTATGAAAATCAAAAACCTTGTATTATCATCAACTGCTGCATTAGCTTTATTCGCTATCTCAACAACGGTTGCCAACGCTGATACTTATACTGTTAAGGCCGGCGATACTGTTTCAGCAATTGCCCAAGCTCACAACACTTCAGTTTCAGCCATTGAAAAGGCAAACAAGTTAGCTAATGTTAACTTAATCTTCATTGGTGATAAGCTTGAAGTCAATGGTACTACTACAACAACCACGACTTCTGCTGCTACAAGTGCTACACCACAATCAGCAACTAGCCAAGCTACTAGTTCTGCTGCTACTTCTTCAGCTGCTAGCCAAGCTACTTCAAGTGTTGCAACGAGTGCTGCTTCTTCAGCAAGCTCAACGCAATCAGCTGCTAGCCAAGCTTCAAGTTCTGCTGCAACCACTAGTCAAGCTTCATCAAGTGCTACTAGCTCAGCTGCATCATCAACAGCTTCAACAACCTCAACGACTTCAACACAGACGACTCAACAAACGACCACGACACAATCATCAGCTCAGACTAGTCAAACTCAAGCTCAACCGAGCCAAGCTAGCCAGACCCAATCAAGTCAAACACAAACTAGCAAACCTGCTGCTCAGACGACGACTCAAACGTCTAGTTCAACATCAAACTATAGCAACAATGGTTCTGATAGTGCTGCTAAGGCTTGGATTGCTGGTAAAGAATCTGGTGGTTCATATTCTGCTCGTAACGGTCAATACTTCGGTAAGTACCAATTAAGTGCTTCATACTTAAACGGTGACTACTCCGCTGCCAACCAAGAACGTGTTGCTAACAGATATGTTGCTTCACGTTATGGTTCATGGAGCAACGCCAAGAGTTACTGGCTTGCTAATGGCTGGTACTAAAAAGCCACTTTAAATTAATAAATAAATGCAAAGATTGCGGATCATTTCTGATTCGCAATCTTTTTTTCTACTATTAAGTCCGTGCTGAAGCACGTGTGTCCCCCCACCAATACCCATTACAAAGTTACTCAGTTGCTAAGTGACTTTATAATGGGCCTTAGAGCATGCTGACAACCCGTTATTTAGATATGCGATATGCTTATTCTAGCAACCGCTTTAAGACGGACACGATCCAGACCTGCTATTTGTCTCCCCCAATCGACGACCCACTCTCCCAACCAAAATACCACATGTTTTTATTTAACAATTCACCAACCTTAACGGAGAAAATCCAACTAATTTCCTGACTAAGTACAGTCCCGAACCCCCGACAGTTTGACGACTAGTCCACAACGACAACCACATACCATTCAGCTATGGCGTAATACTAACCCAGTAACGTTTTAGTAGCGATCGTCATGGGCTACTTTTGGCATAAACCTACTATAGTAATACTTAATTAATCGACGCCTTCGTTAACCGACCACAATTGACTACACGATGCGCAACTTCTATCAATTATCTGCTTTACCGAAAAATAATTAGTCAGTACCACGTCTCCACGCAATAAAATGACTAGTTAAGTGTCACTGTAATCAGACCTCCCGACAAATTAACCCGTCAAAATTCACTAGTTAAGTGCTTAAAATTATCGATAATCATCGTTGACTTTTCATAAATCGACCAAAAGTGATCACTTTTATCGGATAAAGCGGCTAATTTTCATCATTAGTTTCCCCAATTAATCATTGTCGTTATTGATTTTCCAGCTAGTTAATCGGGATTGGTAGCGCTATTTTACAATCTACCATTTACACAAGATATTTTACGCTCTCTATTTTTTTTGTGCTATTATTAATTTATTCTTATATTAATTCAATATAATATAAAATACTATTTGGAGATGTACATATGACAAAAAATTGCGCTATATGCGGAAACAAAATTAAACTTCTAGACCAAAATTTAAAGTTCAAAGACGGATTTGCCGATGAAAAATGTTTCAAAAAGGCAGGGTTAAAAACCAGCATGTCTGATATAACATGGGCTTCTGAACACAATATTGCTGATTTATCAAAACTAATTAATAATGGTGAAACTATCAATACTAAAGAATTAGCAAAAGAAAAAAAGCAAGACGCAAAGGCGGATAAGCAAGATAAAATTGATAAAATTTGGGAACAATTTAAAAAAGTAGGAGTATCAGATACATTTGGAACAAAAAAAGAAATCAGAACATTACCTGATATTTTATCTGATGATGAAACCATAAAATATGCCACCAGTGGATTTCTTGAAGCAAACACTGTTCTAATGGTTTGCACAAATATTAGAATACTGTTCTTAGACAAAGGGCTCGTTTATGGTGTTAAATCTACTGAAATTCCATTAGACATGGTTAATAGTGTGAACTATTCTAAAAAAATAGTGTTTGGAAATATATCAATTGTCAACGGAGCAAAAACAACACTTATAGAACAAGTTAATAAAGATACTGCACCAAAAATGGTTGATGCAATAAAACAAGCAAGACTTGATTACACAAATAGTTCAAACCAGAGAAAAATCGTTAAGGAAGAACAGAGTTTAGCAAATAAACTTCGTGATTTAAAATCGTTACTCGATGAAGGAATAATAACGGAAGAAGAATTTAGCAAAAAGAAAAAACAACTTTTGAATATATGATCAAAGCTAGTTATCATAATGGTAATTAATGAATTTGAAAACTTACTTGAACCGGAAAAAGCAAATATAGCAATGTAGCAAATAATTTGCACCACGATGTAAAATTTAATATATTAAATAGCTGACAGTCCTTGGTGCCATAAGGTTAGTTAACATAATCCCCAGTATTCAAAGTAAACCCCTAACCATTACGGCTAAGGGCTTTTTATTTGGAAAGTTTGTGAAATGAAATTGGTATAGTTTATGTAACACTCTGAAACCTTAATTTAACAGCATTCTGATTTTAGAAAACTTAGTGAAATTTCCTCAATTAGTTGACTTTAATGGGTTACACCTGCTGGGATTGAGTGAGGTTGAGGTAGAATTGAAGATAGTTTTCCCGTCGGATTAGACAAAGAAAACTTTCAATTACTGGGCATATCGTTCAGCATCGGCCAGCTCTCGCATTCTCAAGTTGCTACAATAGTAGCCATGTGAACAGCTTTTTAACTGGATGGGTTTCAACCACAACCACCCTCAGAGTTTCCTCATCTTCACATGTCCCATATTAAGGTTTATCCTTCACCATCCTCAATCGCCTATTAATAGAAAATATTAGCAACCATAGCCAACAGAGTCTACTTAGTACAATTGAATAGGTATGAACCGCCCCCGGCATTTTCAGCATGCTACATTAAGTATTTTAGCTTTGAACTCAATAACCTTAATTAATGAGTTCCCCCGGCTTGATTTTTTTACCGATTTCACCGGATTAGGGATAATATTAAGAGAATGTTTAATATCAGCCCGGAATTTCTTTTGTAGGGATTCCACCCCGACTAACAGCTAACGGGGTTTAGCTCCCCGTGCTAGGTGCCTCTCTGTGGCCTTTTAAAACAGTCCTAACCATTGACAGATCAACGTTTTTAAGGTATCATAATACTTGTAAACTGATACTATTTGATTAGTTGATTACCTATCAAACAATCAACTAATCTATGCCTAACATCTTTATTTAGTTTTCTGCTCTGGTTATCTACCAAATAATCAGAGCTTTTTTAATACTCTTAAACAAGTTCATTAAACCATATAATAGTAGCACTTGTAAATGGTTATTTATAAATTTCCCGAAATTTTATAGTTTTCACTATTTCCCGAATTCCTTATTTCATGAATTCACTATTTCAGGAAATAATTATTTCACTATTTCATAGATTTTTATAAAAAGTAGTATTATACTCTGTTTAACAATGATTCAGAGGAGTGACAACATGACAAAGACTATTGTAACCGGGAACTTTAAAGGCGGAGTAGGGAAAACCACAAACGCCGTTATGATTGCCTATACCTTAGCTAAGCAGGGAAAAAAGACTTTATTAGTTGACTTAGATCCACAGGCAAATGCTACTGATTTACTCTTCTTAACTATGAAAAATGTATTAGGTGTTAAACCTACATTTCAATCAACATTAGAAGTAGCGCTTGAAAGCGGGGACTTAAAACCCGCTTTAGTTGATGTAATGGATAATTTACAAATGCTTCCTTCATATGAAGACTTACAAGACTATGAAAAGTATTTATTCTCTACTTTTGATGATGATTACAGTCAGGATTCTTATTTCAGTAAGTTATTAGCTAAGATTAAGGATAACTACGACTATGTGATTTTAGATGTGCCACCACAATTAAATAAGTATACAGACTCAGCTTTAGTAGCTTGTGATTATGTTATTATCGTCCTTCAAACACAACAGCGGTCTTTAAGTGGTGCTAAGACGTATACAGAACACCTCTTACAGATTAGGGAAGACTACAAACTTAACCTTGAACTATTAGGGGTTTTACCAGTGCTTCTACAGAATGGTAATGAGCTAGACCTTGATATACTATCAGACGCTTTAGACTTCTTTGGTAAGCCTAATATGTTTGAGATTCAAATTAAACAGATGGCACGCTTGAAGCGCTTTGATCGAACGGGCATTACTAATAGCCACAGAGTAATTCATGATAGACGTGTACACGCTATTTATGCTGAGGTTGTAAAAGAGATTGAAACACGTATTAAAGTATTTGAGGATGCTAAGGAGTGATTAAATGACTGAACCAAAGCCGGGACTAGGATTGACTTCAACTCTACTAGGTAGAGCTACTAAAACTAAAGCACCTGTTAAAGTTGAACCTGAGCAATCTAAAAAACATGTTAGAACATTACCTGATAACCAGATTTTAATTCAGCCAAGTAGAAAGCTATTAAGGTCTGATCTACCTAAAACAATTACCATTAAAAAGGATACTCATATGGCAATTAAACAGATTGCTTCTGTGGAAGATAAGAAGATATATGATGTTGTTGATGAGATTGTAGAAACCTACATCAAGAATATGTCTGATAGCTCTAAGAAAGTTATCTTAAATGCTGTACGTGAAGTTCAAAAGAATATGACTGATATGTAGGAATCTAATAGCTCTCTTTTTTTATAGTATTAATTTCATTATTTCCCGAAATAATTATTTCAGCATTTCACGAATTACTTATTTCACTATTTCAGTAAAGTACTAAGAAAGTTCTTAAATTGTCCGTATAATAGGATTATTATGTGGTCACAAAGAATAATAAGATTAACTAAGTATACTTTTTTAAAATCAATTAGGTGTCTCATAAGTGATGATATGGGACACTATTTTTATGCCATTTTAATTTAAACTTCATATAACCATATATACAGGCCGTCTAAGCGACTTTAATATGGTCTGGCATAATTATACCTAAATTCAATTAAAAGCTCTGTAATGTCCCTTAAATAGGCTGTTTTTATGAAAGCAAACAAAAAAAGCCCCAATCCAATTATTAAGGACTG
Source organism: Paucilactobacillus wasatchensis (assembly GCF_000876205.1). GTDB lineage: Bacteria > Bacillota > Bacilli > Lactobacillales > Lactobacillaceae > Paucilactobacillus > Paucilactobacillus wasatchensis. The sequence continues at coordinate 661 of NZ_AWTT01000061.1, read as the reverse complement.
AGACTAAAATCAGCGAGGTTGTTAATGAATACAATTTAAAGGGTATTTGTTTAGGTAACATTAACAACATTTTGAAATTAAACCTAATTCAAGCTGAAGATATTAAAAAATAAGTATTGGGTATTCCCCACGCATGTGGGGGTGATCCTACGAAAGAAGGCAAACTATTATGGCAACACCACCAATTAATAAAAGGCCAAATCCAGGAGACAAAAAGCCGGGAAACTTTTCACAATTATTAAAAGATCTTTTGTTAATCATTGTAGTTGTTGCGATCGTTTTTTTCACTATTATCTGGTTTCTGTGGGACTTTCCCCAATCTGCCGCACTATTATTTTTCGGATCAATAGCCGCAGGATTAACAAGGAGGTAAAATAATGAACATTTTTAAACAAGCAAAGGTAGAACGTCAAATAGAATGCAAGGAGCCTGATCTGGATAAGATTAAATTAGAGTACCAAAACAAAGTAGCTAAGTTTGATGATCCTACTTTGGGCGATCCCGTTATTATTGACGCATATTTCACTTATATGTGGCATGGAAAGCCAAAGCTGGACTGTATCGGATCTTATAGCCTAGCCTTGCCAAGTAAGTATAACTATGCTGAATTGATTATCAACACTAAAGATAGAATCTTGCTAGTTGATAATATGCATGATAG
>NZ_AWTT01000060.1 GCF_000876205.1 Paucilactobacillus wasatchensis | reverse complement strand
TTACTGCAAATACAAGAAAGGTTAGACCAATTTTTTTATTTAGCGAGTTACCGGCGGATATCACAAATCTTTGAAAATGATACCAATTCCTGGTATGATGCGACTAGATAATTTGACTGGAGGAACAACCATGGCTTTAAAATCACCCAATAAATATATTCTCGCGATCGACCAAGGAACCTTGACCACTCGCGCTATGCTGTTTAATCACCAAGGCTTTAAAGTTTCTGAAGTCGAACGACAACTCCGTAGTTTTGCGCCACATGCTGGCTGGATGGAACACGATGCTAATGAAATCTGGAATGCAGTGCAGCAGGTGATTGCCACCATTTTAATCAATACCAGTATTCAGCCGCAAAACATTGCTGGAATTGGAATTACTAACCAACGGGAAACCACTGTGGTTTGGGATCGCGAAACTGGCGAACCAATTTATCACGCCATCGGGTGGCAATCACAGCAATCTGCTTCCATTGTGCAACAACTAATTACTGACGGTTGCCGCACACAAATCCGTGATAAAACTGGATTAAACATAAACGCCTACTTTTCAGCAACCAAAATTCGCTGGATATTAGATCACGTTTCTGGAGCGCAAGAACGTGCTGAAAAAGGTGAATTATTGTTTGGCACAATTGATAGCTGGTTAACTTGGAAACTTTCAGATGGTGCAGTGCACGTCACTGATTATTCCAACGCTAGCCGGACAATGTTATTTAATATTCACACATTACAATGGGACCAAGATATCTTACAGCTGCTGAACATCCCCTCAAAAATGCTGCCGGAAGTCCATTCAAGTTCTGAGGTTTATGCTACTACCAAAACATTTCAGTTTTATGGTGCCGAAGTACCAATTGCCGGCATTTGCGGTGACCAACAGGCCGCTTTATTTGGTCAAGCTGGTTTTGAAAAAGGTACCGTTAAAAACACATACGGACCTGGTTCCTTTATTGTGATGAACACAGGTGATGAACCGCAGCTATCACAAAATAACCTGATCACCACGATTGCGTATGGAATTAACGGCCACGTTCGCTACGCCTTGGAAGGAAGTATTTTTATTGCCGGACAAGCGATTGACTGGCTTCAAGATAATTTGGGTATGATTAATAACGCATTTGAATCCCGTGAGGCGGCGTTAGCATCGAAAAATGATGACGAGGTCTATGTGGTGCCTGCCTTCACTGGTCTGGGTGCACCATATTGGGATCCGGATGCACGTGGAGCAGTATTCGGTTTGACTCGTGGCACAAATCGCAATGACTTCATCAAAGCCACCTTGCAGTCCATTGCTTACCAAACTAAAGACGTTATTGAAACGATGCAAAAAGACACCTGTCTTGCCATTCCAAAATTAAAAGCAGACGGTGGTGCCTCCCGCAATACCTATTTAATGCAATTTCAAGCTGACATTTTAAATATCGAAGTTGACCGTGCTGCCGAAGAAGAAACGACTGCGCTCGGAGCGGCCTTTTTGGCAGGATTGGCAGTCGATTACTGGAAGGACACCGATGAACTCAAGCAAGTGCTGGCAGACGGAAAATTGTTTAAGCCAGCAATGGATACAGCTAAACGTAATACTTTGTATCACGGGTGGCAAAATGCAGTTGCGGCCACTCAATCATTTAAACCCCAAGATTAGTTTTGGCCCCAATCCTATGCTATGATAGTGTTTGCAATACTTATTAGATAGGACGTGAGCATTTGAATAATACGCGGAAGCATAGTGCATTTTTAATTTTAGGAATCTTCTTATTGGGTGCTTGTATGCGAACGCCAATCACTTCGATTCCGACAGTGATTAACGACATTGCAGCAACGCTTGGAGTGCAAGCAACTAGCCTCGGTATTTTAACTACATTACCATTAATTTGTTTTGGTGTTTTTTCACCGCTTGTGCCAATTGTCAGTCGCCATTTAGGCAACGAATTAACAATTGCGGTAATCACAATTGTTTTGTTCATCGGTTCATACTTACGGATCATCAACGAACCATTATTATTTGTCGGCACTTTATTAGTTGGACTAGCAATCACATTTATGAACGTACTGATGCCTGCCTTAATCACAGATAACATGCCTGCTAGAATTGGAACAATGACCAGTTTGTACACTCTTTCAATGACATTTTTCAGTGTCTTTGGTGCTGGTCTAAGTGCTCCTGTTGCACAAAAAACAAGCTGGCAATTTGTGGTCCAAATTATCAGCTTAATTGCATTGATTACATTTGTAGTGTGGCTACCAAACGTCAGATTCAATCGCCGTAGTAAAAAAATGACCAACCATCAGACCGCTTCTGTTTGGCAAAACAAAACGGCCTGGTTTATGTTGTTTTACTTTGGTTTAGCGTCATTAATTTTCTATACACTGGTGGCCTGGCTACCAACTATGGCAATGGCTGCCGGTATTTCTTCAACCACGGCCAGTCTATTAGCCGGTCTATTCCAACTAGCATCAGTGCCATCTTCGTTCATTCTGCCAATCCTGGCAGTGCGAACACATAATCGCTCCAAACTAATTATCGCCGCAGCCGGGACAACGATTCTCGGGATTATTGCATTAATGATCCCGATTCACTCCGTTGTTTATTTTGTGATCATTAATATTGTCCTGGGGGCCGCAACCGCAGCGACATTTTCTTTGGAAATGACATTGTTTGGTTTAAAAACCAAAACACCTGAACAAACACGCAATCTATCCGGCATGGCGCAATCAATCGGCTATCTGATTGCTGCGATTGGTCCAGTTTTGACTGGTGCACTGCAAAATTTAACTAATTCATGGCTGACAAGCGAATTACTCATGTTAGCAGTAACAATTATTTTTATGCTTTGCGGGATTATGTGTGAACGGCGGCAATATATCTTTGATTAGAGCAAAGTTTGTAAAAAATAACACAAATATATTAACCTATACCAATTTTCATTTTAAATCGATCTGTAGTTAAATATTGCCGATTGATAATCTGATCCATTTTTTAAAATTATAATTAAGCCTGAAAACGGTGCCGTTTTAGCGTGCACATTGACTTAAGAGAGTATATAATCGTATCTGTTATCATTATGTCCAGGATCGTTAGGACGAGTTTTTTCAAAAGACAAGGAGTGAACACTTTTGGCAAAAGAGAATACAGCTGTCTTCACATTTTTTGGTGCTTCTGGTGATTTAGCTAAGCGTAAATTGTATCCATCATTATTTAAACTTTATCAAAAAGGTTATTTAAAGGATCGCTTTGCTATCATCGGAACATCTCGTGCGGAATGGACTGATGAACAGTTCGAGCAAATTGTTGCTGAATCGATTAGCGGCATTAAAGAAGAAGCTAAGGACCAGGCGTCTGAATTTGTTAGTCATTTTTATTACATTGCTCATGATGTTACTGATAAAGCGCACTATGCTGCTTTAGATGAACTAATCACCAAGTTAGACGAACAATACAACGTTGGTGGCAACCGCTTATTCTACCTTTCAATGGCACCTAATTTCTTCGGCCAAATTGCACTTAATTTGAAGTCAGAAGGATTAATTACTGAAGAAGGCTACAACCGTCTGGTAATTGAAAAACCATTTGGTCGTGATTATAAATCTGCCAAACAACTTAACGAAGAATTAACCAGTACCTTTGAAGAAGATCAAATCTATCGGATTGATCACTACTTAGGTAAGGAAATGATTCAAAATATTGAAGCATTGCGTTTTGGCAATACAATTATCGAATCAATGTGGAACAATCGTTATATCGACAACGTTCAAATTACACTGAGTGAAAAATTAGGCGTTGAAGACCGAGCTTCATATTACGATACATCTGGTGCTCTGCGTGATATGGTGCAAAACCATATCTTGCAAATCGTCAGCCAGCTTGCAATGGAACAACCGGTTGCCTTTACGGACGCCGATGTTCGAGTTGAAAAGGTGAAAGCTTTACGAAGCTTACGTGTTTATACCCCTTCAGAAGCTGCGGGCAACTTTGTTCGTGGTCAATATGACGCAGGTGACACAGGTAACCAATATCGTGAAGAATCAGGTGTTCCAGCGGATTCCAATACTGAGACCTTTGTTGCTGGTAAATTATTGTTTGATAACTATCGTTGGTCTGGCGTGCCATTTTACATCAGAACTGGTAAAAAGTTAGCAGATAAATTTACTCGCATCGATGTTGTCTTCAAGAAGCCATTGATTGATATCTTTGCCTTCCCACAAAAATCTGATGCAGCACTGCAAGCCAACGTGCTAACCATCTACGTTGAACCAAAATCTGGCTTTGCATTGAAGGTAAATGCTAAGAGTACTGGTCAAGGCTTTGAAACTGAGCCGGTTAACTTGGACTTCTTCCAAGATGCTGACAAAGAAAAAGAAGTGCCAGAACCTTATGAACGTTTGTTACATGACGCGCTTGAAGGTAACAGTACTAACTTCGCTTCTTGGTCAGAAGTAGCCTATGCATGGAAGTTCGTCGATGTAATCCGTAAATTATGGGATATCGAAGATCCAAACTTCCCGAACTACTTACCAGGTTCAATGGGCCCAGTTGCCTCCGATGAATTACTACAAAGAGATCACTGGGCGTGGGTTTATAAACTAAACAAATAGAGTGTGAACAGCCACGGTTAAATACTGTAGTGTAACGTAAAAATATCGATATCATAATTCGTTCTTTGAATTATGATATCGATATTTTTTTGTTACATGGAAGTATTTGTGGCTGCGAACACGTTTCAAATAGAGTGTGAACCGCCACGGTTAGATGTCGTAGTGTAACGATAAAATCACCTGTAGGATTCGTGTTTTGAATCATACAGGTGATTTTTTTGTTACACGAAAACATCTGTGGCTGTGAACACGTTTCAAATAAATTGTAAGCAGGCTAAAAAATTTACATAATTTTGTTGACATTAACGTAACGTCAATGTGTATTATAACGAATATGGAGGTGCAATGTTGAAGTATAGAATCGGTGAATTAGCCCAATTGGCAAATATTAGTACAAGGTCCATCAGATTTTATGAAAGTAGGGGATTATTAAAATCAGTTCGAAACAAAGGCAATAATTATCGTGAATATACTTCAGACCAAGTCGATAGGCTTCAAGAAATATTATTTTATCGCGAGCTTGACGTTTCAATTGATACCATCACTAAAATTATTAATGATTCTAATATGAGTCGCGAACAAATTTTACATGATCAAAAAATAAAGATACTTATTAGACGCGATAGATTAAATAGACTACTAAAAAATATTGATGACTCAATTATCAATCAGAGAGGAGAAACAAGAATGAGTGATATAGAAAAATTTGAAGCATTTAAAAAGCAATCAATTCAATCAAACGAGAAAAAATTTGGCACTGAAATAAAACAATTATATGATCAAGATATCGTTAAACAAGCTAATCAACGTTGGCAAGAAATGACACAGGAAGAATACAGGAAAATGCAGTCATTAGAACAAGAACTATTCATGAGCCTAAAAGGACTATTAAACGAACCAACTGTTCCATCTGCAAAAGCTGAACAGGTTTTCCATCTTCATCAAGCATGGTTAACCAATGCCTGGGGAACTTACAATCCGCAAGCTCATCTTGGATTAGTCGAAATGTATGTTAACGATGATCGTTTCACCAAATATTATGACGACCGAGTTTCACCAGGAGCAACGTTGCTATTAAATAAAGTGATTCATTATTATATTAAATAAATATTGATCGAACTTATGCTTTGTGCAGTGAATACCCTTCAGTTAAATGGACTAATTAATATATTTTGTAGTGCATTATAGCTCAATTCACTAATATGCATAATTAATTAGAAAAATATTGCTACATTAAACTCAAAAATCGAAAGTAAACCATACTAAATATAAATATTGTGAATTAAGTAACTTTTTCTTGCATAAGAGTTTACGTTTAGCAAAACAATGTTAAAATAGTCTTGGACCGTTTTAAATTTTACAAATTCGAAGGAGAGTTGTCTACATGTCTGATAAAAAAGCACAAATTGGTGTTGTTGGCCTTGCCGTCATGGGTAAGAACCTGGCTTTAAACATTGAAAGCCGTGGCTTCACAGTGGGCGTTTTTAACCGTTCACGTTCAAAAACTGATGATATGATGAAGGACCATTCTGAAAAGAAATTGGTTCCCAGCTTCACAATCGAAGACTTTGTTAGTTCACTAGAAAAACCACGTCGTATTTTGATGATGGTTAAAGCTGGTGCACCTACTGACGCTGTGATTGATGAATTGATTCCATTACTTGATAAGGGTGATGTTTTGATTGATGGTGGAAACACAAACTTCCACGATACCATTGCTCGGAACAAGAAGCTGGATGCATCAGGAATCAACTTTATCGGCATGGGTGTTTCCGGTGGTGAATTAGGCGCCCTTCAAGGACCTTCACTAATGCCCGGTGGCCAAAAAGATGCTTATGATTTAGTTGCTCCAATTTTGGAACAAATTGCTGCCAAAGCTAAAGATGGTAAGCCATGTGTTGCCTATATTGGACCAAATGGTGCTGGTCACTACGTTAAGATGATTCATAACGGAATCGAATATGGTGATGAAGAATTAATCGATGAAAGTTACAACATTTTACGTAACGTTGCTGGCCTTTCAATTGATGAATTAGCTGACACCTTCAAAGAATGGAACGAAGGCGAATTAGACAGTTACTTAGTTGAAATCACAGCTGATATTTTGACTCGTAAAGATGACTTAGGTGACGATAAGAACTTGCCTATCGTTGATGCAATTTTGGACCGTGGTGCCAACAAAGGTACTGGTAAGTGGAGTTCAGAAGATGCATTAGCTATTGGCGTTCCTCAATCAGTAATTACTGAAGCCGTTTATGCTCGTTACATTTCAATGATGAAAGACGAACGTGTTGCTGCTAGCAAGGTTCTTGCTGGTCCTTCAACTAAGGTTGATATTGACAAGAACACAATCGTTGAAAAGGTTCGTCAAGCACTCTTCTTTGGTAAGATCATGAGTTATGCTCAAGGATTCGAACAATTAAGAATTGCTTCTGAAGAATACGACTGGAACCTCCAATTTGGTGAATTAGCTCAAATCTGGCGTGAAGGTTGCATTATCCGTGCTCAATTTCTTCAAAGCATTACAGATGCCTTCGACAAGGATCCTAAGTTAACTAACTTGTTGTTAGATGGATACTTCAAAGACATTGCTGCTAAATACCAAGAATCAGTTCGTGACGTGGTTGCATTGGCCGTTAAAGCTGGTGTTCCAGTGCCAAGCCTAAGTGCTGCAGTTACTTACTACGATTCATATCGTGCAGAAGTACTACCTGCTAACTTACTCCAAGCACAACGTGACTACTTCGGTGCTCACACATACGAACGAAGAGACCGTCCAGGTAGCTTCCATTATTCATGGTACGAAGAACAATAGAGTGGTTTGAGCCGCAGACAGCTATGGTATAAGACAAAAAAGTAGGCATCCCGGCTTTGGGATACCTACTTTTTTGTCTTATACCATAG
>NZ_AWTT01000059.1 GCF_000876205.1 Paucilactobacillus wasatchensis | reverse complement strand
CCGCTTGACTTATTAGTATAAAAAACATATACTACTTTCTGTATGTAACTGTGAGTTTATTTGAGCCGGGTGATCTATTGTCCATCGGGTTCTTCATAGAAACCAAAGACAGCCAGTGCTGTTTTTGGATTTTTTTTGCTCAAAAGTAGGGTTAAAAACAATTTGTAATCAAATTGTAATATTATTTTTGAGATAAACGCACTGAATAAATTTGAGAGGTGAACAGCTTGGCCGGACATTTAGTTAAATACGGTAAACACCGTACCCGTCGTAGTTACTCACGAATCAAGGAAGTTCTTGATTTGCCTAACCTGATCGAAATCCAAAGCGATTCTTATCAATGGTTCTTGGACGAAGGTCTGCGGGAAATGTTTGATGACATTATGCCGATTGATGATTTCCAAGGAAATTTATCCTTAGAATTTGTTGATTATCAATTATTAGATCCGAAGTATACGGTGGATGAGGCGCGTGAACATGACGCCAATTACTCTGCTCCTTTGCATGTAACTCTACGTTTAACAAACCATGAAACTGGTGAAATTAAATCGCAAGATGTATTCTTTGGTGATTTTCCATTAATGACGGATCAAGGAACTTTTATCATTAATGGTGCTGAACGGGTAATCGTTTCACAATTGGTTCGTTCGCCAGGAATTTACTTTAATGAAGAATTAGATAAAAATGGTCGTCCTAGCTTTGGGGCAACCTTTATTCCAAACCGTGGTGCTTGGCTCGAATATGAGACAGATGCCAAGGATATTTTGTATGTCCGTATTGACCGGACTCGAAAAGTGCCGCTGACTGAGTTAGTTCGGGCATTAGGATTCGGTTCTGATGATGAAATCATTGATATGCTTGGTAACAATGAATCATTATCACTAACCTTAGACAAGGATATTCATAAAAATAACGAAGACTCACGTGTTGAAGAATCGTTAAAAGATATTTACGAACGGCTTCGCCCAGGTGAACCTAAAACTGCTGATTCATCACGAAGCTTGTTAACTGCCCGGTTCTTTGATCCGAAGCGTTATGATATGGCTTCAGTTGGTCGTTATAAGACGAACAAGAAGCTTGATTTGAAGACTCGTTTGTTAAATCAAACATTAGCTGAAACATTAGCAGACCCAGAAACTGGTGAAGTAATTGCTCAAAAGGGTGATGTCGTTACCAAAGAAGTGATGCGTGTTTTAGCACCGTATTTAGATCAAACTGATTTTAAGACCATCACATATAATCCATCTGAAGAAGCCGTTGTGACTGAACCAGTTGAGCTACAAAAGATCATGGTATACTCAAAGCTTGATCCAGAGCGTGAAGTACCAATGATTGGAAACGGTCATATTGACTTAAAACTCAAGCATATTCAACCAGCAGATATCTTGGCTTCAATGAGTTATTTCTTTAACTTACAAGAAGGCATCGGTAACACAGATGATATCGATCACTTGGGTAACCGTCGTATTCGTTCAGTTGGTGAATTACTTCAAAACCAGTTTAGAATTGGTTTGTCACGAATGGAACGTGTGGTTCGTGAACGGATGTCAATTCAAGATAGTGCCACAGTGACACCACAGCAATTGATCAACATTCGTCCAGTTGTGGCTTCAATCAAGGAATTCTTTGGTTCATCACAACTGTCACAATTCATGGATCAAACGAACCCATTGGGTGAATTAACTCATAAGCGTCGTTTGTCAGCTCTTGGACCTGGTGGTTTAACTCGTGATCGTGCCGGATACGAAGTTCGAGACGTTCACTATACTCACTACGGTCGGATGTGTCCGATTGAAACACCAGAAGGTCCTAACATTGGTTTGATTAATAGTTTGTCAAGCTATGCACGGGTTAACAAGTATGGCTTTATCGAAACACCATACCGTCGTGTTTCATGGGAGACTCACAAAGTTACCGATAAAATTGATTATTTGACTGCTGACGAAGAAGATAATTACGTTATTGCACAAGCTAACTCACCATTACAAGATGATGGTTCGTTTGTTGATGACGTTGTTATGGCTCGATCACAATCAGATAATATCGAAACAAGTATTGAAAATATTGACTACATGGATGTTTCTCCTAAGCAAGTAGTTTCTGTTGCCACTGCATGTATTCCTTTCTTGGAAAACGATGATTCTAACCGTGCCTTGATGGGTGCCAACATGCAACGTCAAGCTGTTCCATTATTAGATCCTCATTCACCACTAGTTGGTACTGGGATCGAATACAAGGCAGCGCATGACTCTGGTGTTGCTTTGATTGCTAAGTATGCTGGAACAGTTGAATACGTGGATGCTCGTGAAATTCGCGTTCGTCGTGACAATGATACCCTTGATAATTACAAACTAATGAAATTCCGCCGTTCTAATGGTGGTAAAAACTACAACCAACGTCCAATTGTTAAATTAGGTGACAAGGTTGATGCTAATGAAATTTTGGCTGATGGTCCTTCAATGGAAAATGGTGAATTGGCATTAGGCCAAAACCCATTAGTTGCCTTCATGACATGGCAAGGTTATAACTTCGAAGATGCGATTGCGATTAATGAACGTTTAGTTCGTGATGACGTCTATACTTCAATTCATATTGAATCATATGAATCAGAAGCTCGTGACACTAAACTTGGACCAGAAGAAATGACTCGTGAAATTCCTAATGTCGGTGAGGATGCATTAAAAGACCTTGATGATGATGGAATTGTCCGTGTTGGTGCTGAAGTTCAAGATGGTGACATTTTGGTTGGTAAAGTTACTCCTAAAGGTGTGACTGAATTATCAGCTGAAGAGCGTTTACTCCATGCAATTTTCGGTGAAAAATCACGTGAAGTTCGTGATACTTCATTGAGAGTTCCTCATGGTGGCGGCGGAATCATTCAAGACGTCAAAGTCTTTACTCGTGAAAACGGGGATGAATTATCACCTGGTGTTAACATGATGGTTCGTGTCTACATTGCGCAAAAACGTAAGCTTCAAGTTGGAGACAAAATGGCCGGACGTCATGGTAACAAAGGTACTGTCTCAGTGGTTATTCCACAAGAAGATATGCCATACATGCCAGATGGTACGCCAATTGACATTATGCTTAGTCCCATGGGTGTGCCTTCACGTATGAACATCGGACAAGTTATTGAATTGCATTTGGGAATGGCTGCTAAGAAATTAGGCATTCACGTTGCAACACCTGTCTTTGATGGTGCTACCGATGATGATGTTTGGGATGCTGTGCAAGAAGCAGGGCTACCTTCTGATGGTAAGACTGTCTTATACGATGGTCGTACCGGTGAAGCGTTTGATAACCGTATTGCAGTTGGTGTCATGCACTATATGAAGCTCGCCCACATGGTTGATGACAAGATCCATGCACGTTCAATCGGACCTTACTCACTAGTTACACAACAACCACTTGGTGGAAAAGCACAATTTGGTGGCCAACGATTTGGTGAAATGGAAGTTTGGGCACTTGAAGCTTATGGTGCTGCATACACATTGCAAGAAATCTTGACTTACAAGTCTGATGATGTGGTTGGTCGTGTTAAAACCTATGAGGCAATCGTCAAAGGTGAACCAATTCCTAAGCCTGGTGTTCCTGAATCCTTCCGTGTGCTAGTTAAAGAGTTACAAGCACTTGGTTTGGATATGAAAGTGCTGGATGGCAAGAATCAAGAAATCGAACTCCGTGATATGGATGACGATGGCGATGATGTTGTCAACGTTGATGCATTAAGCAAGTATGCTGAACAACAAGCACAGCAACAAGGCCAAACACAAGCCATTGCACCAAATGAACAGGCACCACAAGAAGAAACAAAACAAGATTAATTCGCTAATAATAATTGTAGTTATTAAATTAAGGAGGAGCATCCTTTGATTGATGTCAATAATTTTGAAAGCATGCAAATCGGTCTGGCATCACCAGATAAGATTCGTAGCTGGTCATATGGCGAAGTAAAAAAACCAGAAACGATCAACTACCGAACTTTGAAACCAGAACGTGATGGCTTGTTTGACGAACGGATTTTCGGTCCAACCAAGGATTGGGAATGTGCTTGTGGTAAATACAAACGAATCCGTTATAAAGGTGTTGTTTGTGATCGTTGTGGGGTTGAAGTTACTCGTTCTAAAGTTCGTCGTGAGCGGATGGGCCATATTGAGTTGGCTGCACCTGTAACTCATATTTGGTATTTCAAGGGTATCCCAAGTCGGATGGGCTTGGTATTGGATATGAGCCCACGGGCCTTAGAAGAAATCATCTACTTCGCTTCATACGTTGTTTTAGATGGTGGCGATACACCACTTGAAAAGAAACAATTATTATCAGAACGTGATTACCGTGATAAGAAGCTAGAATACGGCAACAAATTCAGTGCTGAAATGGGTGCTGAAGCAATTCGCAAGTTGCTTGATCAAGTTGATCTTGAAAAAGAAGCCGGCGAGTTAAAGGAACAACTTAAAGACGCTTCAGGCCAGAAACGAACTCGTGCGATTCGTCGATTGGATATTTTGGAAGCATTTATTAAGTCAGGTAACAAACCTGATTGGATGGTTATGGACGTTGTTCCAGTTATGCCACCTGATTTGCGTCCGATGGTTCAACTTGAAGGTGGCCGATTTGCGACCTCTGATTTGAACGATTTGTATCGTCGAGTTATCAACCGTAACAATCGTCTCAAGCGTTTGTTAGACTTGAACGCTCCTGGTATTATCGTTCAAAACGAAAAACGGATGTTGCAAGAAGCCGTTGATGCTTTGATTGATAATGGTCGTCGTGGCCGTCCAGTTGCCGGTCCTGGTAACCGTCCATTGAAGTCACTTTCTCATCTATTAAAGGGTAAGCAAGGACGATTCCGTCAAAACTTACTTGGAAAACGGGTTGACTATTCTGGTCGTTCCGTTATCGATGTGGGACCTTCATTACGAATGAACCAAATGGGGTTACCTGTCCCAATGGCAATGGAACTATTCAAGCCATTTATCATGAAAGAATTGGTTAAGCGTGATTTAGCTTCTAACATTAAGAATGCTAAGCGTAAGATCGATCGTAAAGATGATGACGTTTATGATGTTTTGGAAGATGTGATTAAAGAACACCCAGTGTTACTTAACCGAGCACCTACATTGCATCGTTTGGGAATTCAAGCTTTTGAGCCAGTGCTAGTATCAGGAAAAGCAATGCGAGTTCATCCACTTGTGTGTGAAGCTTACAATGCCGATTTTGATGGTGACCAAATGGCGATTCACGTTCCGTTATCTGACGAAGCACAAGCAGAAGCACGGTTACTAATGCTTGCTGCTGGTCATATTTTAGCTCCTCGTGATGGTAAACCAGTGGTTACACCATCACAAGATATGGTTATTGGTAACTATTACCTAACGACTGAAGAAGCTGGTCGTGAAGGTGAAGGAATGATCTTTAAGGACATTAATGAAGCTCAAACAGCCTATCAAAATGGTTACGTGCATTTACACTCACGTGTTGGGGTGTTAACTTCATCAATGTCAGCTAAACCATTCACAGCCGACCAACAAAGTAAAATTATGGTCACGACTGTTGGTAAATTGATCTTTAACGATATTTTGCCAACCGACTTCCCATATTTAAATGAACCAACTAATGATAATTTAACAATTGGTATTAATGATAAATACTTCCTTAGTTCTGGTGAGGACTTGAAGGCTCATCTTAGTGATACACCTTTGATTCCACCATTTAAGAAAGGGTTCTTGTCAGATATTATTGCTGAAGTTTATAAGAAGTATAAAGTTACAGCTACTTCATTGCTATTAGACCGGATGAAAGATTTGGGTTACTACGAATCAACCATCTCTGGTTTGACGGTGGGTATTTCAGATATTACTGACCTGAAAGAAAAACCAGAAATTATTGCCAATGCTCATAAAGAGGTTGCAACAGTTTCGAAGCAATTCCGTCGTGGTTTGATTACGGATGATGAACGATATGAACGGGTTATCGGTATTTGGAACGATGCTAAAGATGAAGTACAGCAAAAACTGATTGATAGCATGGACTTGCATAACCCAATCAACATGATGAGTGATTCTGGCGCCCGTGGTAATATTTCAAACTTTACTCAATTAGCTGGTATGCGTGGATTGATGGCTGCTCCTAATGGTAAAATCATGGAACTACCTATTCTATCAAACTTCCGTGAAGGTCTAACTGTGTTGGAAATGTTTATTTCTACTCACGGTGCCCGTAAAGGAATGACCGACACTGCTTTGAAGACTGCTAACTCAGGTTACTTGACTCGTCGTTTGGTCGACGTTGCCCAAGACGTTATTGTTCGTGAAAGAGACTGTGGTACTGATCGTGGTCTTCGAGTACAAGCAATCACTGAAGGTAACGAAATGATTGAACCATTGTACGATCGCATCTTAGGCCGTTACACAATGAAGGCAGTTAAGAACCCTGAAACTGGCGAACAAATTATTGGTAGAAACGTAATGATCGACGAAGATGCTGCACAGGCAATTATCGATGCAGGTGTGACTGAAGTTACAATTCGTTCAGCATTCACATGTAACACTAAACATGGTGTTTGTGAGCATTGTTACGGTCGTAACGCTGCCACCGGTGACAAGGTTGAAGCCGGCGAAGCTGTCGGAACCGTTGCTGCACAATCAATTGGTGAACCAGGAACACAACTAACAATGCGTAACTTCCATACCGGTGGTGTGGCTGGTAACGAAGATATCACTCAAGGACTTCCACGTATTCAAGAAATTGTTGAATCACGGAATCCAAAAGGTAAGTCTGAAATTACCGAAGTTACTGGTAGTGTTGAGTCGATTGAAGAAAATCCTGCGGAAAGAACGAAGGAAGTTACTATTAAGGGTGAAACCGATACTAGAACTTATACTTTGCCGATTACAGCACGGATGAAAGTAGCTGAAGGTGATTTCATTCACCGTGGAACTGCTTTGAATGAAGGTTCAATTGATCCAAAAGAATTACTTCAAGTTCGCGATGTGTTGTCTACTGAAACGTATCTTCTTGCTGAGGTTCAAAAAGTTTACCGTATGCAAGGGGTTGAAATCCTAGATAAGCATATCGAGATCATGATTCGTCAAATGATGCGTAAGGTACGGGTCATGGATCCAGGTGATACCGATGTATTGCCAGGAGCCTTAATGGATGTCGATGAGTTCCGTGATGACAATTACAAGACATTGATTGCCGGCGGTATTCCAGCTACTGGTCGACCAGTAATCTTGGGAATCACGAAAGCTGCTTTGGAAACAAACAGTTTCTTATCAGCTGCATCCTTCCAAGAAACCACTCGTGTGTTAACAGATGCGGCAATTCGTGGCAAAAACGACCCACTAGTCGGTTTGAAGGAAAATGTTATCATCGGTAAAATTATTCCAGCCGGTACTGGAATGGCTGAATATCGTGGTATTAAGCCCAAAGAGGTTGGTGTAGCATCAACTGACGGAGTTTATTCGATTAGCGATATTGAGAAACAGATGAAAGAAAAAGAATAGTGCAAACTGCCACGTTTAAGTGTCGTGGTATAACACAAAAAAGCTGGTATCAGATTCGTAGTTTGAATCTGATACCAGC
>NZ_AWTT01000058.1 GCF_000876205.1 Paucilactobacillus wasatchensis | reverse complement strand
ATGAACACCGTGTTGCAATTGATCCGGACGTTGCCAAGCGTTTAATCAAAAAGAATATGGAGGTCTTAATAGAAGCTGGTGCGGGAACAGATTCTTATTATTCTGATGAAGCTTATGTGAATGCAGGAGCCAAAATTGTGGATCGTGAAACTGCAATCAAACAGGCTAACATTATTGCGATGGTTCAAAATCCGGGTGAAGAGACATTAGCGCAGTTACATGCTCAGCAGGTAATCATCGGGCTACTCAATCCATTAGTAGTTACTGACGAGATGAGTAAACTAGCACAACAAAATGTAAGCGTTCTATCATTTGAATTGCTGCCACGAACAATTAGTCGGGCGCAAACGATGGATGTTTTAAGCTCTCAAGCTAGTGTGGCTGGCTACAAGGCTGCGTTGATTGGTAGCAATACCTATCCTAAGTATTTTCCAATGATGATTACGGCTGCTGGGACAGTTAAACCAGCTAAAGTATTGGTTCTTGGAACAGGGGTTGCTGGACTACAAGCGATTGGCACCGCTAAACGGTTAGGTGCCGTTGTGTCCGGCTATGACGTCCGGCCAGCCTCTCGTGGTGAAGTCGAGTCTTTGGGCGCAACGTTTTTAACTACTTCAGTCGATAATGGCGCTGGCGCTGGTGGCTATGCACGAGAATTGACTGCAGAGGAGCAACAAAAACAACAGGAAGAACTTGCTGGTTTTATTGCCCAAAATGATGTGGTGATCACAACTGCACAGGTTCCGGGCCATAAGCCACCATTATTGGTAACAAAAACAAGTATTCAAGCTGCTAAACCGGCAACCGTTTTTATTGATTTAGCCGCCAGTGAATTGGGGGGTAACGTTGCTGGTAGTAAGCCATTTGAGACCGTCACAACTGACCAGCAAGTGATGATCATTGGTGCTGGTGACCTTGCTAGTCGTGTTCCCAATTCGGCGTCGCAACTATTTGCTAAAAACGTTCAGGCAATTATCAATTATATCGTGAGTGAAGACCAGCTTAATTTTGATTTAACCGATGATGTATTAAAGGAATTAGTGGCAACTCATGATGGTGAAATTATTAATCCCCGATTACGTAAAACGATGGGCCTGGAGACACTAGTTGCAGCAGTCCCACCAACTGAAACCGATAACGTTGCAAAGGAGGAAAACTAAGATGAGCCAGGATTTATATACCAATATTGCCATTTTTGTTTTAAGCTTATTAGTGGGTTTTGAAGTTATTAGTAAAATTCCGGCGACGTTGCACACACCAATGATGTCTGGTGCAAATGCGATTCATGGTGTCGTAGTTGTGGGTGCAATTTTGATTGCACTGGAAGCACAATCGCTGCTGTTTTACGTTATTGCATTTTGTGCGGCTGTATTAGGGGCAATTAATGTGGCTGGCGGTTATGTCGTTACTGACCGCATGTTAACGATGTTTTCCAAACCGAAGGCACAAAACAATGCTGACAATGACAAGGGAGGTAAGTAAAAATGACTCCATTAATGTCAATTGTTTCATTGGTTTATTTGGTTAGTGCAGCTTGTTATGTCGTTGGTTTGCACATGATGCGAACACCTAAAACTGCCCGCAATGGGAATCGCCTCTCTGCAGTGGGAATGGTTCTAGCAGTGATCATGACTTTCCTTGTGGCCATCAATAAAAATTCAGCAACCCTAACTGGCTGGCTGTTGATGCTTGTTGGTGTAGTTTTAGGTGTAGGTTACGGTGTTATTAAAGCTCGGACTGTCAAAATGACCGATATGCCACAATTAGTTAGTTTATTTAATGCGGTTGGTGGTGGTGCAGCTGCAGCGATCGGCATGTTTGATTATTTAAGTGCTACTAATGGTTCGTATCTACAATATTCGTTCTCCATTCCGGTGGTCCTTGATTTAATCATTGGTGCAGTGACATTTTCAGGCTCTTTAATTGCCACAGGAAAATTAGCTGGCAAAATTTCTGGCAAACCAATTTCATTTCCAGGAGCCAAATTATTAAATGCTATTATTGTTTTAGTCATGGTGGCAGCAGTCGTCTTGATGATTGGTTTTCGCACAAACTCATGGTCGTTAGTTTTGGCGTTAGTGGCGAGTTTAGTGTTTGGGATCTTAATGACAATCCCAATCGGCGGGGCAGATATGCCGGTCGTGGTTTCATTGCTAAATGCCTTCACCGGGCTGGCGGTTGCCATGGCTGGGTTCGTGATTGATAATCAAGTTTTAATTATTGCTGGTGCTTTGGTCGGTGCGGCTGGAACCATTTTGACTCTTCAAATGGCTGCCGCAATGAATCGATCAGTTGCCAATATTATTGCTGGCGGTTTCGGAACTGGCGACAGTGGTGACTCAAGCGTGGCAGACGATGTCCCGGTAAATGTGAAGGAAACTAGTGCTGATGATATTGGGGTGCAATTAGCTTATGCTAACAATGTAATGATTGTGCCTGGATATGGTCTAGCTGCTGCACAAGCACAACATGAAGTGGCTGAATTGGCCACATTACTAATTGAACATGGGATTAATGTTAACTATGCCATTCATCCAGTAGCTGGGCGCATGCCAGGGCATATGAACGTTTTATTAGCTGAAGTTAACGTACCTTATGATGAAATGAAACAATTAGAAGAAGCAAATTCCATGTTTGAAAATACTGACGTGTCACTTGTAATTGGGGCTAACGATGTGACTAACCCAGCTGCCCGCAAAAAAGGGACTGCAATTACAGGAATGCCGATTTTAGACGTCGATAAGTCCAAGTCAATCGTGGTGATCAAGCGGTCAATGAGTACCGGCTATGCTGGAATTCAAAACGAGCTCTTTTCTGACGATAAAGCAAGTATGTTCTTTGCTGATGCTAAAAAAGGACTGCAAGAGATCATTGCTTCATCTAAGGAATATTTGGATCAATAAGGGCTGTTCCACCTATCAGCACAGCACATTCAATTATTTTTTAAACTGTTAAGGAAAATTACTTTACAATCGATTCAAAGACTGGTATATTATTACCTGTTAATAAGTTTGTAGGAGGTGTCTAGATATGTCAGTTAAGATTCGATTAAAGCGCGTGGGCTCAAAGAAGCGTCCATTCTACCGAATTGTTGTTGCCGATTCACGTTCACCACGTGACGGCCGTTTCATTGAAGAGGTTGGAACATACAACCCATTGATTGAACCAGCAGTTGTTAAGCTTGAAGAAGAAAACATCATGCAATGGTTGAACAACGGTGCACAACCTTCAGATACTGTCCGTAATATCCTTTCTAAGGCCGGTATTATGAAGAAGTATCATGAAGAAAAATCTACTAAAAAGTAGTGGTAATTAATCATGAATGAACCTGATATTGAAACTTTGATTAGAGTAATCGTTCAACCGTTGGTGCTGCACCCTGAAGCTGTTCAAGTGACAGTGAGTGAAACACCGCGGCTCGAACAATATGTACTAACAGTTCATCCTGATGATGTCGGACGGATAATCGGGCGTCACGGTCATGTGGCGGCTGCTATTCGGACAATTGTCTATAGTGCTGTTAATGAAACCTCTAACAAAATCCGGTTAGTGATTGATGATCATCGGAATCACGAAACTCCCACACAATCATAGTGCGGGAGTTTTTATTTAAACTTGAGGTAAATTGAATGGAATATTATAATATTGGTAAAATTATTAATACGCACGGCATTCGTGGCGAAGTCAAGGTGGCAGTGACCACTGATTTTCCGACGTTACGATTTAAAGCTGGCAACCGTATTTTTATTGATGCGCATCAATCACAGCCAATTCCAGTAGTAATCAAATCAGCGCGGCAACAAAAAGGATTTTTATTATTAACATTTGTAGATTTAGAAGATATCAATTTAATTGAAAAATTTAAGAATTGTGAACTGATGGTCACAAAAGCTGAACAACAACCCTTAGAAAAAGGAAATTATTACTACCACGAAATCATTGGTTTGAACGTTGAAACACAAACCGGTGAAAAAATTGGTACCATCAGCGAAATCACGCCAACAGGTGCTAACGACGTTTGGGTGGTTAAACGGCCACAACAAGCCGATTTACTATTACCAGTGATTGAGGACGTTGTTAAGCAGGTAGACCTGGAAAACAATCGGGTTGTGGTCGAATTGATGGAGGGGTTATAGAATGCGCATTGATATTTTGAGCCTTTTTCCTGAGATGTTTAAGGGCCCTCTTAGTGAATCAATCATTGGAAAAGCCAGCGAAAGAGGGCTACTAGACGTTGGCGTGACTGATTTTCGCCAGTACACAACGGACAAACAAAATCATGTTGACGATGCTCCCTATGGTGGCGGTGCCGGAATGTTATTACAAGCGCAACCGATTTTTGATGCACTGGCTGATGTGCAACAAAAGACCGCTGAATTACCAAAAGGGCGAGTGATACTTTTAGACCCAGCAGGTAAACAGTTTAACCAGCATGTTGCCAGCGAGTTAGCACAAGAAGAACATTTAACTTTCCTGTGTGGCCATTACGAAGGGTACGACGAACGAATTCGAAACTTAGTGACTGATGAAATTTCGTTGGGCGATTTTGTTTTAACTGGCGGTGAACTAGGAGCAATGGTCATTATTGATGCCACTGTGCGGTTGATCCCAGGTGTGCTTGGCAATCAAAACTCAGCACCCGGTGATTCATTTTCGACTGGCTTACTGGAATACCCTCAATACACACGTCCTGCCGATTTTAGGGGGATGAAAGTACCTGAGGTGTTGTTGAATGGTAATCACCAATTAATCGCTCAGTGGCGTGAAAAAGAGTCATTGAGACGAACCTTGCATCGACGACCTGATTTGCTAGCAAAAATGGAATTAACCAGTGACCAACGGCATCTGTTGTCGGACATTCGTATTGAAGAAGACGACTCAGATATGTAGTAAATTTACGCTTTACAGTCACTAAATAAGTATGTTAGAATATTTACTGGCTGTAAAAGCCACAGTAACGATATTCCGCTGATTAGAATAACCATGAATGTCGGTGAAAGGAAGAAAACAGATGCGTCAAAATACATTAATCGAAAAGATTACCGCTGACCAACTACGTAGCGATATTCCTGACTTCCGTGCCGGAGATACAATTCGTGTGTATGCACGAATCGTTGAAGGTTCACGTGAACGAATTCAATTATTCGAAGGTGTCGTTATCAAACGTCATGGTTTTGGAATCAGTGCAACTTATACTGTTCGTAAAATCAGTAATGGTGTTGGTGTGGAACGTACATTCCCACTTCATTCACCACGAGTTGATAAGATCGAAGTTGTCCGTCATGGTCGTGTACGTCGTGCTAAGTTGTACTACTTACGTGCATTACATGGTAAAGCAGCTCGAATTCAAGAACGTCGAGTATAGTAAAAAAGCAATCCTGCGGGGTTGCTTTTTTGATCTATTTATTTATTTTCTTAGCGCCAATCCAGTTGTAATAGTCTGTAAAGACTTTTTGTCAGGCACGCCACACATTGGCTGAACTGTAGCGATTACTTAACCGATATGCATTTTCAGACATTTCCTGGAGTTGATCGCTATTTTGAAATAATTCAACCATTTTGGCAGCATATTGGGCCACATCATCATATTCTGTGATGGCTCCATTTTGACCGCTTTTTATTAATTCAGTTGGTCCGTAATTTACGTGATTAGTTAAACCGACCATTCCGCTTGATAAAGCTTCCATTAATGCTAAGTTGAAGCCTTCCATTCGAGAATAAACTAAATACACTTGATATTGTTCATGCAAAGATGGGACATCAGGTGTGAAATCATGAAACGTAACCGCTGATTGATCGTCTAAGTCAGGCAGTGATTTTTCAATCAAGTTCATTGCTAAGTGATTGTTCGTATCATCTACATAACCGTAAATATCTAAGGTTAAGTCGGGAATTGACTGCCGAGCAATTGCTAGTGCTTGAATCATTTTGTTGATTCCTTTTTCTGCGGCAACACGTGCAGTCACTAGCATACTATGCGTCTGACGTTGTTTCATCGGTATATGAACTTGTTGCAGTGCATCATCTTGAATCACACCAACTGGTACCGTAAAATATTTCGTGACATTCTTCCAACGGATAGAGACATCCAGTGTTTGTTGCGGAGTTGCCGAAACAACACAGTTCCATTGATCCATGTTAGCCAGCGACCATTCATAGTTATCGTTTAAAATTTCTGCTGTAGGATCTTGATCATCGGAAGAGTGGTGGTTATGTAACATTAAAATGATGTAAGCTGGCCGCTCTAGTTTAGCTAATTGCCATTCTGATCCATTTGTTCTGTTCATGATAAACATGTTTTCTCCGACCGCATTGAGGCAGTTGTAAAAATAACCCCGGACTTCCGCAAAGTTATGGAATAATAAATTATCGATTTTCCAAGTTTCTATTTGATTACCGTGGGTGGTGCGGGAAAACGTTTTTTCGATTGCAATTCGACCAGTCATGTCATACCAAATTTCAACTTCAACTTGATTATCAGGAGAATATAGTTGACTCATAGATTTAAACCCGCGACTATCATACGTTGTGGTGCGGTATAAATTACCGAAGCCATCAAAGTATTCAAGTCGTTCAACGTGTCCCATAGCGTTAACTTGAATGCGACCAACTAGCTGGTCTTTTACGGTAGCAAAATACTCAGTGTCAGTATTTTGCTTGAGCATTACATCGACACCAAAGTCTGCATCTTCTGGCTTAATGATCGTGGATTTAACTAGGAGCGCATGTTGGAAATAATCAAACAGGTTAACTGATTCTGCATCCACTAGATTAAAAGTAGCCAACGTTGAATGCAAATTAGGCAAAAAATTTGAAGTTAGTAGTTTGAATTGAACATTGTGCGCACGAAATAGGGTGGCACGGTAAATTTGCGCTTTTTCGATGCCCGATGCTAACTCACTCAGACCTTCGTTAATAAAATAGACAGTCACAATTTTTCTCCTATTCGTTATTTGCTAGTTCAGCCTGAAAAAATTGCCATAATTCGGCTTCATTCGCAAAAAGATAGTCATCACCCTGATAATCTAATAATTTATATCCCGTAACTTGCTCTTGTTCCTCAATGGCCATGGTGATAATTTCCATCTTGGGTTGACCAGTCAGATTGAACATCACTTGGTGACCCAGATTGCCATTTAGATGAAAATATTGGGTACTTGATTTGAACCCGCGACTATCGTAAAAATCACGACTAGCCGGTTCACCCATTGCGTTTAGCCAAGTAATCGTGTTAACTAACTGTGTTGTTTTGGAAGCAACATTTACTTCAGCAATTTTTTGTCCGTTTTGGTAAATATCAGATTGTTGTGGGCTAATACTGACAATTTTAAGCACACGATGGTCGAATAATTCAGGTGAATGCACATGTAGTTTTTTGATTGGAGTAGCAACGATACCTTGGAAATAGTCGTACATATTGATGACCCGACTAACAATATCAAGTTCTGTTTGGTATATGTACGAATCTGGCTCAAATGATTTAGTTGCTAAAATATATTCGGGCTGGTTTAACTTTGCTTTTATTTTTGCAAAGCTCTTTTTTTGTGCTGACTCAGTAAGGTTTGCAAGTGTTGTTTCATAAATATATTTAGTCAAGACTGTGCCCTCCACACGGTAATTTGGTCGGATGTTTAAGCTAATAGTGATTATACCATCAATCAGATCAAGACTCCTGATAATATTGGGCCTTTTAGCTGAACAATAATAGTGCCTTAATTTAAGAATGGAATCGATGATTT
>NZ_AWTT01000057.1 GCF_000876205.1 Paucilactobacillus wasatchensis | reverse complement strand
CCCGACACGGTGAAGTTCACCGTATCGGGGCTTTTTGTGTGTTACACCACGGCTTCTCAACGTGGCTGAAAACACTCTGGTTTAATTACATCATTCCGCCCATTCCAGGACCTGCTGCTGGAGCGGCTGGTGCTGGATTATCTTCTGGCTTGTCGGCAACAACTGCTTCAGTTGTTAATAGTAAAGCTGAGACAGAAGCTGCATTTTGAAGTGCTGAACGAGTTACCTTCGTTGGATCAACAATTCCGGCTTTGATCATATCTTCAAACTTGTCGTCAGCGGCATTGTAACCAATACCCTGCTTTTCATTTTTCAAACGTTCAACAATTACTGAACCTTCTAAACCGGCATTTTCGGCAATTTGACGAACTGGTTCTTCAAGTGCACGCTTAACAATCTTAACACCAGTTGCTTCGTCGCCTTCAGCAGTAACAGCATCAACGTCTTTGATTACGTTAACCAATGCAACACCACCACCAGAAACAAATCCTTCTTCAACGGCAGCACGAGTAGCATTTAAAGCATCTTCAATGCGATACTTCTTTTCTTTTAGTTCAGTTTCAGTAGCAGCACCAACACGGACAACTGCGACACCACCAGCTAATTTAGCAAGACGTTCTTGTAACTTTTCCTTGTCAAAATCAGAAGTTGTGTCAGCAATCTGACCCTTGATCAAATCAACCCGTTCGTTAATTTGTTCCTTGGCACCAGAACCTTCAACAATCGTTGTGTTTTCTTTTGTCACTGTAACTTTGTTAGCTTGACCTAATTGATCAACAGTTGTGTCTTTCAAGTTCAAACCAAGGTCGTCAGTAATAACAGTCCCACCAGTTAAAATAGCGATATCTTCTAGTTGAGCCTTACGACGATCACCAAAGCCAGGTGCCTTAACGGCAACAACGTTAAATGTTCCACGCATCTTGTTCAAAACAAGAGTTGGTAAAGCTTCGCCAGTAATATCATCAGCAATGATTAATAGTGAACGGCTTTGTTCAACAACTGCTTGCAATAATGGTAAGATATCTTGAATATTACCAATCTTCTTGTCAGTAATCAGAATGTATGGATTGTCTAAGTCTGCTTCCATCTTATCGTTATCGGTCACCATGTACTGTGACATGTAACCACGATCAAATTGCATTCCTTCAACAACGTCTAAGGTTGTATCAACACCACGTGATTCCTCAATTGTAATAACACCATCGTTACCAACTTTTTCCATTGCTTCAGCAATTAGCTTACCAACTTCTGGATTAGCTGATGAAATTGAAGCGATTTGGGCGATATCATCTTTAGTTTTAACATCGTGTGATAATTTGTGTAAACCATCCACAGCAGCTTTAGTAGCCTTTTCAATTCCACGACGGATACCAACTGGGTTAGCACCGGCTGTGACGTTCTTCATTCCTTCGTTAACAATTGCATGAGTCAATACAGTAGCAGTTGTCGTACCATCACCAGCAATATCATTAGTCTTTGAAGCAACTTCAGCAACTAGCTTAGCACCCATGTTTTCAAAGTGATCTTCAAGATCAATTGCCTTAGCAATGGTAACACCATCATTTGTGATTGTCGGTGAACCGTATGATTGTTCCAACACAACATTACGTCCCTTAGGACCGATTGTCGTCTTAACTGTATCTGCTAATTTGTCGACACCTTTAAGCATTTGTGCACGAGCGTCTTCAGAAAATTTAAGTTCCTTTGCCATAATATATTTTCACCTCATGAATTTAGTTATTAATCTTTTTTTACTGTGATTAATTAATCAACAATCGCTACAATATCCTTTTCGTGAACTACAAGGTATTTTTCGCCTTCATATTCAACTTCGTTACCGGCGTATTTATCAAACAATACACGGTCGCCTTCTTTAACTGAAGGAGCAACTTTTTCGCCGTTATCCAAAGTATGACCTTCACCCACAGCGATTACTTTGCCAGTAGTTGGCTTTTCCTTGGCATTTGATGCCAACACAATTCCACCAACAGTTTTTTCTTCTTCTTGTTCAGCTTGTAGAACAACGCGATCTCCTAATGGTTTTAACACGTTTATCCCTCCATCAATTCTAAAATTTTATTTTTAGCACTCTCACATCTCAAGTGCTAAACACAAAATCTACTATATCATTTTTTGAGTTAAATGCAAGAATTTAAAATCAAAAAGAGTGAACCTGAGTGTGAAGATCCGTAGGCTACGGTAGTAATCACAATTAATAAATTAGGTTTTGATTTGTTAATTGTTATTACTGGCTTAGCCCTAGGTATCTGCTCTGGTGAACAAGCCCACAAAAAAAGCCCGCAACCAATTTCTTGGCAAGCAAGCTCTAACGAAACTAGTCTTCTGGCATATTGTAGTGATCGATAAAATAAATTAACGTTTGCAATTCGTTGGTAAGATCAACATTTTGTACTCGTACTTCAGTAGGTACTGATAACCGTAGTGGGGTAAAATTCAAAATACCACGAATTCCAATTTTAACTAATTGATCAGTAACTTTTTGTGCAGATTCTGATGGGATTGTGAGAATTACAACATCAATTTGTTGGTCTTGCAATTGTTCGCTCATTTCCTCCATCGAATAAACTGGCACACCGCTTTGAACGGTGTTGATTAAATCAGCATTGACATCAAAAGCAGCACTAATGCGAACGTTACTATTTTGGTGAAAATTAAAGTTCAGTAGCGCATGTCCCAAATTTCCAACTCCAATTAAAGCAACATTAGTTAACTTGTCTTGATTCAAAATTTCTTTGAAAAAGTTTAGTAAGTCTTCGACATCATAACCATATCCCCGTTTCCCCAATTCTCCAAAATACGAGAAGTCACGGCGAATAGTTGCTGAATCTACTTGAACAGCTTCTGACAATTCAGTTGATGAAACCCGATGCTTATTTGCATCGAGCAAAATATTTAAATAGCGATAATAAATTGGTAACCGTTTGGCGGTTGCACGTGGAATCTTTCGATTAGCCATATTTTCCTCCTGCTAGCTTGTGAAATTTACTTTACCATGTATTCTAGCATACCTGCGAAGATTGTGAAACATTCAGCAAAAATATTTTGCAACCAAACAGTTTTCAGCTATGGTTAGGTTTGTGCTACAATCTTAATAAATCAACTAAAGGAAAATAATATGCTGTTATTACAAACTGTTAATGTTGTACGCCGTTTTGGTGCCGAAACATTATTTCACAAGATTAATTTACAGGTTCAAACTAATAGTAGAGTCGCATTAGTCGGTCGGAATGGGGCTGGCAAGACAACTCTTTTAAAAATTATCGCAGGAATTAACCCACCCGATGATGGTACCGTTAGTCTAAAAAAAGGAACAACACTAGGTTATTTGGCACAAGATCAGGGGCTGGATAGTCAACAAAGTATCTGGGGAGAATTAGATGGTGTTTTTGCATCATTACATCAGCAAGAAGCCCAAATTCACGCGCTTGAACAAAAAATTAGTCAACTTTCTACAGCTGATGCTGATTACGAGACCACGTTAAAAACTTATGATCAATCGCAACACGATTTTAGCTCTAAGGGTGGTTTCACATACGAAGCCCGTATTCGCGGTGTCTTGCATGGTTTTCATTTTGAAGAACCTGACTACCAAACACCAATCAATACGCTGTCTGGTGGGCAAAAAACACAAATAGCACTTGCCAAATTATTGCTACAGGCACCAGATATTTTAATTTTGGATGAACCAACTAATCATTTAGATATGGACATTTTAGCATGGTTGGAAGATTACTTAAAAAGTTATTCTGGCGCCCTTTTAGTTGTTTCCCATGACCGTTATTTCCTGGATCACGTCGTGTCCGAAGTTTATGATTTGGATCAACGCGAATTAACCCACTATAGCGGTAATTATTCTCAGTTCATGACCGTTAAAGCAGCAAATTTAAAAACAAAGTGGAAACAATTTGAACAACAACAAACACAAATTAACAAGTTAGAGGATTTTGTTAATCGTAATATTGTCCGCGCCTCAACCACTAAACGGGCGCAAGCACGACGAAAACAACTCGATAAAATGGATCGGTTGGAGCAGCCAACTACCGATGATTCCTCAATCCGTTTTGCTCTAACAGCGGCACGTCAAAGTGGCAACATTGTCCTACAGGTTGCTGATGCAAAAATTGGTTATGACAATCAAATTTTAGCTGCACCGGTAAATTTTGAAGTGCGTAATCATCAACGCATCGCCATTATCGGCCCCAATGGAATCGGTAAGTCAACCTTATTAAAATCTATTTTGGCAAAAACCGAGTTATTAGATGGTCAGGTGAAATTAGGTGCTAACGTTCAAGTAGGCTACTATGATCAAGAGCAACAGGTGCTCCATCCTAAAAAGACGGTGCTAGCCGAAATTTGGGACGATCATCCCACAGTTAACGAACAAGATATTCGTTCATTATTAGGCAGCTTTTTATTCGTTGGTGACGATGTATTCAAACTAGTACACGAACTTAGTGGTGGTGAAAAAGCACGTCTACAATTAACTAAACTAGCATTTGAACACGCCAACTTTTTAATTTTAGATGAACCGACAAATCATTTGGATATCGATAGTCGTGAAGTACTTGAACAAGCAATTAACGAATTTGATGGTACCGTCTTGTTTGTATCACATGACCGGTATTTCATTAATCAAGTTGCTACTGACATTTTGGCATTGCATCCAACTGGTATTACCCACTATAGCGGTAATTACGATGACTACCTAACGCAGCTAGCCAAAACAAAACAAACTACTGATACTACAATTTCTTCACCAAAACAACCATCGAGCCAAACAGAATATCAACTCAGTAAGGAAAAACAAAAAGAACAACGCAAATTGGAACGGCAAGTCACTAAGCTTGAAGACGAATTAACTCAATTGGAAGAAAATAAACAATCCATTGAAACTCAGATGGCCCAACCAGATGTTTTCTCAGATGCCAATAAATTGGCGGACTTACAAGCAAAATTGAGTGCAATTGAAACTGATATCACAACTGCTGAAAATAGTTGGACCCAGGCAGCAGAAAACTTAGAAAATTTCAGCAATAAACTTTAATAAGCGTAAAGGAGGGGCTACTCTCGTTCGCATTTTAATAAAAATAAAACCAACCTAAAATTAGTGCCAAGGAAGAATAACTTAATTCCTTGGCACTAATTTTAGGTTAGTTAACATTAATAAATTATAAATGCACTGTTAGTAATTGAACTAAGATTTTTCTAGCGCCATAATTAACCGACCAACGTTTTCAGCGGTGTTCGTCAAATTTAATGGCCCAGCAGCAATTGCATCCGGCAAAGTGGTTACACCAGGAACAATTGCAAAAATAGCATCAATTGATTTACTACTGTAAAGCGATTCTACCCCAGAACCAACATTTCCTGCCAAAACAATGACTGGTGCATTGGGTGAAACTAATTTAGTAGCTTGTGCAACGCCGTACGGTGTCTTACCAAATTTAGTTTGAAAATCAATTCCACCTTCACCGGTGAAAATAACATCCGCATTCTTGGCTTTTTCCTTCAGCTGTGAATATTCAATCACAATGTCAATTCCCTTTTCCATTTTAGCAGGAGTGAAGGCCAGCAACCCTGCTCCCAATCCACCTGCAGCACCAGCACCAGGATAGTAAGCAAGGTCTTTATCTAAGTCACGTTTAATGATATCGGCGTAGTGTGATAAATTTTTATCTAGTACCTTAATCATTTCTGGTGTGGCACCCTTTTGCGGACCAAATACGGCTGAGGAACCTTCTGGACCGACCAACGGATTGGTAACATCAGAGGCAATTATAAACTCTGTCTGCGCAATTCGAGGATCAATGTGCTCCATATTGATGCTGTCCAACTCGTCTAACGAACCCCCACCAAACAATATTTCATGGGTTTGCTTATTTTGCAACCGGACGCCGAGTGCCTGAGCCATCCCGGCACCACCATCATTAGTAGCGCTCCCACCAATTCCTAATATAATAGTGTTAACTCCTTGATCAAGTGCTTTCAAGATCAGTTCGCCAGTCCCAAAAGTCGTTGTGATCAGTGGATTGTGTGTTTGGTCATTAACATATTGAATGCCACTTGCTTCTGCCATTTCAATTACAGCTGTAGTACCATTTCCTAAAATACCAAAATGTGCTTCTACAGGCTTACCAAGTGGGCCGGTGACTGACTGAGATAACAGTTCACCGCCCGTCGCATCGACTAGTGACTGAACCGTGCCTTCACCGCCATCCGCCATGGGCACCTTGACATACTCAGCGTCGGGCAACACCTTTTCTAGGCCAGCTTGAATTGCTTGTGCCGCCTCCTTGGCGGTCATCCCACCTTTAAATGAGTCTGGTGCAATAACAAATTTCATGTTAAACCTCCTAATTAACAATTACTCAGCTCTTAAAAGAAACCAAACATTACTGTAGCGACAATTGCACAGGTAATCCCGACCAGTGATTCATACAAAATACACTGCGAACGTTCTGCAATTTCCATATGCATTGCATTAGCAGTAACGTGGAAATAATTGCCGTGTGGTAAATGATCGATTACAATCCCACCAGTATGAACCATTGCGGCAGCAGCTAGTGGCGCAACGCCGAAACCTAAGATAGCTTTACCAAATGAACCGGTCGCCAAAATAACTCCAGTCGATGTAGATGCAGCTGCTGCAGCCATTAAGATCCCCGAAATTGGCGCCAGCAGTGTCCCGGAAACATGTGACATTTTAATTAAGTTAATTACTTGTGCCGGTAAACTCGAATTCGTAATCAACCCACCAATTGCACCCGCACCAAGCAAAATCAGCACAACATCCGTCATCCGGGCCATCCCTGATTGAGCATATGACCGTAATTTCTTACCTTGTCCCATTGCCAAAGCACCAACAATAGCAGCAAATGGCAGTACATAGAGTGCATCCAGGTTTAATTCAGTCAAAATTTTAACATGAAAAATGGACCCAATTGGATTTAGTAATAATAAGATGATTGCAGTAACAGGTGTCACCAATGCACTCTTTAAACTCGGCAAATCTTCTGGCTGGGTCGCATTAGCTGCTAAATTAGCAATATCTTGATCTAAAACCTCCGAACCTTTATTTTTTAGTAAAGTGGCCAACAAAACTGCCATTGCCAAACCAAACAGTGCAGGAATAAAGTCAGCAATCATTACTTGACTTAAATCAACACCAAACCCTTTGGCAGCAGCAATTGTGTTGGGATTTGGTGAAATAATATTTCCAGCTTTACCACCACCTGATAATGCTACTAACAAAGCCAGTTTAGAAATGTGCATTCGTTTGCCGGCTTCCAGTGCGACTGGTGCAACAATTAAGACAGCTACGGGAATAAAAACTCCTACCGCAGTGATCACCATTGTTGCCAATGCTAAGGCAAAGATTGCCAACCTGTCACCTAGTTTGGTAACAATCGTCCGGGCCAACGTATCAGCAGAACCAGATTCCATCATAACTCCTGCCAACATTCCCGCTGCTAGCACTCGCAATATGGTCCCCACCACGCTTTGTGACCCAATAATTAGAATATTGATTGTCTGTACAAGATTGGCACCGCCTAAAATTGAACCAACAATCGCTCCTAGTAACAGTGAATAAACAGGATTTAGCTTCTTTAAAATTAGAATAATTGCCAGTGCTAATCCGACTAACGCTGCCCACCACGAAACTGTAACTCCTACTTCCATGACATCTCCTCCTTAAAAAAATGAAATCGTTTTACATGCTAAGTTTACTTGATCGCAATCGCTTAAGCAAACAGATCTTTCACATCGTATGTGTCAAGTTTTCCTAGATACCTTTTATTCGACTTAATATTTATACATCCGAATTAACGGGAGTATGCTTTTGCCATTGCCCCTATGGGGCTACTTGTTGATGAATCAACAGTAATATTACCAATTTTAACTCCTATGTGCTGTGAACGTATTTTTCGGTTTAAATTT
>NZ_AWTT01000056.1 GCF_000876205.1 Paucilactobacillus wasatchensis | reverse complement strand
CCTTAAACACCTTCGCATTGAAACCAATGGATAAATATGCTCGTGAAGGAAACGCCAGGGGACTGCGGTTCTCAATTATTGGGATTCCGGCTCTGATTTCATTTGTGCTATTCATTCCACTAATTTTCATTGCTTTGTATTTTGGTGCACCAGTTATTTCAGGTCTGGTTTCCAACATTGAGCACGGAACCATTATTCACGTGCTAAACAGTGTTGGTGGTGGACTGGCTGCTTTAGGAATTGCCATCATCATGCAAGTTATTGGTAAGAAACGCTTGTTACCATTCTTCTTCTTGGCATACTTTATGAGTGTGGCCTTTGCCAAACTAGAAATTAACATGACGATTTATGCCATCTTCGGTGTTATCTTTGCGATCTTGTACGTAATGCTTTCGCAAAAGAATGCATCAGAAAATAGTTAAAGGAGGGATAGAAAATGAGTGAAAATCAAACAATAGAACCAACTAACGAAGAACCACAAGCAGCAACTGAGCATCGAATTCCACAACCGGATGCCATTACCAATAAAGACTTGATGAAGTCTTGGTTTGGCTGGTGGTGGGCTAACGAAGTTCCGCATACATTTGACCGCATGCTAGCTCCTTCGTTTGCCTTTGGTTTAATTCCAACACTACAAAAACTATATAAAGATAAAGATGAATTAGCTAAGTCATTCCAACGACATTTACTATTCTTTAACACCCAAGCAACTTGGGGTGGTGGTACTTTGACCGGTGTGACAATTTCACTTGAAGAGGCTCGTGCTAAGGCATTAGCTAATGGTGAAGAACCAATTTCGGAAGATATGATTAATAACACAAAAGTTGGTTTGATGGGTCCATTAGCCGGAATTGGTGACTCGATTGATTCTGGAACTATTCAATATATCTTTATTGCTATGTTCTTACCATTTGCTAAGCAAGGTAATTTCTTGGGGGCCTTGTTGCCATTTCTGTGTTTCGCCATCGCAACCTTTACTTACGGTTATTACTTCACTAAAATGGGATATTCACTTGGTCGTTCTGCCGCTAAAGAAATCATGACTGGTGGAAGAATGCAGGGAATTATTGATGGATTAGGAATTCTTGGGCTTTACATGATGGGAATTTTGGCCGGTCAATACATCACAATTCGGAGTTTCTTGAAATTCTCAATTAGTGGTAAAGGCTTCAATGTGAACACGATTTTAAATCAGATTTTGCCTGGCGCACTACCATTACTTGCTGTTATGCTAGTTTACTGGTACTTCCAACGACAAGGACTTAAGATTACACGCGCTTTGTTATATTTAACTGGTGCTCTGATCGTCTTGAGTATTTTCTATATCATCTAATGGGCTAACGGAGGTAAGAATTAAATTATGAAACGTGCATTTTTAGTAATTACACATGGCGACATGGGGATTGAAACAGTGAAAAGTATGGAACTCTTAATGGGGCCACAAGAAAATGTGACTGGGTTAGGTTTGCACCCAGGTGAATCCGTTGACGCATTACGGGATCAGGCCTATGACGTTTTGACCAAAAATGAGAAATCGTATGATGAAACGATTGTGTTAGTTGATTTACTCGGCGGCAGCCCATCAAACGTCTCATTATCAACT
This sequence comes from Paucilactobacillus wasatchensis, assembly GCF_000876205.1. Classification (GTDB taxonomy): domain Bacteria; phylum Bacillota; class Bacilli; order Lactobacillales; family Lactobacillaceae; genus Paucilactobacillus; species Paucilactobacillus wasatchensis. Next base: position 7,681 of record NZ_AWTT01000056.1, on the reverse strand, counting down.
CTAGCTAAATACCGTGAGTTAAAGATCGTGACCGGTCTAAGCTTACCATTGCTGATTAACCTGTTGAATTTCTCGGAAGCGGAAAATGACACCGATAAGTTGATTAATGATTCTATTGATGTTGCTAAGGACGGAATGAAACTGATCGACAAGAACTTTTTGCAACATAAAAATTAATGCTTAAGGTATAATTAAGTTAGCCAGATCACAATAAGAGTACTGGAGGAATCAACATGGGAACAATTAACTTAGCACGTGTCGATGATCGTTTGATTCATGGGCAAGTGATGACAAAGTGGACTAAGGGTTTTGGAACTAATTCAGTTTACGTGGTGGACAATGCTACCGCTGCTGATGACTTTATGAAAGACATTTATGTCAGCACTAACTCAACGGGTGGCCTGAGTATCAAGGTTTATTCCGCCACAGAGGTTGCAGAGGAATGGAAGAAAGATCAATTTGGAAATGACAAAGTAGTCATTGTCTTCAAATACATCAAAGAAGTTAAAGAGGCGTTAGCAGCTGGGTTAGAACTTAAATCATTAAATATTGGTGGAATTTCGAAGAAGCCAAATACTGATTTTGTGATTCCAACCGTCGCAATTGGTGATGAAGAGCGGGCTGAATTAAAAGAGTTCCATGATAATGGTATTGATGTTTTCTTTCAAACTGTGCCAGATTCTAAAAAAGTTGAGTATAATTCAGCTATTAAGTAAAACCTATTGTTCCTGACAGGTCTTGGTACTAAAAAATCTGGGCAGCCCCAGATTTTTTTAGTCAAACAAAGAAGTTAGAGGATTGATTGTGAAAAATAATTATGAGGTTTACCCAGATAAAATTAGAACATACACGACGGCAACTATTTTCCTAGCGTTTGCACTTTGTTTGTTTGCAATTGTGCTCGTGAAGACCTGGTTATTTTTAAAAATACTGGTTGTTTTCTTTGGCATCTTATTTGCATATCTGGCCTACAAAACATTTCGAGATGGTCATTTGGATCATCCAGATTACCTGATTAATGACCAAGGGGTGACGGATAATACTAAAGTAAAATCCGTTACTGTTTCGTGGCACGATATCTTAAAAATTGAAATGACACCAAACAATGCGGTGATGCAAATCGGTATTTTAGCTAAGAGTACAGTCAGTGATGAGGATGAAAAGTCTGCGGTTTTAAGAGACAATCTTGCCAACAATGGTAATCTAGCTTTTTATTCAATTATGATCGATGGCTTTCGTTATCGCCAAAAACCGTTTCTTAAAATTTTCAAGGAATTGGAGCGCCAAGGGGTTGAACATAATCCACAAATTTTAATTAGTGAATATATTGATCCTGAAACGAAACGAAAAATGGCAGATAAACGGGATGATGAAATCAGAGCCGCTCGCAAACAAAGACGGCTAGCTCAACAGCTGAACAATCCCAAAAGGCATTGGTGGCAACGAGGATAGTAGTGAATAAAAGATTCGACAACTGTGTTATGCGGTTGTCGTTTTTTGATCACTTCAAAATCAGCTGTATACTAATACTAATTAAATTAATGAAAGAAGTATGACAATGTCAGTTCAACACCGAGAAACTATTCCTGAAAATATCGAAGTCATTGGCGCCCATGTCAATAATTTAAAAAACTTGAACGTTAAAATTCCACTGAATGCATTTGTTGCTATTACGGGCCGCTCTGGTTCGGGCAAGTCATCATTAGCGATGGGTGTTTTATACGCTGAGGGGGCCCGTCACTATCTAGACGCACTATCAACCTATACGCGAAGACGAATTGGTCAGGTTGGTAAGGCAGAAGTTGATCAGGTTAAATATTTACCGTCAGCACTTGCGTTACGGCAACGCCCCACAGTTCCTAGTGTTAGATCAACTGTTGGGACTATGACGGAAAGCCTGAATGTTTTACGGTTGATTTTTTCTCGTCTAGGTTCACATCAATGTCCCAATGGGCACCAAATTTCGCCAACATTGTCGGTTGCTGAAAATATGGGTGAAGTTACATGTCCAGTTTGTCATGTAAAATTTACTGCTTTTGGGGCAGAAGATTTTGCCTTTAATTCGCATGGTGCCTGTCCGGATTGCAATGGAACGGGGCAAGTCCGTCAAATTATGGCTGACCGATTAATTCCAGATCAGACAAAGACAATCCGTGAAGGTGCGGTGGCTTCATGGCGTTTGCCTGGCCGTAATTTTATGATTTATGTAGCCCAACAAATTGGAATTCCGATTGACACACCATTCAATGAGTTGAGTGCCGCTGAACAGGAGCAAGTTTGGCATGGTCAAAAGAAACAATATGCAATCAACATTCCATCTAAAACTGGCAAAATATTTCACATGGATAATGCCCAATTTGAAAATGCATTTGCAGCCGTGGAGGACAGTCTTGCCACCACGACAAATGAGCGGGCGATTTTGCGCTTAAATCGCTTCTATTCATTTGCAGTTTGTCCCACCTGCCATGGCAATCGGTTTAAACCTGAATTATTAACCACTAAGGTAGCAGATCTGAATATTGCCCAAGTGAGCCAAATGACAATTGGTGCATTAAAGCAGTTTGTACCCCAAATTTTGCATTGGTTACCGGCCCAAATGCAAGCGATTGGCAAAAACTTAGTAGGTGAATTGAAGGATAGTTTACAACCCATTCTTGATTTAGGCTTGGACTATTTAACTTTGGACCGGGCCGGTGAAACCTTATCAACTGGCGAATTACAACGAATCCAGTTAGGACGAACATTACGAAGTGAAACTACAGGAGTTTTGTATATTTTAGATGAACCATCAATTGGTTTGCATCCGGCTAATGTCACCGGTTTGGTTAAAGTGTTACGGCAATTGGTTAATCATGGCAACTCACTCGTAGTAGTGGATCACGATACTAATATTATCGCGGCTGCAGATTATGTAATCGAAATTGGACCGCAGGCAGGTCAACGCGGAGGCACTATTGTGGATCAAGGAACGGTAGCTCAAATCAAGCAGGCACCGCAGTCGTTGATCGCTCCTTTTTTGACGGGCACAGCCACATTGCGTGTGCGACCGCAAATCACACCACAACAGCTGAGTGCTAGTGATCGCCTCCAGATTACAGTTAGTGATCGGTATAATTTACATGATGTGACCGCTCAATTTATTATGCGTCATCTCAACGTTGTGTCCGGTTATTCGGGGGCGGGAAAATCTACTCTAATCATGGATAGTTTAATTCCAGGCCTCAAAGCACTTAATCAAGGCCAATCATTGCCACGACATGTGGCTTCAATTACGGCCAATCAAATTAACCGTGTGGTCACCGTAGATTCAGTTCCAGTCGGAAAAAACGTGCGGTCGACAGTAGCCACTTATACCGGATTACTTGATGAGTTACGAAAATTGTTTGCTCAAACAAAGCAGGCACAGCAACTTAATTTTGGTGCCAGTCATTTTTCTTATAATGTGAAAGCAGGTGCTTGTCCCACTTGTAATGGTACGGGATCGATTTCGTTAGACATTCAGTATTTGCCAGACATGATTGAAGAATGCCCAACTTGTCATGGTAATCGTTATAATAATGAAACACTGAACGTGAAATGGAATGAACAAAGCATTGCAGATATATTGTCAATGGACGTGAATACGGCCATCACAGTTTTCGAGTCAGAACCTAAAATTGAATCAATTTTATTAAAATTACAAAAAATGGGCCTCGGGTATCTTCATTTAGGTGAGAGCACACCAGTGTTGTCAGGCGGTGAGGCGCAACGATTAAAATTGGTATCACACATGGGTCGCAACCAGACCGAAACCTTATTTGTGTTCGATGAACCCTCTGTGGGCTTGCATCCGTTAGACATTCAAACATTAATTAAAGTTTTTGATCAGTTGTTAACCCAAGGTGCAACGATCATTGTGATTGAACACGACTTGGATATTTTGGCTAATGCAGATTATATTGTAGATTTAGGTCCGAAGGGCGGCCGACAAGGAGGACACATTGTTGGTAGTGGTACACCAGCTGAATTGGCAACCAATCCCAATAGTGAGACCGTTACATTTTTAAAACGGCATTTAGCACTATTTAAGCAGCATTAAATTATCATAGCGAGTATTTTATAAAATTATCCTAAAAAAGATACGTTAGCCATGGTAACAGCTGATTGTATGATAAAATATACTCTGATTATATTTAGAGATGGAGAAGGACAATATGAACAATCAGCCATCAAGATTTAGGCGCTGGTTCGCAGAGTTAAAAGAATGGTTGTCACCACTGTGGCATCGATTTAAACAAGTTTTAAAACGATTTTGGCATCGATTTCAGTTAACTCGATGGCTCATTGTCGTCTTTTTGTCGTTGTTTCTACTGCTCAGTGGGTATTTGACAGTGGTAGCCAAAACGGCACATGTTAGCAATTTAAAAGCGACCCTGGAAAAGCCTACTAGGGTATATGATAAAAAAGGCAATTCAGCTGGTAGTCTGTATTCACAAAAGGGAACTTATATTTCACTTGATAAAATTTCGACTAATATTCAAAATTCTGTGTTATCGACCGAAGATCGTAACTTTTATCATGAACACGGCTTTTCAATTAAGGGCATCGCTCGTGCCGCTGTTTTATATGCTAAAAATAAGGTACTCGGTCGTGACTATATTTCCGGTGGTGGGAGCACATTAACCCAGCAATTAGTTAAAAATGCGTACTTAACCCAAGAACAAACATTTACTCGTAAGGCAAAAGAAATTTTTATCTCAATTGAGGTAGAAAATGTGTATTCTAAAGCAGATATTTTGATGATGTATCTAAATAATGCATATTTTGGCAATGGGGTGTGGGGCGTGCAGGATGCGTCCGAGAGGTATTTTAACCGATCAGCTAGTGAATTAACAGTGCCGCAAGCTGCAATGCTTGCGGGAATGCTGACATCGCCTAGTGGTTATGATCCAGTGGCACATCCAGCGGCTGCTAAACAACGTCGCAATGTGGTCTTGCAGCTAATGGTCGAAAATAACAAGCTCTCGCAGACACAAGCAGATAAATATAAAAAGACGGCTTTAACCATCACTAACGGCTACAAACAAACAGATACTTACAAATATCCGTATTACTTTGATGCCGTTATTAATGAAGCGATTAATAAGTATAATCTGTCCGAAGAAGATATCATGAACAAAGGCTACAAGATTTATACGACTCTGGACCAAAATCAACAACAAGATATGCAAACAATCTTTAAAAATGACAGTAATTTTCCGGCTGATTCAGCGGATGGTACTCCGGTCCAAGCTGCCTCAATTGCTCTTAATCCCAATAATGGTGGTGTTACCGCCGTGGTTGGTGGTCGCGGAACACACGTTTTCCGTGGGTTTAACCGTGCCACTCAAATGAAACGGCAACCCGGATCAGCAATAAAGCCAATTGCCGTTTATGCACCAGCATTGGAAAATGGATACTACTATGATTCTATTTTACAAGATAAGAAACAGTCGTATGGGTCTAACAATTATACGCCGAAAAATTATGATGATACGTATAGCGGTAAGGTAACAATGTATAAAGCTTTAGCACAAAGCTTGAATGCACCAACTGTTTGGTTATTGAACAAAATTGGGGTCAACAAGGGGTATGAATCTGTTAAGAAATTTGGCTTGCCAGTTACTAGCAAGGACAAAAATTTAGCATTAGGATTAGGGGGACTGTCAACTGGTGTTTCGCCAGAGCAACTGGCCGGCGCCTATACCGCATTTGCAAATAATGGTAAACTAGCGACACCCCATTTTATTACTAAGATTGTTGATGCCTCAGGTAAAACGATTGTCAACAACCAAAATGCTAAGAAAAAACAGATTATTTCAAATAAAGTTGCTAAACAAATGACCAGTATGATGTTGAGCGTCTTCAACGAGGGAACTGGGAAAACCGCCAAACCGACTGGCTATTCAGTGGCAGGTAAAACAGGTAGTACGTCCTCGGACGTGGTTAATGGACAGGATTCTGAACGTGATAAATGGATTGTTGGTTATACGCCTGACGTAGTTGTCGCAACGTGGGAAGGGTATGATACTACTGATGAGAGTCATACTTTGAGCGATTCGAGTTATGTTAACACGAATACATTATTCAAAACTGAGATGACACAAATTTTACCGAATACCAAACAGACTGCATTTGATACAAAAGACGCTGCGACATTGGCCAAAAATAAGACAGCATCATCAACTAGTATTTGGGATGAGTTCACAAATGGCGCCTCAAGTTTTGGTGACAAGGTATCACAAGGAGCCAATTCTGTTGGTCAAAAGGCCTCGGATTTATGGAGTAAAGCAAAGGCAATTGTAGGACAATAAAAAAAGAGTATTTTAACTACGCTAATAAGGCGTGGTATAAAAAATGCAGGGGCTTCAGGTACGAATGTGTCTTTCGTACCTGAAGCCCCTGCATTTATACACTAAACTACTGCGATTAAAAACATGTTGTGTCAACAAAATAATTATAATTTTAAATTATCTATGACAAAAAAATTTATCCACTAATCTCCTGCTATGCTCTAAAAACAGTATCATCGTAAACACTTATCAGCAAACAACGTAAAACGTTTTACAAAATTTAAAAAAACTGTTCACACAACCAGATAAAAGAAGTATACTAGTGTAATAATTAGTCTTGAGAGGAGGAACATGATGCGCAAAAAAACAACAATTCGCGATTTAGCTCAAGCAGCAGATGTTTCGGTAACTACTGTTTCACAAATCCTAAATGGCAAAGGTGAGCGCTTTAGTAGTGCAACTCAGCAGCATGTGCTGAAGTTACAAAAACAGTTGAACTATGTACCTGATTTTAATGCGCGTAATTTGATCATGAAATCCTCGCAGACAATTGGTGTGCTTGTTCCTAATATTGGTAACCCATTTTTTAGTACTTTTATTAAGGGAATTCAAGAAACGGCAAGAGAGTTGCAATATATTCCACTCATTTTTGGGGCCAATCATGACGAAAAAATTGAAAACTATTATTTGGAGAAGATGATCGAGCGAGCCACTGGTGGCTTAATCATTGCTAGTGCTTCGATCACGATTGCAACAATTGATTCAATTTTGAAGAAAAATGGTATCCCGTATTTATTGATGGATCAAAACCCAATCGTCGAAGGTGACCGAGTGCAAACCAATGATTTTTCAGGGGGCGAACTGGCAGCGCAGCATTTACTAGATTTAGGACACAAACACTTTGCTGTGACAATTCCGAACAATCCAACAGCTAACTTATTGGGACGATTAAATGGTTTTAGGTATGCAATTGAACGGGCGGGACTAGTATTTGCACAGGCGGTAACAGTGATTTACTCACCGATGACAAAAGCGGGTGGTTATTTAGCCACACAGGATGTCTTGAAGAGTTCTGCAACTGGTGTGTTTGCAATTAATGATGAAATGGCAATCGGGTTGTATCGTGGTATGATGCAAAATAACGTTAGGATTCCAACTGATATTTCTATCATGGGCTACGACAATATTGATTTGGATGAATACGTTACTCCCAAATTAACCACGGTCCAACAGCCAATCTTGGCCATGGGTGAGATGGCAACTCGATTGCTGGTTAATCGAATTAAAAAGCCGATGATGACGCCGCAAAAAGTCGATTTGCCGGTGTCGTTAGTGGTACGGCAAAGTACGAGTGCGCCAAGAAATTAATT
>NZ_AWTT01000055.1 GCF_000876205.1 Paucilactobacillus wasatchensis | reverse complement strand
TTTTTTACATCAGCCCCATTTTATTTTACGAACACTACTTTCTCACTCTCTTTATTTCTTGCTAGATCATTTTTTCTTATGAGCTTCTTCTTCACCAGTTTGCAAGACCGACATAAAAGCTTCTTGCGGGATATCCACTACACCCACTGATTTCATTCGCTTTTTGCCGCGCTTTTGTTTATCTAATAATTTTGCACGCCGGTCTGGATCTCCTGTATGAATTTTAGAGGTAACATCCTTGCGATAAGCCTTAATATTCGTGCGGGCAATAATCTTAGAACCAATTGCTGCTTGAATTGGAATTTCAAAATTTTGCCGTGGAATAATTGTCTTTAGCTTAGCGGTAATATCACGACCCCGCTGAGCAGCAAAATCAGTGTGTGCAATAAAACTCAGTGCGTCCACTTTGTCGCTGTTCAATAAAATATCAATTTTAACTAATTTGCTCGGTCGGTAATCTTCTAATTCATAGTCTAATGATGCATAACCGCGCGTGCTACTCTTCAATTTATCAAAGAAATCAAAAATAATTTCCGACAGTGGAATGTGATAAATTACATTTACACGAATGTCATCTAAATAATCCATCGTTTCAAAAATACCACGTTTCCGCTGACATAGTTCCATTACGGGGCCGACATACTCATTAGGCACCATAATTTGGGCCTTAACAAACGGTTCGTTAATTGCCTTAATTTCTGATGCATCCGGCATTTCAGCCGGATTTTCAACCACTTTTTTTGTTCCATCTGTTAATTCAACATGGTACGTTACAGATGGCGCCGTGGTAATCAGATCAAGGTTAAATTCGCGTTCCAAGCGTTCCTGTACCACATCCATGTGAAGTAATCCCAGGAACCCACACCGAAACCCAAATCCAAGTGCTTGTGACGACTCTGGTTCAAACGTCAAAGCAGCGTCATTTAACTGCAATTTTTCCAACGCCTCGCGTAAATCATTAAATTTGGCGTTATCAGTCGGGTACAATCCTGAGTAAACCATCGGATTCATTTTACGATATCCTTCTAACGCCTTTGCAGTTGGTTGTGCTGCGCTGGTTACTGTATCACCAACTTGTGTATCTTGGATATCCTTGATGCTGGCGGTAATATAGCCAACATCGCCAGCCATTAAAATATCACGCGCAATTGGTTTAGGCGAGTTAAATCCCACTTGCGTGACCTCATACTCAGTGCCACCATTCATTAACTTAATCCGATCACCAGCTTTAACAGTTCCTTCAAAGACCCGCACACTGAGCACCACACCACGATAATCATCATAAATTGAGTCAAAAATTAACGCCTTCAACGGTACGTCTAGCTTACCGTCCGGAGCAGGCACGTTTTTGACAATTTGTTCCAAAATTTCTTCGATCCCAATTCCTGCTTTAGCACTTGCCAACACAGCGTCGGACGCATCCAACCCAATTTCATCTTCAATTTGTTGGCGTACTTTTTCAGGTTCGGCTGAAGGCAAATCAATTTTATTAATTACAGGAATGATCGCTAAATCATTGTCCAGTGCCAAATAAACATTGGCAAGTGTCTGCGCCTCAACGCCTTGCGCAGCATCAACTACCAAAATAGCCCCCTCGCAAGCCGCCAATGAACGGGATACTTCATACGAAAAATCAACGTGACCGGGAGTGTCAATCAAGTGAAAAATATACGTTTCACCGTCTTTAGCGTGGTAATTTAGTGCCACCGCATTTAGTTTAATCGTAATGCCACGCTCTCGTTCCAAATCCATTGTATCTAATAGTTGATCCTGCATTTCTCGTTTAGAAACCGTGTCCGTTAATTCCAAAATTCGGTCCGCTAACGTTGATTTGCCATGATCAATATGAGCCACAATTGAAAAGTTACGAATATGCTTTTGTCGTTCTTTCATTTCATCTAAGTTCATTCTTATGCTCACTTTCTCCGCATTCATTAGTAACCAGTATACCAATGCAACCAGTGCAACTCAATCATTGATGATTGAAGTTTAAAATGCAGGTTCCATTGCTATATTTATCGGAGACAAACAAACAGGTCTCGCGTAGGCAAAATTGACCACGTGAGACCTGTTTGCACACTCTCATTATTAGCTGCACTTATACATATTAGTCATCAAATGCATCTTTCAGCTTATCAAACACATTCTTCTTAATTCCAGCTACTTTTTCACCGCCGGCAGCCGCAAATGCAGCCAACGCTTCTTTTTGGCGCTTATTTAGATTCTTAGGCGTTTGAACGTGGACAGTGACATGTTCATCACCAATGCCATTCCCATTTAACTTGGGAGCTCCCTTACCACGTAAGCGGAATTTAGTTTCCGTTTGTGTTCCAGCCGGAACCTTCAACTTCACATCACCATGGACGGTTTTTACTTGAATTTCATCGCCTAATGCTGCTTGTGCAAATGAGATTCGCTGATCAAAGAAAATATCAGACCCATCTCGTTTGAACTCTCGACTCGGTGTAACTCGAAAAACAATGTACAAATCGCCGTAGGGGCCACCATTGTCTCCGGCTTCACCTTGATTTTGTAACCGCATCTGTTGACCATCATCAACACCAGCGGGAACATTAACTTTTAATTCGTGGCGTTGTGAGACGTGCCCACTACCACCACAAGTTTCACACTTTTCTTTGATTTCCTTACCCGTACCACCACAAACATCACAAGTTTGTTGCGAACGCATACGTCCTAGTGGCGTATTTTGAACAACATCAATCACGCCGCGACCACCACATTTGTGACAGGTAGTTGGTGAAGTACCAGGTTTTGCCCCATTACCACCACAAGTTTCACATTGTGCCTGCCGATTATACTTGATCGTTGTTTCTTTACCAAAAATGGCTTCTTCGAATTTAAGCGTCATATTATACTGCAAATCGCGTCCAGGCGTTGGTGCCGATGGATCACGTTGCCGCGAACCACCACCGAAAAATTGACTGAAAATATCGTCGAAACCACCGCCACCGCCAAAGCCACCGAATCCTTGACCTTGGCCACCGCCGCCAAAGCCTTGGCCTTGGGGACCGGCTGAACCATATTGATCATATTGGCTGCGCTTTTGCTCGTCGCCAACCGTTTCGTAAGCTTCATTAACATCCTTAAATTTTTGTTCGGCACCTGGTTCTTTGTTAATATCTGGATGATACTTTTTTGAAAGCTTACGATAAGCCTTTTTAATCTCATCTTGTGATGCATCTTTTGAAACACCTAAAATGTCATAATAATCTTTTTCTGCCATGCTGGTCCCCCAAAAAAATTTATTGCACTAGTTATACCATATTATTGTAGACGAAGTAAAAGCCAAAGCACAAACGTCTTTGGCTTTTACAAAATTAAGCTAAATGAGCCTACTTTTTCTTATCGTCTGGGTCAACTTCTTCAAAGTCACCATCAACAGTCTTACCATCATCTGATTTGCCTTTGTCATCACCAGTTGCTTTTCCATCATCGGCAGCAGCACCTGAACCTTGTGCTTCTTGTGCTTGCTGATATAACTTAACTGATAAGTCTTGAACGATCTTGTTCAAGTCATCTTTTTTGGTCTTCGTGTCTTCGATATTTTTATCTTCTTTAGCCTTCTTCAATGCATCACGTGCATCTTCAGCTTTTTTAACTTCTTCGTCTGAAACCTTGCCCTTAAGTTCGCCTAAGGTTTTGTCAACTTGGAATAAGAGTTGATCAACTTCATTATTTAAGTCAACCTCTTCTTTCTTCTTGTTGTCGGCTTCTTCGTTTTCTTGCGCTTCCTTCATCATGCGATCAATTTCGTCGTCTGACAAACCAGAATTACTCTTGATGGTAATTTTTTGTTCCTTGTTAGTACCCATATCCTTAGCAGAAACGTTCACAATACCGTTTTTATCAATATCAAAAGTAACTTGGATTTGTGGCACGCCACGAGGAGCAGCAGGAATGTCTGTTAGTTGGAAATTACCTAATGTCTTGTTGTCGGCCGCCATTGGTCGTTCACCTTGAAGCACGTGAATATCAACAGCCGGTTGATTATCGGCAGCAGTTGAGAATGTTTGGCTCTTTGAAGTTGGGATCGTTGTGTTACGATCAATTAACTTAGTGAAGACACCACCCATTGTTTCAATTCCAAGCGACAGTGGAGTAACATCTAACAACACGACATCCTTAACATCACCAGTCAAGACACCACCTTGAACTGCCGCACCGATGGCAACAGCTTCGTCAGGGTTGATTGAATGGTTAGGTTCCTTGCCAGTCAAGTCCTTAACCATTTCTTGAACGGCTGGAATCCGAGTTGAACCACCATTAAGGATCACTTCATCGATATCACTAAATGATAAATCTGCATCCTTTAAGGCATTCAATACAGGTTGTTTAGTCTTTTCAACTAAATCAACAGTTAATTGATTAAATTGTGCCCGGGTCAATGCTTTTTCCATATGTAATGGGCCAGCAGCACCAGCAGAAATAAATGGTAAGCTAATTTGTGCTTCGTTAACACCAGAAAGGTCTTTTTTAGCTTTTTCAGCAGCATCCTTCAACCGTTGCATTGCCATCTTGTCTTGTGACAAGTCAACACCATTTTCTTGCTTAAATTCAGAAACAAGCCAATCAATGATCTTCTTATCAAAGTCATCCCCACCAAGATGAGTATCACCATTAGTAGAAAGTACTTGGAAGACACCATCGCCTAATTCAAGGATTGAAACATCAAATGTCCCACCACCAAGATCATAAACCAAGACTTTTTCATCTTTATCTTTTTTGTCTAGACCATAGGCCAATGATGAAGCGGTTGGTTCGTTGATGATCCGCTTAACATCCAATCCGGCAATCTTTCCAGCATCTTTAGTAGCTTGACGTTGCGCATCATTAAAGTATGCAGGAACCGTAATAACGGCCTGGGTTACTTCATCACCTAAATAGTCTTCAGCATATTTTTTCAAATATTGTAGAATCATCGCTGAAATTTCTTGTGGGGTATACTTCTTACCTTCAACCTCAACGGTGTAATTAGCATCACCCATGTGACTCTTAATTGAAACAATTGTGTTTGGATTCGTAATTGCCTGCCGTTTAGCAACTTCACCAACTTGTGTTTCACCATCTTTAAATGACACAACTGATGGGGTTGTCCGACTACCTTCTGGATTAGTAATGATCTTTGGATCTTTACCTTCCATCACTGCTACTGCCGAGTTCGTTGTTCCTAAATCAATTCCAATAATTTTATTACTTGCCATCTTTTATTTCCCTCTTCATTTTTAATTTTTATTGTGCAACAACAACCATTGCTGGTCGTAGTACACGGTCCTTGAGCTGATAGCCAGCTTGGAGTACCTGAACAACCGTGTCAGGTTTTTGATCACCTTGTACAGCTACACTTTGAACAGCTTGGTGTAAGGTCGGATCAAATTTTTGTCCGAGCGCATCAATTTCAGTCACTGAATTACTCGTTAACGCTTCTTTTAAATGATCGTGAACCATCTGAATTCCCTTTTTCAACTGCTCGCCACTTTCATCGTGAACTTCAATTTCAAGGGCCCGTTTCAGGTTATCCATCACTGGCAAAATTCCCTTCGCCAATGATTGACCATCATACTTCATAATCTGTGCTTGCTCTTTTTTAAATCTAGTCGTCATATTTTGAATTTCAGCTTCGGCCCGTAAATACTGATCCTGACCAGCATCAACTTGCTGCTTCAATTTAGCGATTTCTTGATTTAATGTCTCAACCTTTTTTTTGCTATCTTTTTTCTCAGCTTTTTTTGTTTCTTTTTTAGGAGCCGTTTTAGACTCATCAGCCGTTGCCTCCGCCTTTACGGCTTCTTTTGTTGCACTAGTTGGACTGTTTTTGGACTCATCCGTTTGTTTCTCAGCCATTGATTAATTCCCTCCTATTGATCATAATAACGGTGATAATATTCAAGCAACTGGCGTGCTAATTCCTGGCGAAACGCACTGACAATGCCAATGGTACGTGAATATGGCATCCGTGTTGGTCCCAAGACCGCAATAATTCCTTTGCCATATTGGTCAACATCGTAAGTGGCTGTAATCAAACTAAAATCTTTCAACAGCTTATTCGAAATTTCATTACCAATCAAGACGTTAACATCATCATTTTGCGGATCTAAGAAATCGGCCAAATTTTCATTTTTGTCTAGTAGGCCATATAAGGCCTGTAATACACGTGGATCGTTATTGTGCGAAAAGCCCAATAAATTCATGCGTCCGCCAACGAAAAATCGTTCCGAAGAAGCATGCGATAAAATGTTATCAAAGATATCAAGAACTCCATTAGGACTATGCATATAATGCATCACCCGCATTGGAATATCTTGCTGAAGCCGTTGTAATACTTCTCGTAATGGCAAGCCCGCCAATTGATCGTTAATCAATCTAATCACGGATTCTAATTCGTCCGTATTCATATCTGGCGGAATTGCAAAAGTCTGACTTTCAACCTCACCACTGTCAGTCACCAAAATAGCCATGACTTGATGATTACCCAGCGGCACAAGCCGGAATCCACTCAACCGAATATCTTTTTGTTCTGGTTTCAGGGTAAAAGTAGTAAACGAAGTCAAGTTAGATAAAATATCCGCCGACTGTGAAACAATTTCATCAATTTTATGAAAATTCGTTCCAAAAGAGTTTTGAATAATCGCAACATCGCTTGCATCGACGGCCTGCTGATCCAGCAAATGATCCACGTAATATCGATAGCCTTTCGTTGAGGGAACACGACCAGAAGAAGAATGCTCCTTGCTGATTAGCCCCTGTTCCTCCAATTCCGCCATTTCGTTACGGATGGTCGCTGAACTAACTTTTACCGGTAGCAATGTAGCTAGAACCTTTGACCCAACAGGTTGACCCGTATCAGTATATTGGCGTTCAATCGCTTGAAGGATCGCATTTTGGCGCTGTGTTAACATCATTATCACTTCCTTTTTAGCACTCGACATACTCAAGTGCTAAACACAATTTACAATATACCAACCTGTGCTTTGAAAGTCAAGAAAAGTAACCAATTATCAAGGGGAATTCTATGAAAAATAAAAACCGGTATGTGCAACCACGTAACGTAATCGATGCCATGAAAACGATTGAAAAGTTGTTTAATCAGTACCGCCACGCCCCATTAACAAAGAAACTATTAGCCTATCATCAACAACTGATCCAACGGTTACAAACTGACATTTTGCAGGCAGCTATCCAGGAACAGAACCAAAAACAACTTGAAAACCTAAATCACATGATTGTAGCATTGCAAACTTGGACGCGAACTAAGATGATGAACCAACCGTTCCATTATAAAATGAAATATTTTAAATTAACCGATGAACAATCTGTTAGTTTAAAGCGACACACTATTAAAAACAGTGGCAATCACGAACACCGTTCTAGCCATCATTAACAGTTTTACTGTAAGTTTGGTGAATTTGTGACTGTCGCAAATGTTCTGCGTGTGTCAATTTCATCTTGCTTTAACTGCTCAACTAGGTCTGCCGCAGTTGTATATTTAATCTCATTGCGCAATCTTTTAATCCACTTCACTTGCACGTTTTCACCATAAATAGCCTGGTCAAAATCAAGTAAATATATTTCTAGGGTTTTCGGGCGTTGATTGCCAAATGTAATATTATAACCAATCGAAGCCATGCCACGAAGCCACTGTTCACCAATTTTAAGCATCACTACATAGACACCAACACTTGGCATTCGTTCATCAGTCGGCCACTGAATATTTGCAGTCGGAAAACCTAGCTCACGACCACGTGCTTCACCGTGCACAATAATACCACTAGTTTGATACTGATAATTGAACAGTTGGTTTGCTTGTTCAATGGCACCTCGATCAAGCAACGCTCTAATCTTAGTAGAACTAATTTTTTCGCCATTTTGTAGCTCAGGGGTCACCGTCTCAACTTCAAATCGCCCCTGAGCATATTTAGGCAAGTTAGCCATCGTGGCAACCTGTTTAGGACCATATGTATGGTCAAATCCCGCTACCGCCACAGTCGCATGAAACCCAACAATATACTGGTTCACGAATTCCTGTGGTGTTAATGCGGATAACGCCGATGTAAAACTAACCACGTAAACAATATCAACGTCAAGTTGTTTCATTAGTGCCAATTTACGGGTTAGTGGTGACAAATAGGTCAACGGCTGTTCGCTGCTTTGGTACACAATTGCTGGATGGTGATCATACGTTAACACCGCTAACGGTAAATTTTTATTATTTGCAATCTTCTTGGCCCGCTTAATTACAGCTTGATGTCCGCGATGAACACCATCAAAAAAACCCATCGCTAGCACAACATCATCAACTTTAATTTGTTGAGGGTCAAATGGATGATGAATGTGAATTATTTGCACGTTACCACTCCTCTCTGTGCCGATATATTGCTACTCCACTGAAAACATTTTTAGTGGTTGGTAACATTTCTTTTCTTCATTTCGCTGATACAGTGCCTTTATTTGTTGCTTAAATTGCAACGCAACAACAGATTCAGTGGAATTAATTTCGTCAAAACGCAGCCAAACACCGTGTTGCACACCCTGCCATAACTCATCAGTCAGCGTAACCGCTGGATATTTAGCTAAGGCATAATCAAGTGGAAATAAATGATTGATAATTGAATCTTGAGCAACCGCTGTCTGAATGTCAGCAATTGTCATCGTCTGAGCCAAATTAAAGCCGCCACTCTTTGTTCTCGTCAAATCGCTCATCACACCAGGGAACCCGAGAATTTTGGCCAAATCCACCACCAGTGTGCGAATGTAAGTACCCTTACCGCAATCCACAACAAAACGAACCCGCTGACTGTGAGTTGCTTCGTCAAATTCAGTTGATGTTAGCTCAAATCGCTGCACTTCAATCTGGCGTTTAGGTCGTTTCACTGTTTCACCAGCGCGGGCGTATTCATATAATTTACGGCCATTAACTTTAACGGCCGAATACATTGGTGGAATTTGAGTAATCGTGCCAGTTAATTTTGCCATTGCAGCAATTATCTCATCATTCGTGATGGGTTCCTGCAGCGATTTTGTCTCAATTACTTCGCCATCTAAATCTTGAGTTGTTGTTGCCTTGCCAATATATAACTCGCCGGTATACTGCTTACCTGATGCCATTAAATATTCCACTACTTTGGTAGCTTTGCCAACGCAAATTGGTAAAACACCATCAACATTGGGGTCTAATGTACCCGAATGACCAATTTTTTTTGTATGCAAAATTTTTCGTAACTGATTGACACAATCGTGACTCGTTAAGCCACGCTCTTTAAATAATGGAATAATTCCATCCATATAACTCCCTCCAAACAAGGTTTAATTATACCATAGCGACGATTTGGATAAAAAAAGAAATCAACCTG
>NZ_AWTT01000054.1 GCF_000876205.1 Paucilactobacillus wasatchensis | reverse complement strand
GTTTAAAGAACTTGATTCAGCATTCAAAGTTCCATTTTATCCGGTACTGCCAATTGTTTCATTCATCCTATGTGCAGTTTTGATGCTGGAATTGAAACTGTTTACTTGGATTGCCTTTTTCATTTGGCTCCTGATTGGTTTAGTACTATATTTTAGTTATGGCTATCGTCACAGTCTTGCCCGTAATCAACGCCATTAATCTAACTAAAATGAGCCTCATTAATTTGGATTACTCCAATTAATGAGGCTCATTTCTGGGTACAACATAATTATATCAATCGATTTAAACCGACGAGCAAAATTCCAAGTGACAACAGCGATGCTATGCCAATTGCTACGAAAGAAATTTTACTTGTTTGTTCGCCTGTTTTCGGTAATGACTTACTGTGATATTCGAGTAACGAGACAGTCGAGTGTTGTTTTTTAGGTAAGACTTTATCTTTAGTTAATTTCACCGGCGCCAACTCAATTCTGCCATCACTACTTTGTGTTACCTTCACTGGCTGATAGGTTTTGCTAACGCTTTTTTTCTTATTTGTCGATTCATTGCTCGTTACTGTTGTTTTACTAGCGCTTTTGTTATTATCACTGCTATTAACAGTAGCTTTTGTTGTAATAGTCGCTGGTTTTATTTTATCAGAAGATGACTCAACCAGCTTAGATTCAGTGGTACTCTGCACACTTTGAGCATCACTGTTATTTGATTCTGACCCGCTTTCAACATTAGGCTCAGCCACTGCTTTAGTCGCTTCTTCAGGTATCACTGCTTTTTGTGCATCAACCAATCCAGAATCAGAGACAGTTCCATCGGTGATAATGTTTGTAGTTGTGTCAGTTGCTGCGTAAGTTGTTTCGTTTTGCAACGACATACAGATGCTAATCCCCAGCACCAAACATAACGCAATCAGAAACCTTCTAAAACTAACGTTATTTGTCATCGGTTGATCCCCCCAAAGCTAAAATTATTTAAATTATGATTTATATTAGATTATCCTATGAATTTACTATATCAAATTAAACGCTTTCAGACAACTATTTTTTAACCCGAGTTTGTCACTAAATCATGGCATAGCTTGATAATGCAGCACTTAAACTCCTATTACGGAAAATAATCTAAATTACACTTTTATTTTTATTGTTTGTCAGTCATACTTAGTGGTAACGTTAATTAATTTTTGTTGTAGCGGTTGTTGGGAGGATTTTTCTATGAAAAAAAGCACATGGGGTGTACTATTATTTGTTGTCATTTTGTTGCTTGCCATTGATTTTTGGTGGTTGGTTGCAGTTGGTGCGTTAATTGGAATAGGCTATTGGCTCCAAATACATTATGTACAGACCACTAACCACCAGAAGCGCAACACAATTTTTACTTGGATTATAGTCACAATCCTTGCGTTTTTAATTGTTGGCATGTCGTCTGGTCCCAGCGATTCACAGACAAGAACCACCCGCGTAAAAGATAAAGCCACAAAAATTTCTGCTCCAACCAAGCACAAACCCGTTAACTCTAATAAAACCAAAAAAGCTCACAAAAATAAAGTCAAATCGCAACCCAAAGGTACTGAACAGCTGGCAAATCTGAGTTATGACGGTACACAAACAATCGACGTGAATGATGGCAATCCAACCTTCACCACCACTGATTTAGCCACCAACCATGGTTCCTGACAAACATATGGTAACTTAGACTCGCATAATCGCCCGACCCATGCTGACGCATTGATTAACCATAATATGCAGCCAACAACAAAACGCGAGGCGTTAACAGTCAATCCAACTGGCTGGCGCAACAAAAAAATAAAATCTGGCTACCTCTACAACCGGTCGCACTTAATCGGATATCAGTTAACCGGTCAAAATAATAATCCCAAAAATTTAATTACTGGCACTAGGTCGCTAAACAGTCCTGAAATGTTGCGGTATGAGGATGATATTGCTTATTATTTAAAAAATAATCCCAATGGCTATGTTCGGTACCAAGTAATCCCAATTTTTAAGGATACCGAACTAGTTGCGCGTGGTGTTCACATGCAAGCCCAGTCAATCGGTAGTAATATCATTCACTTCAATGTGTATATTTTTAACATTGAAAATGGTGTAAAGATCAATTACACAGATGGAACTAGTCAGGTATCTTCAGCACAACAAGCTACTAGCACTGGACAACAGACTAACAGTAAGACCAAATCAGGCAGTACCGGACAACAAGGAGATATAAATACCAACGACACTGGTAAAATTGTTGGCAATATTAATAGTCATATTTACCATGTTCCAGGTCAAAGTGGTTATAGCATGAATTCTGCCAATGCAGTTTATTTTAATACTGAGCAAGAAGCACAGGCCGCTGGCTACAGAAAATCACTGCGGTGACTAAAATAAGGCTGGGCAAAATATTTGCCTCAGCCCCTTTTATTTTTCGAACATTATTTTCACAACAATAGCCACCACAACTGCAACAACTAACAAAATTGCGAACCACAAGAGACTGTAAAAATATATTCCCAAACCCGTCATTGGCAAGTATCCACACATTGAGATCAACCCCTTTAATTCAATTATAATGCTTCTTAATAAGGCAGCCAATATTTTAATACCCGCAAAGTGGGCATCTTAATACTTTTTACTTCTAATTTTTGTTTTAATGTGCACAGCATAATTTAAGTATGCTATAATTATTGGTGCATTGCGGATGTAGTTTAGTGGTAAAACTCAAGCTTCCCAAGCTTGCGTCGCGAGTTCGATTCTCGTCGTCCGCTTAATTTAACATAACAATATTTGCTCTTAATTGCCCAAATTATGGCAATTAGGAGTTTTTTATTGGTTTAATTAAATTTAAACTTAAAAAACTGCCAATTCAATCTCAAATATTGCAACGTCAAAAAAGGCCGACTCTGAGCTTAACTATGCTCGGAATCTGCCTTCTTTTCACTCTTTTTTGCCACAGCTACTCTGCAGTATTGATTTTCTTAATTTCACTCTTGCGTACAATGGCGCGCTGATTTAATTCGGTCACAGCCACTTGGTCTTCTTCATCGAATTTGATAATGTTAACCAACACAGAATTTTCGTAAACTTTTTCGATCTCACCAGTAAAATCATGTTCTAATGAACCAAACTTTTTACATGTGACATTGTCTCCAATTTGAAACTCTTCCATTCAATTCACCTCATAAAATTAATCAAGTAATACTAACAAAAATAACAGCAATAAGCAAATTATACTTCTCCGGCACCAGCTAATTGCGGCTGATCACCCAGCTTAAGTGTCTTACGCATTTGCTTTTGAACCTGTTCTTTAACTACCGGATCCGCCGTTGTTTCAACAGTTTCTCGCATTCTCTGCAATTTGTGTAGCCGACGAATGGCAGCTAAATAAGAACCAATTAGAACAACTGTGGAACCTAACCAAGCGAGCGGATCTGAGAAACATGCACCAGCATAACCAAAACTACCAGCCAAAACAATGGCACTAAATGAACGCATGAATAATTCTGCAATACCGGCAATGGTTGGAATAACACTTTGCCCCAACCCTTGTAGGGTATATCGGATGATAAACAAAATTGCTAAAATAGAATAAGAACTACCGACTACGTTGAAATAGACTTGACTAAGTCTTAACACTTCAACGTCCTGGCTGCCCACAAAGAGCATTACAAGCTGTTGCCCGAAAACTATGATTAGAACTCCAACTAACACACTAAACGCAACTGAAGCAAATAAAGCTTGCCGCACCCCTTTGATGATGCGTTCATATTCGCCAGCACCAATATTTTGGGCGGCAAAAGTGGCCATTGTAATACCAAACGACATCATCGGTAAACTAGCTAATTGATCAATTTTTGAAGCTGAAGTCGTTGCAGCGACAGCCGTTGTTCCTAAACCATTCAATGCTGATTGCATAAAAATTGCGCCGATGGCAATAATTGATGATTGAAAGGCCATTGGAAACCCAAATTTAGCGTGGACACCAAATTCTTTCAGTACGGCAACAAAATCCACTGCATGAACTTGCAACATTGGAATGTGTCGATAAATATAAATAACACACAATCCACTTGAAATTACTTGTGAGATCAATGTAGCCCAACCAGCACCAGCAACACCCCAATGAAACACCAAGATGAATAACAATTCTAAAATTAAATTTACCAATGTTCCAATAATTAGAAACCAAAGCGGCGTTTTTGAGTCGCCTAATGCCCGAATTTCATTCGATAGCAGATTAAATGCCACTGAGGCAAAAATACCCATAAAAATAATCGAAATAAATTTACGCGCATCAGTATAAATTTCTGCAGGAGTGCTCATTAAATGCATAATTGGATCAAGAAAAACTAAACTGCCAACTGTTAGTACAATTGCCACAATTAAGCTAATCATAATGCTCGCTGCAAAACTACGTCGAACGCCGCGATAATCCCTGGCGCCAAATCGTTGTGCAGTCACGATTGATAAACCAGCTGTTAGTCCCGAAGCAAAGCCAATAATTAAAAAGTTTAAGCTTCCCGTAGAGCCAACCGCGGCTAACGCATTCACACCAAGGGTTTGACCAACCACCAAGACATCTGAAAAATTATATAATTGCTGAAATAAGTTACCAATAAATAATGGCGTTGTAAACATCAAAATTAATTTGATTGGGTTTCCCTTAGTTAGATCGCGCATAATCGCACTCCTCCTTCATTGAATACAGCTTTTTACACAATGATTGGAAGTATACGACCATCTATTTGAAAACACAAGAAAAAAGTTTGATTGTAACAGAACCGTTATAAAAGGCGCTTTCATAAGACTTTACATAATTATTACAACCCGCACTATTTAAATCATGGTAAAATTAGAATAAGTTAAAGGAAGTGTTGCCAATATGTGGACCATTGTACATCTGAGCGCCGCGATTGTACTGATCGGTACAGTTGTCACTGGATTAACAGCAACATCACAGAAGCGAGTCAAAAAATGGATGATCATTAGTCGATTATTGTACCTGATTTTGCTTGTTACTGGCGGTGTAATTTTATATTTTATTTTCCCCATCACGCCAATCACAGCCCTCATCAAGTTTATTTCTGCCATTGGATTAGTCATCTTAATTGAAATATCATTCGCCAAAAAGCAGGAACAGCGAATAACAATTGGATTGTCAGCACTGCTATCGCTCTTTTTTATTTTGACAATTACCTGCAGTTACTACTTATAACGTAAAAATGATCTTTGGAGAGAGACACCTCTGCAAAGATCATTTTTTGAACCAATAACCATTTTTGATTGTATCAAGCATCTTAACCAATTGCACCGTTTCCGTTACATCGTGCACCCGTAAAATGTTACCACCGTGTAAATACATATATGCCTCTGCCACTAATGTTACCGGCAACCGATCATCTTTCGCCAGACCAAATAATTTAGCCCCAAAGCCCTTTCGCGAAATAGCAATCATCATTGGTCGTTGCAAATAATTAAATTGGTCAATATTACGCATCATGGCATAATCCTGATAACCATCGGCCTCCTTGGCATACCCAATTCCTTGATCAAGCGCGATTCGCTGGCGTACAATGCCATAATTCATGATTTTGGTCAAATTAGTTTCAAAAAATTGTTTCATTTCTTGAGTTAAATTTTGATATTCATGGCTGCGACTGCTATGCATTGTGAGTAACCCAATCTCAGTTGGAGCAAGCAATTTTAGTTTACGACTATCATCGATAAAGGCGTTGACATCGTTAATGATATCCACATTTGCTTGGACTACTGCTTGCATCACATCATATTTATATGTATCAACTGCTACAGCAATATTAGGATAGTAACTCTTGATTATCTTAATTACCGGCATAATCCGTTCAATTTCTGTTGCAGCTGAAATTTCGTTAAAGCCTGGACGTGTTGTTTGACCGCCTACCTCGATTACATTCACTCCTGCAGATACCATCGCTGCAATCTGTTGTTGTATTTGTTCCTGCTGTTGAAAGCGCCCTCCATCGTAAAAAGAATCTGGTGTGATGTTTAAAATGCCATAAATCACCGGTTGTTGCGACACATTAAAGTTAAATCGACCAGTCTGCCAATAAATTGCATGCTGCTGTTCAATCACCTTAAAATCAGTAGCCAGAGTATCATTTGCCCAGGTTAATAAACATCGCTGTCTTAATAGCGGTAATGCGGCTACTGGAACAAAACAAGTGACAACCAAATCGCTAGCTTGACTGATAAGATCAAACTGGTCTAATAACCGCTTTAGCGTCCGGACATCGTCAATTGAGTCTAACGTAAACTGTAAAAAACACTGCCGCTGCCGCATAGCAATATCTTGCAAAACTAAATTAGTTAGTTGATTATCCTGTTTGACGTTAATCTCGCGTACGTGCATCGTGTTCACCTCTATACTTTATTTATCAGCTGTTTGATTGCGTTGGTCCTGTGCAACAATGGCAGCTTAATCTTATCTGGTAACTGTGCCAAAGTTTGGTCCATTCCCCTAGGAACTAAAATCAGATCGAAACTTGATCCATTGGCACCCCGCTCATTCATTGCAATCGTCCCACGAAATATCCCACTAGCATCAAATTCTCGGTTGTCCGGGGTCACTAACACTAACTGACTAATCATCTTGACTGTCCGATCTTTACCTGCCACCAGACTTAATATTTTATTGTTAAGTTCATGATCATCTTTAAATGACCCCAATTGTCTGGCAGTCATTACACCCAATTTTTCGGATAATGCGGTCAATTTCATTCCAGAATCATCCGCAACTATCCATTCATCTGGCAAATAATCAGCCAAAAAATGTGCTTTAGTTCGAGCATTTAGCAAGTAACTCTGCGTTCCTTCTGCCGGAAATGTCACTGGAGAAAGCAATTTTTGATATGAGATTGCCTGCATTCCAACAGATTGGAAATATGTGATTAATTCATTGGTCTTCGCTAAATTATTGGATGCAATTATTACCGGTTGCCCTATTTTCATTGTCGAAACATCTCCTTTACTACATAAAAAGAGCCAGTAACAACAATTACAGTTTTTGCATCCGCCACTTGCAACGCTTTTTTCACACCTTGTTGTGCATTAGCAACAACGTGACTTTCGGGTAAAATTGAATGTAACTGGCGACTAGCCAGCGCGCGATCACTATTATCCGGTGTGGTTACAAATATTTGTTGTGCCACTTGTGAAAATTTTTTTGCCATTTGAAGGTAATTTTTGTCTTTTAAGAATCCGAGCACAAAAATAAAATGGACTTCAGCAAATAAAGCATCCAGCGATTGGAGCAATCGGTCAACAGCATCTGGATTATGCGCTCCATCTAAAATGATTGGCGGTGTTGTTCCTAAAACCTGCATTCTGCCAGGTATTTCAATTTGACGAGCAGCGTCAATTAGCACTTGCTTGTTGCTAATCAGATGGTGTTCTGCCAACCAATCGTAAACCGCAACAACAGTTTTAAAATTATCAATTTGAAAATCGCCCAACAGTTTCAAACTAATAGGTTCACAGGTCAAGGATCGACTAGTGATAATCAAGCTGGTACCAGTCAATTGACGGGCAACCACCTCAGCCTCCACTTTGGCACTAGACCAAACTTCCTGAGCGCCATTTTCAATTGCTACTTTGTTTAACACCTTCATAACTTCGCTACGCTGGTTCGGTGCAATAAAAACGGTTGTCTCTGGTTTAATAATTTGTGACTTGTTATATGCAATCATTTTAATTGTATTACCCAATATCTTGGTATGATCGATATCTATGTGGGTAAAAATTGTAAGTAATGGTGGCATAATTGCATTAGTTGCATCGTCTTTACCACCCAAACCTGCTTCAATAATTGCCCAGTCAACTTTTTGGTTTGCAAAAAACTGTAACATAATCAAAGTAAACCATTCAAAAGCCGTCAGATCTTTAGCACTAATTTGTGGTGGTAATTGTGTGCAAATCCAAGTATAAGTTTGCACGAAATCATTTTGGGAAATCATTTCACGATTAATCGCAATTTGTTCGCGTTGGTCAACCAGCGCCGGGCTAGTAAAATGTCCGACCCGGTACCCTTGATTAAGCAACATTTGTGCAATCATGGCACCTGTCGAGCCCTTGCCATTTGTCCCGGCCAAATGAATCACTTTAAACTTTTTATCTGGATGATCCATCGCAGCTAATACTTCTTTTAGTAATGCAACGCGATCATCGTCTGCTGCAAGCATCTCGTGATTCATCTGGTCTAATACTTTTTCATAACTATTCACTATGATTACCTGTCTGGCGTAAAAACTCATTTCTCATTTCAACATCTGATTTAAACACTCCATCAAACTTAGAGGTATAGGTGAATAGTCCCGATTTGCTAATTCCGCGCATCTCCATGCACATATGGCGTGCTGATAGTGAAACCGCAATTCCTTTGGGTTGTAAAATTCGTTTCATTTGTGCTGCAATCTGTGTCGTAATTCGTTCTTGAACCCCAGGACGCTTAGCAACAAAATCTACTAACCGAGGAATCTTACTTAGACCCATAATTTGGCCATCTCGTGGCACATAGGCAACATTTGCTGTCCCAAAAAATGGCAATAAATGATGTTCGCACATTGAATAAAATGGAATTTGCTGAACTAGCACCATACCCGGATCTTCTTCAACGTGAAAAACTTTATAATCATCAAATTCCGGGGATTCATCTAGTGATGCAAAAACTTCACCATACATTTTAGCAACGCGAGCTGGTGTTTCCATTAATCCTTCTCTGGCTGGGTCTTCTCCAATCGCCATTAAAATTTCTTTAACTGCATTCTCTATCTTTTTTTCGTCCATTAAATAGATGCGCCTCCATCATTGTATTTTTGAACCCTAGTTTCATCGTTCGTCTGTAACAGCATTTTTTTGACCAGTTGTGCAGTTTTTTCATCATCCCTTGTTATTTCTAGTAATGGTATCAACACAAATTTTCGATTTTGCATTTCTGGGTGTGGTAATGTCAGTGTTTCATCGCCTTGAACTAAATTACCGAATAGCAAAATATCAAGATCAATTGTCCGCGGTCCCCAGTGAACCAATCGTTTCCGATGCAGTGCCTGTTCGATCTGGTGTAAGTAACCTAACAATTGTGTTGGGGTTAAATTGGTCTGAACTGCTACTGCAATATTAAGAAAATCGTCTTGTTTTACACCACCGACGGGCTCTGTTTCATAAATACTTGAAACTTGTACTACTTCAATTTTGGGATTGGCCTTTAATCTTGTTACTGCATTGGCAAGATTTTTCTGCCGCTGCCCCATATTAGATCCAATGCTAAGATATGCCCGTTCACTTGCCATGTTGCTGTACTCCCGAAACCTCGATTTCAACATTGTCAAAAATACCTGCAATTGGCACACTGTACTTACGCACTCGTAGTGTAATTGCTTCAATTGTGGGATACGTTACCAAAAGTTGTTGCAATAAATGATTGGCTAAACTTTCGATCAAATTATAGTTTTTGCTCAACACGAAATCTTCGATTGTTTGATACACATCTGCGTAACTAACTGTCTCTGTCAAATCGTCATGTTGCACCACTTGCTCAATCGGATAACTTAATTCAGCATCCAACTGCAATCGTTGACCCAATTTTTTTTCTTCAGCAAACACACCATTATATGTGTGAAAACTCATATTATTAATTCTAATTTTGCCCATTTGAACACTTCCTCGTCTGTTACTTCGACTAATATAATATCATTTTTAGCATACTAATGCCGAGTAACTCGCTTTAAACAAAAATACCAACTGCAATTTTCATTACGTTGGTATTAATTGATATTTTTCAAATTATTCTGCCTGTGTCAGCCGTTGTTGAATATCCGTAACTGCTGCCATTGCATTTTTATAATCAGTAAGATTGAAATTTAATTGTGAAATACAGTCACTAGTGGCGGTCAAAATTGCAGCTTGATTTTGTTTAGCGTATTCAGTTAGGTCAATAATCACCCGACGTTCGTCTTGCTTCGATCGAGTTCTCGTCAGCCACCCCGCTGCTTCCATCCGCTTTAACAAAGGAGTGAGTGTGCCGGTGCCCAAGCCTAATTTTTCGCCCAGCTGATTAATAGTCACTCCCTGTTTCTCCCACAACGCCA
>NZ_AWTT01000053.1 GCF_000876205.1 Paucilactobacillus wasatchensis | reverse complement strand
AAACATTATTGTTTAAATAAAAAAACACTTACCAAAAAATGATAAGTGTTTTGAACGAACTAATCTTTCTTAGCCGCAGCGCCGTCAACCGGTGTTGCAACTTCTTGTTCACTTGCTGCTTCCAGCGTGATGTTGCCATCCACAATTTTAGCAGTTAAGTTCTTAATCTTTGGATTATCAAGGACAAAGTCAGCAATTCGGTCTTCAATCTGTTCCTGGATCACTCGGCGTAATGGACGCGCACCCATGGTAGGGTCATAACCTAAATTAACCAGCTTTTCCTGGACTGGCGCAGTGACGTGAACGTATAGTCCACGGTCAGCCAACATTTTGTTAACATCATCGATCATTAGACCAACGATATGAGTCAAGTTGTCTTTAGTCAATGCATTGAATTCCACAATCGCATCAAATCGGTTCAAGAATTCTGGTTTGAAGTAATCGCCTAATTTGTTGAGAACAGAGTGTGTGTCACCAGCGGCTTCGGCACCGAATCCAACACTTGCGACTGCATCCCCGGAACCAGCATTTGACGTCATAATAATGATTGTATCCTTGAAACTGACCGTCCGACCTTGTGAATCTGTCAAACGACCATCATCCAAAATCTGCAAGAACATATGCATAACATCTGGATGGGCCTTTTCAACTTCATCAAGTAAAATCAAGCTGTAAGGGTGACGACGAACCTGCTCAGTCAGTTGACCAGCTTCTTCGTACCCAACATACCCTGGCGGTGACCCGATTAACTTCGAGGTGCTATGTTTCTCCATGTACTCACTCATGTCGAAGCGAATCATCGAATCCTCGGAACCAAACAATTCTTTGGCCAGTTGTTTGGCAGTTTCTGTTTTACCGACACCAGTTGGTCCAACGAATAGGAAGGAGCCAATTGGACGACCAGACTTATTTAGGCCAATTCGGTTACGACGAACAGCCCGGGAAACCTTGTTGATTGCTTCATTTTGGCCAATCACGTGACTTTCAAGCTTAGCATCCAAATCCTTTAACTGCGTTTCTTCTTGTTTTTGTAAATCACCAACCGGAATGTTGGTTTTTTCTTCCACAATATTTTGCATATCCTTGACTGTTACTGTGGCTGCTTCATCACTATGGTTTTCCTCGGCATCCTTCTTGGCTTTTTCCAGTTTAGTAACCTGGTCACGATAAAAGGCTGCTTTTTCATAATCTTCATTATCCAGTGCCTGTTGCTTGTGAGCCTCAGCAGTGTGGATTTCATTCTCAATTGTTGCAGGATCCGCCGTCTTCAAAGTTAAGTTCTTCTTTGAACCAGCCTCATCTAACAAGTCAATTGCCTTATCGGGTAAGAAACGGTCTTGAATATAACGAGCCGATAACTTAGCGGCAGCATTAATTGAATCATCAGTATACTTAACGTTGTGATAGTCTTCGTAACGTGACTTGATCCCGTTCAAAATTTGAATAGTCTCTTGCACGGATGGTTCATCGACTTGAACTGGCTGGAACCGACGAGCTAATGCTGCATCTTTTTCAATCTTGCGATATTCGTTTAATGTGGTTGCACCAACAAGTTGGAAATCACCACGGGCAAGGGCAGGTTTTAAAACGTTACCGGCATCCATGCCGCCTTCAGCATTACCAGCGCCCATAATTTCGTGAATTTCATCAATAAACAAGATGACATTTTTGTTTTTGGAAACTTCTTCCATTAATTGTTGCATGCGTTGTTCGAATTGACCCCGAATCCCAGTTCCTTGAACCAGGGAAACAACGTCCAAGCGAATTACTTGCTTACTACTTAATTTTTGTGGCACTTGACCAGCCACAATTGCTTGTGCTAATCCTTCCACAACGGCAGTTTTACCAACACCAGCCTCACCAATCAAGACGGGGTTATTCTTTGTCCGCCGGTTTAAAATTTCAATCACACGGGCAATTTCCTTATCACGACCAATGACTGGGTCAATTTTACCGGCCTTTGCCATTTCGGTTAAGTTCATCCCGAATTGAGCTAACAGTCCGCCATTGCCTTTGCCACCGCCTTGCCCATTTTGCGCTTGGGTTTGGTTAGCAAAAGCCTGTTGTGATTGCTCGTTGCTAGCACCTTGACCTTGTTGCATTGAACGCAACAAGTCGTCTAAGTTGCCAAAGCCAAATGGATTTTGTGCCATTCCATTGCCGCCTCCATTCATCAAGTTGTTTTGTGCTTGTTTCATTAATTGATAGCAATTTTGACAGAGGTCAACTTGCATTCGTTGTCCATTAACGGTTGCCTGTAGGTGAATCGTTGCTGGATTTTGATGACAGTTTTGACATAACATATGCAAACCTCCTTTAAGTTTTAAATTGACTGGCTAGAAAAGTTTGACCTTTCTTGACCATTGACTACATTATACATACTTTTTAATTGAATGCAAGTGATTTAGTTTATTTTTTAAGCGGCTGTAAGTGCTGGTACAGCAGCTTTAAGCGTTCTAATTTAAACTAAAACTCTCGTTTCAATAACTAAATTTTAGCACTCTGTGGCTTTGATTGCTAAAATTTTGATTAATCTGACAAAATAATTTAATTCAGCTATAATTGTACCTATTAAATGAAATGGAAGTGCAGTAATGGAAAAAGATTATCAGCAAATGATGGCAGATTTGCGTGCAGGTAAAATTGATAGCTTTGTAATTACGCCAGAGGAATTCATGGCATTTCAAATTAAATACCGCGCAGATAAGTTTCGGCAAGAAATTGTTGGCACCGCAAAGCGCGGTGGTGAAATTGAATATCATTTAGAAAAAGATGACTAAAATTTCACTTACAGGCGGTTGCTTAAAAGATCTGTTATACTGATTACAAACGGGAACGTACCACACTTTGTTTTATGCTTGTATTTACCGCTTACAATTGCTAGAATAAAGTGCAGAAAGAACTTTCATACCAATTGGGCTGAGGTTCTACTTAATTTTTAATCTTGAAGGAGATTGATCACATATGGAAAAACGCGATTTTAATATCACAGCAGAAACAGGAATTCATGCACGTCCAGCAACTATTTTGGTTCAAACTGCGTCTAAGTTTGGCTCAGACGTTACCTTACAATACGAAGGTAAGAGCGTAAACTTAAAGTCAATCATGGGCGTTATGTCACTTGGCGTTGGTCAAAATGCTAATGTTACGATTTCAGCAGAAGGTGCCGACGAAAAAGAAGCCATTGCTGCGATTAGCGAAACAATGACTAAGGAAGGACTTTCAGCTTAATGTCAAATCAACTAAATGGAATTGCTGCTAGTAATGGTGTTGCGATTGCTAAGGCGTACATGTTAGTTGATCCTGATTTGTCATTTGACAAAAAGGTGATTGAAAACGAGGATCATGAGGTCCAACGACTTCATGATTCTTTTGCTACGTCTAAAGATGAGCTTGAAGTAATTAAGCAACACGCAGTTAAGTCACTTGGTGAAGAAGAAGCGGCTGTTTTTGAGGCGCACATCACTATTTTGGCTGACCCAGAATTAATTAGTGGGATCGAAAAGAAAATTAACGAAGAACATGTCAATGCAGAATCAGCACTCAAGGAAGTGACCGATTCTTATATTGCAATGTTCGAGGCAATGACAGACAACACATATATGCAGGAACGTGCTGGGGATGTCCGGGATGTTACTAAGCGAGTGTTGAGCCATTTATTGGGAGTTAAGTTACCTAGTCCGGCATTGATCAATACACAATCAATTGTGGTGGCGCATGATTTGACCCCTAGTGACACGGCACAACTGGATCGTCAATTTGTGCAGGGCTTTATTACTGATATTGGTGGTCGGACGTCACACTCTGCGATTATGTCACGGACCCTCGAAATTCCGGCAGTGGTTGGAACAGAAAATGCCACTACCACTATTAATGATGGCGATACCGTTATTGTTGATGGTATTCATGGTAAGGCGATTGTTAATCCAAGTGATGAAGAAATTGACCAATACCAACAAATGGCTGCCCAATTTGAGCGTGAACAGGCTGAGTGGGGTGAGTTAAAAGACAGCTCCACCAAGAGTGCTGATGGCAAACATTTTGATATTGCTGCTAACATTGGAACACCTGATGATTTAGCTGCCGTGTTGGATAATGGTGGTGAGGCTGTTGGACTATTTAGATCAGAATTTCTTTATATGAACTCGGCTGAACTACCAACTGAAGACGAACAATTTGAAGCATATAAAAAAGTTATTGCCGGTATGGGTGACAAACAAGTGGTTATTCGGACAATGGATATCGGAGGCGACAAGCACCTACCGTATTTGCCTTTGCCTGAAGAAATGAACCCATTCTTGGGTTACCGGGCTATTCGAATTAGTTTAGATCGGCAAGAGATTTTTCGAACTCAACTACGGGCATTATTGCGTGCATCTAACTACGGTAAGCTAGCCATCATGTTCCCAATGATCGCGACGGTTAATGAATTCAAGCAGGCACGTGCAATCTATGACGAAGAAAAGCAAAAAATGGTTAACGCAGGCCAGCGTGTCGCTGACAATATCCAAGTCGGAATGATGATGGAAATTCCAGCCGCGGTTATGATCGCCGATAAACTGGCTAAGTATGCTGACTTCTTTAGTATTGGCACCAATGATTTGATTCAGTATACCTTTGCTGCTGATCGTGGTAATGAACATGTGTCATATCTATATCAGCCATATAATCCATCTCTGCTACGCTTGATCAAGCGGGTTATTGATACCGCCCATCAAGAAGGTAAATGGGCTGGTATGTGTGGTGAAATGGCTGGTGACCAAGTTGCTGTGCCGTTATTGATGGGCATGGGCTTGGACGAATTTTCGATGAGTGCAACGTCAATGCTCCAAACTCGTTCATTAATGAAAAAATTAGACACCACTAGATTACAAAAATTAGTTGATCAGGCATTGGATGCCGAATCCAACGAAGAAGTAATCGAACTTGTTAAGCAATTAGATATTAAATAACGGCGTCATTAATTAATCCTGTACTTTCACGTGTTGAGAGTACGGGATTTTTTCGATTTATTAGTTTCTTAAGGATATTTTGAATAGCCTGTGTTTATGAATTACTGTTCAGCTGAGAAACGCCGCCAGTGCTTATCTATGGGCACTTAACCTGCAACTAATTATTAACGGCTGATGCTCTATTTGTCGGTGAATCAATTTGGTTTATTTAGTAGTTTACGGTACAATATAGACCGTTGAATTTCTCGGGTTGAAATTGATATTCAGCTAAGGATTTAGTACAATTAAAATGATTACAGTCTGACAGTGACCAGAAATGCTGGCAGGTAAGACGCAGTAAAATAAATAATCTATTAACCAGATTTGAGAATTGAAGGAGAACACTTGTGAACATCGGCTTATTTACAGATACATATTTTCCACAGGTCAGTGGTGTCGCAACTTCTATTAAAACGTTACGTGATGAGTTAACAGCTCAGGGGAATAACGTTTATATTTTTACAACCACTGATCCTAAAGTTGATAAAGACGAAATTGAGCCCGGAATTTTTCGGGTTGCTAGTGTTCCATTTGTTTCCTTTACCGATCGTCGCATTGCCATTCGCGGGCTTTTTAAAGCCTACCGCATTGCCAAGGAACTTGATTTGGATGTGATTCATAACCAAACTGAATTTTCACTTGGCTGGATTGGTAAAGTAGTGGCGCGTGCACTGCACATTCCGTGTGTGCATACGTATCATACAATGTATCAAGATTACCTTCATTACATTGCCAATGGTCGCATTTTAAAGCCTAAAAACGTTAAACAAATGGTGTCGTTGTACTTGTTGCATATGACGGGTGTCATTGCACCAAGTGAACGGGTGCTAAAAACATTGGAAAGCTATGGCGTGAAGTCACCAATTCGTATTATTCCAACCGGTGTGGATGTGGCACGCTATCAAAAAATTGATAACCCGGCTGAGCAGCACGATCTACGCCAAAAATTAGGCTATACTGATGACACACCGGTGATTTTATCGTTAAGTCGCTTGGCTTTTGAGAAAAATATTCATGAGCTCATTGAGGCTTTACCGGATATATTGGTTAAATTACCGACTGCCCAGCTTTTAATTGTGGGGGATGGTCCAGCTAAAGAGACGCTGGAAAATCAGGTCGCTGAAATGAAATTGACAAACCACGTTACATTCACTGGTGAAGTCAACAATAATGACGTGTATCACTATTATCAAATGGCGGACGTGTTTGCTGCTGCATCTGATTCTGAATCCCAAGGGCTAACCTATATTGAAGCGTTGGCATCGAATTTACCAATTGTGGTCATGCGCAGCCCATACACAGACGAATTAATCGATGATCCAGCAATTGGTCACAGTTTCCAAAAGAAAGCTGATTTAGTGGCTGATGTGGTCAATTATTTGACGCAACCTACGACAGCTGAAGATACCAATCGCCGCGCTAAGAAGCTTGATGAAATTTCAGCTGAAAGTTTTGCTAAACGAGTACTTAAATTTTATCGCGATAGTCAGATTACACTGGCGCAAGAAAGTCATGAACCAGTGAATCTGTTTCGCGGACCACGAGGATAATAAATGTTAAAAATTACGATGTTTTCTGCTGCTGATAAGGTTAAGGGACAAGGAGTTGGCAGTGCTTATCTGGAACTAATGCAATTATTGCAGGACCGATTTAGCGGTGAATTTGATATTAAAATTAATCGCTATCGCCGCAGCCAGATTAGTCACTACCACACGATTAACTTTCCGTTTTTCCTGTCAACCTTTTTACCAGGCAGAGGTCGTAAAATTGGTTACGTTCATTTTTTGCCGGAAACGTTGGAGGGTAGTATCAAAATTCCACAGCCGTTTCGGGCAATTTTTTATTGGTATGTGTTGGCGTTTTACCGCCGCATGGATCACATTGTTGTCGTGAATCCTTCGTTCATTAGTAAGCTGGAGGCCAATGGCATTGACCGCGGTAAGATTACCTATATTCCTAATTTTGTTAATCACGATGAATTTCACGAATTACCAGCTGATAAAATTGAAGCATTACGGCAACAATATCACTTTGATGCAGACCAATTCATAATATTAGGGACAGGGCAGATTCAGGAACGCAAGGGTGTCAATGATTTCATTACCTTGGCACAACAAAATCCCGACATTCAGTTTGTGTGGGCAGGTGGCTTTTCGTTTGGGCGCATTACTGATGGCTATGCAGAACTAAAAAAAGTGGTTGACAATCCACCAGCTAACTTGAAGTTTACTGGTATAGTTGACCGCCATGAATTGGCTAATTATTATAATATGGCTAATTTGTTTTTGTTACCGTCTTACAATGAGTTATTTCCAATGTCAGTTTTAGAAGCTTTCAGTTGTGGGACTCCCGTTTTATTGCGCAATTTAGATTTATATCGTTCAATCATCGACGGTTATTATGAAGCGGCAGATGACGTCGCTGATATGCAAGCTAAGATATCATTGTTGAAAGATAATCCTGCAGGGCTTAAGTTTCTGCATGATAAATCATTGATTGCGTCACAACGCTATTCAGAAGACCATCTCGCCAAGATCTGGCATCGCTTTTATCTACATCAGGCAAAAGAGGATTAAAAATGTCAAGACGCAATCAAATTGTGCTCATAGTGATGTTGCTTGTCGGCATCTTAATTTTTGGATATTCATTACGCGACGTCAAATTGTCGGCCATCTTTCATGATTTAGCCACGTTACATTGGCGGTGGTTTTTGGTTGCTGTGATTTGCATTGTCTTGTATTTAGGTTTAGAAGGGGTCGTGGTCAAAGTATTCATGGCGGACCGCCACCCGGATTTTACATTCAAAAACGCACTCCGTGTACCGTTAGTGGAACAGTTGTTTAATGGAATAACGCCGTTTTCAACTGGTGGGCAACCGGCGCAGTTAATTGCGATGATGCAAAGCGGAGTGGACGCAGGTCAAGCAAGTTCTGTGTTACTCATGAAATTTGTTGTTTTTCAGGCGATGATTGTGATTAACTTTTTGTTTAGTTTGATGATCGGCTTTCACTATATTGCAGTGAAATTACATGCCCTGTCACTATTAGTGGTGTTCGGTTTTTTAATTCACCTGACGGTAATCGTTGGCCTGTTGATGATTATGTATTGGCATGGATTCACTAAGCGATTAGTTAACTTGCTGATTAGCCCGATCAAATGGTTTCGCTCAGCTGAAAAATTTGCTGCAATGAAAGCTAATTTGGACAGCAAGATCGATAACTTTTATCAAGAAAGTTTACGAATTAAATCTGAGGGAGTTAAGCTATTGGAAGTTGTAATCTTAACTTTCTTCCAGTTATTATTCTATTACTTAATTCCGTATTTCATCATGTTATCTCTGGGTGTACATGGTCTAAATCTAATTATGGTAACGAGTCTGCACATTCTAATTGTGATGATTATTTCGTTGTTCCCAATTCCTGGTGGTGCGGGCGGAGCAGAGTACAGTTTCTCCGTGTTGTTTTCGAGCTTCATTGGGGCAAATAGCAAATTAGTATTGGCAATGCTACTATGGCGATTATTAACATACTATTTTGGGATGTTTGCAGGAATGTTCGCACTGGTGATTAAACCAGATAAAATCAAGAGTGGTCAAAAAGGCGATTAGAGTATGAGCCTAACGCTAGGCGAAATAATCTGCCATTTTGGCTTCGTTTCAGTTAAAATAATTATCCCTAAACCGATCAAATAAGCATCGCAACTGGTATTCACCGGTGCGATGCTTGTTTAATTAGTTTTTATTTGTAGAATCCGTCATATAGGCTCGCAATCGCTTCATTGCCTCGTGCAACCTGGCCATGTCGGCGGCGTAACTCAATCGAACATAACCTTCACCTTCAGTACCAAATGCATGACCAGGGATCAGGGCGAGGTGATTTTTATGTGCCAGGTCCTGACAAAATGCCATTGAATCTTGATTAAATTCAGCGGGGATTTTGGCAAAGATATAAAAGGCGCCATCCGGTCGAGCAATTTCAAAACCCATTGATGTCATTTCACGATAGACATAATCGCGTCGTTGAACGTACTCTTTTGCCATTTTAAGTCCGTCGTCCGCACCATTTGTTAAAGCTTCCACACCAGCTTTTTGTACGATGGAGGTGGCAGAAGTAACTAAGTATTGGTGCACTTTCTTGATTTGTTCAATTAAAGCAACATCTGCAAAGATAAATCCAAGTCGCCAACCAGTCATTGCGTGCGATTTTGACAAGCCGCTGATCAGAATTGTTTGTTCTGGGATTAAAGTAGCGATCGATGTGTGTTGCTCACCATATGTCAGTTCTGAATAAATCTCATCACTAATAACCCATAAATGATATTTTTGAAAAACGGCTATCAATTTTTCGAGCTCATTCTTACGGTAGGTGATGCCGGTTGGGTTGTTAGGGTAATTTAAGACAATGGCCTTAAATTGTAATTCGGGATGTGCTTGCACAGCGGTTTCAACCAATTCAGGTGTTAATACGAAATTATTGGTACGAGTATTAATGCGGACTTCCACGCCATGGTTCAAAGCTATTAACGGAGAATAGGCCGAATAGATCGGTGCAGGAATCAAGACACCATCCCCGGGATTCAAAATAGCAGTTAGGGCAGCTGCTATTGCTTCGGATGCCCCGACAGTTGTAATTACATTATTAGCTTGATAATGGAGACCGTATTTTTGATTTTGAAAGTTGGCAGCTGCCTGACGCAATTCAGGAATACCCGCGTTAGTCGTATAATGGGAGAAATTATTGTCAATTGCTTTTTTTGCAGCTAGCTGAACATGTGTAGGAACATTGAAATCAGGTTCTCCAAGCGTTAGTTTCAAGATATCTGGAATTGAACTAGCGACTTCATCGAACTGCCTGATTTCAGAAACTTGAATACCATTTAGCTGTGAATTTAAATCATCACGGTACAGACTCACAATCATTACCTCTTTCATAATATTATTAGGATTTAATTAGAATCAATTCTACCATAGTTGTGCTATATTTAGAGAGCAATCTTAAAGTAAACAGAAAGGAAAGTATTTTATGGAGGAATCAAAATTATTTCAAATTTTGAGTAGACTGTATGCGATGCAACGGGATAATACATCGCAAAAGCAGGTACGTCGTTTTGAACAATTCGGCATTGAACTTTGTCGTGTAACTTATGATCATACAACCCAATTGTTTCAGTTGACTGAATATCGACCATTTCATGAATTTGAGTTTGATGACCTAGATTTAACAGCGATCGAAATTCATGAATGCCTATCAGATATGCAAATGACATTCTAATCATATTTTTAGGTAAAACAGCTTGACGGGATATTGTTGGTTTTGGTATGATTGTTCTTGTCGCTGAGGCATTTAACTTATTTCTTATTTTTGAGAAAATATTAAATTGACGTTGACAACTAATTAGGCAAATGATACTATTTGTT
>NZ_AWTT01000052.1 GCF_000876205.1 Paucilactobacillus wasatchensis | reverse complement strand
TTTTCATCAAAGATTATAAGGGTTATACAAATGGTCCCGTTGAAGGATGTAACAATAAAATCAAAGTAATAAAACGAACAGCATACGGCTTCAGAAACTTTACCAATTTCAGACTTAGGATACTTGTAGCATTTTCTACTAGTTTCTACTCTATAAATTATAAAAACAGTTTAAAACAGCTAAACAAAAAAACAACTAATCCTCCTGAAAGAGAACTAGTTGCCTAGTAAGGACTACGTCCTTGAATTAAGTCATCAGTACTTCTTGACGAAGAGCCTAAATTTGTGCATAAAAAAAGCACATCCTGCGATGTGCT
The DNA here is from genome assembly GCF_000876205.1 of Paucilactobacillus wasatchensis. GTDB lineage: Bacteria > Bacillota > Bacilli > Lactobacillales > Lactobacillaceae > Paucilactobacillus > Paucilactobacillus wasatchensis. The sequence continues at coordinate 11,190 of NZ_AWTT01000052.1, read as the reverse complement.
TTTCGTGTCAATCGTATTTGTTGATTAGTCTAATGGTCTCATAGTAGGGAAAAGCATGACGTCACGAATTGATGGTGCATCCGTTAACAGCATAACTAATCTATCAGTACCAATTCCTAATCCACCTGTAGGCGGCATACCATATTCCATTGCTTCAAGGTAATCTTCATCGATACCGTGAGCCTCTTCGTTACCGGCCTCACGTTCAACATCTTGGGCTTCAAACCGTTGACGTTGGTCGATTGGATCGTTTAATTCTGTAAAGGCATTAGCATATTCCATCTTGTTGATGTACAGTTCAAATCGGTCTGTAAAGCGATCGTCATCGACGTTCTTCTTTGCAAGTGGAGAAATTTCAACTGGGTGACCATAGATGAATGTTGGTTGTGTCAATGTATCTTGAACTAAGTCTTCGAAGAATCCATTAATAATGTGTCCAACAGTCCAATATGGTTCATACTCAACGTGGAACTTATCAGCTAACTTACGAGCTTCATCAACACTCATTGGTTGCCAGAAATCAACACCAGTCTCATCTTTAATCGCATCAACCATGTGCTTTCTAGCAAACTTATCTTGCAAGTTAATCTCTTTGCCTTGATACGTGATAATGGCGTTGTCACCCTTAACAGCATGGGCTGCAGCCTTGATGATTCCTTCTGTTTCGTCCATAACATCTTGATAGTCATAGTACGCAACATATGTTTCAATCATATCGAATTCTGGGTTATGACGAGTATCGACACCTTCATTTCTGAAGTCCTTACCTAGTTCATAAACCTTTTCATAACCACCGACAATTAATCTCTTCAGATATAATTCTGTGGCAATTCGTAGATACAACGGAATGCTAAGTGCATTTGACTTAGTAATGAATGGACGTGCTTCAGCACCACCGGCTTGTGTCTGTAGAACTGGAGTATCAACTTCTAAGAAGCCTTGTCCGTCCAAATATTTTCTAATGGCTTTCTTGATCTTTGTCCGAGCAATAAAGCGATCAAAACTTTCTCTGTTTGTAATTAAGTCTAGATATCGTTTACGATAGATAATTTCTTGATCTTGTAATCCATGAAATTTATCAGGAAGAGGACGCAGCGCTTTAGATAAGAACTCGATCTTATTGGCTTTAAGTGTTAACTCACCTGTATCAGTTTTCATCATGTGACCTTCGATACCAATAATATCTCCGAGGTCAACAATGCCAAAAATCTTGTAATTATCTTCGCCAACTTCATCTTCACGAACGTAAATCTGAATTTCGCCGCTTCTGTCTTGAATATCGGCAAAGGCTGCTTTTCCACTTCCACGTTTAGCCATGATACGACCGGCAATAACGTGAACGGTGTCATCAAACTTATCAACACTATCAAACTTCGTGTGTAAGTCGCTGGCTAAGTCTGTACGTTTATAAGCATGACCGAAAGGTTTAATTCCCATCGCCTCAAGTTCTGTGGCTTTATCTCGGCGAACCTTCATCTGATCATTTATATTTTCTTCTCGCTGCGCCATTTTGGACCTCCTGTTAACTAATATTTCCCAATTGGGTTAATATATAATCTACTCGACATATGCACTTTGGTCAAGGCATTTCTTATAAATTATATGATCAATAGTTGCCTGGCTAAACTTATTTCAACGTTAATTTGAACGTACAAATAGAAGTCAGCATCTATTTACCTATGGATCACAAGACACTGCCACGCTATTTTGTAAAATTGAAATGAAACTTTTTGACATTATTTGACTTTAAAAAATCATGAATGGCATTATTTTTAACCTAAATTTTTTCGTTACTAATTGTTCCACGTGAAACTACCAGACTTTTTTTAAATTGATTATTTTTTCTTACTTACCAGATCTAGGAATTCTCGTCTACTTCCATCACTATCATCCAAACCTAGCGCATTGGTAAATCCATTATATTTTTCGACTTGATTTACTGGTATTTTAACTTGAAATGCATCTATTTCCGATTCATCCTCGTTTTCATTCAAACCCCACATATTCAATAAAGAGACTAAATCATCAGATGTTCTCATATCTCGTTCTCTAATTTCATCTAATCCCCATTTTGTATTCGTGGCCGATAAGTCTAATAATATTTGAATTTTCGTTTTAGCATAACTTTCTTGCTTTTTTTCGAAATATCCGTTGCTTGCAATAATATTCAATCGCTTTTCAAACGGGATCTTATTTCCAATATGTTCAACCAATTCCTTTACTTCTTTATCAGAATTAGAAGGGAAAAAACTTGATTGCCATTTTTGGGGTAAAATATGTTCGATTTCCCACTTTCTGGGTAACAGATCATCCTGCTGTTGATATGCAAGTATTTTCAAAATCATCCTAACAGTGTTGCGATGAGCATTTTTAATTTTTTCCTTCAACTCGTTTTCATCAACCACACTGAAATCAAACTTAGGCGTGGATGATTTAACAATTTCAGCATTTAAATTTAATATCCCACGCTTAGCAGCATTGATCGTCGGCGTAACAATATATCTTGCACACAAAGCAGCTAATAAATGCCGCAAAAATTTAAGAAATGTCTGATCAAAATTGTCGTCAAAATGATGCTTTAAATAAAAAATAACAACAGGATACTTCCAAAATTCATTTGGATAGGATGTCAGTTCATCAAGTGTTTGCTTAATTTGAATATTTTTGGACCAGCTTTCATCTATTTCAGTGCGATTATTAACAACTATCCATAGAGAAAGAATCGCATTTAAATTATCCATTAAGTCGTTTTGATAAAGTCGTTTAAAGTTGTCCCTAGAATAATACTTTCTAATACCTGGTGTCGTGGTTTTTCTATCATTTTCAAGTGCTCGAAGGTAAAACATGTAGTAGTAAAATAACTTTTGAATGCTCTCACTAGCTTGTGTAGTGTCTTCATCAAGTCGCTTCCATTTTTCAATAAATTTATTTTTACCTGTAGCATCTAAATGATTATATATTTTAGCTTTAAATATATCTGCATCAGATAATGCCAATCCCCTGTCATTCAATGTCGAAAATATTGTCAAAGCAGTATCCTGAGAATCCGCAGTAATCGGTAACAAGATTGCTCGGTTCAGAATATTAGAAATAAAAGCATAAAGTTGCATCGGCTGATCGGTTGGAAATTCTTCAATTTGTTGTTGAAATAAGATGTAATTTTTTGAATAGTTATCGTTGAATTTGGGGTCGGATCTACCACTCTTCAATATTTCAGTAAATCTTTGATTCCCATCGTCTCCCATAACCTCTGATGAAATCAAAATTTTATCAAAATCAATTTTTCCAGTTACTTCATCTTGTGCCCAGATAGCTGGCTCTATCTGACTTTTTTGAAAATTAACTTGGTGCGATGGTGTTTGCTTTGACAGTTTAGTATAAAGCGCCCGCAGTAAAAGAAATAAGGTTGTGATTCTTTGTTGACCATCAATAATTTCCTGGGTACTATTATTTTCGTAAGAAACAATCGTGCCAAGAAAATATGTTTCTTCGTTGTCATTAACCGTGTACTCTACCAAATCGTCAAACAATGTTTGCGCTTGTTCTTCTGACCAAGCATAGGGCCTTTGGTATTCCGGGATTACAAACTTTTGTCGCTTTCCCGATTCCAAAAGTTGCTTTACACTTTTTTTGTTGACTTCAATACTGGTTGTCATTTTTAACACTCCTAATTTGACTAAACGCTTTCAATTGACATGGCTTTATCTATGTTTTGCAGTAGACCATAATTGTCCAACACAGTATTAACATTAGAATTTTCGAGAGTTAATCTCGTTCTTGCCGATACTGAATTTAGCAAATTTACTTACTGAATTCTTTCATAACCAGTATACCCTTTCACGCAATAAATTATTATCCTTGCAATAACAAATTAAAAAAAACTTGCTATCAACTGACAGCAAGCTTTTTTCATTCTAACTACTCTATTTTGAACAGTATCAGTGAATCAACTACAAATCCACATGAAGCATCATTTCACCAGCAGCTGCATACTCCTCTAATAATTCATTTAAACTATCTTTGTCGAACGCCAAATCAGACGCACCGTTCATAGATGCATCCATGCCACGTGAATTTTCAACTCGATTAGCGCCACGACCACCGATACAATAAGGGAGTTTAGCACTTGGTATTTCATCGATGGAAAGTATTTTTTCAAGTTTAATTTTGTGTTCCCAGTCATCCCCAAAATCATAAGTATACGTAACACTGCCTTTTTTGATATCTGGATACAGTAAATAATTCTTAGTTAGCAACGGTTTACCAAATGCCATATCTTCGGAACCTTCTGGAATATATTCAATTTGTCGATCATGTGCGACAACAAATCCGTGCAAGTGCGAGTTAGTCCAACCAAAAGCCAATTGAATAATTACATTTAATTGGTCATATCTGATTGTTATTGGTACTAAAATTCGACGCCATACCGGCGGATGTACTTCATTCAACTGAATTCTTAGTTGTAGGATACTGCCTTCTGCCATAGTAAAACCTCCTAATTATAATTATTCAGAGCCTTCGTAATACTCATCCAATACATAAGTTGTAACTGGCTGAACGTGCAACTTAAATTTTGCAACCAAATCAGCAATTTTGTCACCATTAATTAATGTGATAACTCTAGTACCAACTCGTGAAGCATGAATGGCATCTCTCGTGAAATCAGATGTTGTAATAAAAACGCCATATTCAGCATTGTATTTATCCATTGCGCCTCTGAACTTATCAATTTCCGGCGAGGATACTAGGCCATTCCAGCGTTTGGCCTGAATTGCTACTCTAGCGGTTCTAAAATCATCAGTAGTCAGATAGCCATATCCATCCAATCCGCCATCTCCAGATAATTTCATACCAATATTTTCATCAAGTGTTACACCCATATTTTTAATTAACAGGCGAGCGAATAATTCGAATTTTGCTGGCGTAAATTGTGACAGCGCGATCGCCAGCTGGTCCCTCCATTCATCTACTTGATCATCATTGTCAAACTCTTTGACGTTTCGCGCTGCCTTTGAGCCTTTTTTCTTACCCTTTTTTTGCTTTCTTTCACTATTTTCTTTCCACTTTGGACCTGATATTTTTCTAACATCCGACTCGGCGTCAAACGAAGCAAGATTAAATGTTCTGCCTTTTTCAGTTAATTCAAGAACGCTTCTTTCCGGTCGTATCATAAATTCTGCTAAAATTAGATTTTTTACTGCAAAGTTAAATGTATATTGAAATGGTAGATAGTCATTTCCATTTTTACTTGTCCTCATTGATTTAGCATATTCATCCGGAATATCATCGGCATTGGAAACTACTTCAATCATCAACTCATTTCTGCCTGCTCTACCACCTAATCTTTTTAACGTTTCAATAATTCGTGGCATTACAACATTTTCTTGTCCTATTTTGGATAGGTTTTCAAATTTTTCCATTTTTTTCTCTTTTCGTTTATTTATTCAATCATATCAAAGGCGTCTTTATAACTAAATACTTATGTTGAATTATTCAGATTTTTGAACAGATTTAGTATATTTAATAATTCAAATCCTACTAATATTTGCTGACGTTGATTGGCAGCGATAAGGTTGTCAATATATTTTATAATCTTCCCAATAAATGACTGCTCTTCAACATTAGGAATATGAAAAAATGTATTAGATACTATTTGCCAATCAGATCTTGGCATCTTGCTGCCAATAGATAAGTTTGAAATTTCACAGTATTTAGGAGATTGAATTAAATAATATATAAAAGATCCATCATTGTTTTGGGGATCAAAAACCCAAAAATCACCGACAGCAATTCCTGTAAAATTGGGATGAAGCCAATTTTTTAAATATGGTCGTAGTTTCCCAAACAATATATCACCTGAAATGAACATAATTCCTGATTTATGACTACTTTTACGGTATATATTCTTATTAAGTGTACCTACTCCGGAGTTTATATCTTCAAATTCTACCGTGGGCAGACTATTGCTTTTGGATGTTTTTGATCTTCGTGAAACGACTTCATTCAACTTACGCTGTTCCCAAGCGTAACCAGAAAAATTAAAAATTTAAAGTATTGCTTATTTTAATAACGCTTGGGAACAGCGTACCCTGCAAGATGTTTTACGAGTTAATTCTGGGAAAGATTATAAAAAGCTAAACTATGGTGCTATTCCTGTTTTTGGCACCGGGGGTTATATGTTAAGTGTTGATGAAAGTCTCTCTGAAAAAGATGCAGTTGGAATTGGAAGAAAAGGAACTATTAATTCCCCACAATTATTGAAAGCACCTTTTTGGACTGTTGACACTTTATTCTTCTTAACTCCTGAATCTGAAACTAGTTTGTTATTTATTTATTCACTTTGCCAAATAATTCCTTGGAAAAAATTTGATGAGTCCACAGGTGTTCCAAGTTTATCAAAAAATACTATCGAAAAAATAAAAATTTTGATACCAGATAAGAATGAGCAAAGTAAAATAGGGATGCTATTTGAACACACAAATAACCTTATCGCTGCCAATCAACGTCAGCAAAATAAGCCATGGAAGGATCACCCTCCATGACTTATAATAAAAAAATTATATTAAACTGGCCAGATGTTTCATTACTTTATCGTTGTCTTGATTCTCCAACTCTTGGATTATATGCAAATACGTTTGTTGAGTTGTTGTCATATTAGAATGCCCCAGTCTTCTTGCCACTGAAGCAATACTAACCCCTGCATACAGTAGCAATGAAGCATGTGTGTGCCGTAGTCCATGAACCGAAATAACTTCAATTCCTGCTTTTTTGCACAATCTTTCAAGATAATGATTCACAGTATCGTTATACACCTTACTTCGAACAAAAATTGGTTCATCTGCTGGTAAATTCTTTGTAAGTTGAGAAAATTGTATTACTGTCTGCCAATCTAACTGTACTTTTCGCATTGATGATTTATTTTTCGTAGGCGCAAATCCCGCTTTAGCAGACTTATAATCCCAAGTTTTACTAATATTCAAATATTGATGCGCAAAGTCAAAATCGTTCGGTGTAACTGCCAGAGCTTCGGCAAATCTCAATCCTGTCTTTGCAACGAGTAAAATAAAGTAATCCCAATTCACACCTTCATCAAGCACCAAAGTATTTAGCAATTCCTGTACTTCATGTTGATTTAAAAATTTAGTTTTATGCTGCCTGTGTTGTATACCTTTTATGATCGCTTTGCGAGTCGGATCTCTGTCTATAATGTCTTCCTCTAAGGCATCTATTAATGAGCTCTTAATATGTCGATGGAAATCCATTACTGTCTGCCGCTCGTGGCTTGCAGCATAGTCATTCAACAACTGTTGATAAGTCAAACGGGTTAATTCACTCATCCTTAACTCAGGTGCCAAATAAACGAGCTGCCTGTGTGTCATCTCGTACTTTCGGTAAGTAACTGGGCGAACTGCATCTAACTTGTACAACTTCATCCATTGGAAAAAGTATTGGTATAGCTTAGCATCTTGTGTCATAAAGACACCTCCATAAAAAAATTAGGAAACCACAAAATAGTTTCCTAATTAATTGATACAGAAGTACATTACTTTTTCTATGCTAAAAACATATTTAGTTGGATTTTTGACTAATCGTCTAAATTTTTATAGATTGCTTTTGTTTCTCGTAACCAAGATTCAGTAGTTTCGTTCAGCATGTTTTTATAACTAACTGGCGCTAGTCCATGGTTAATGGATTTGTCTTTATACCATTCAGACTCTTTGTAGTTAGAACTCTTTCTCAAGTCATCCATATAATCAATGCTTTCGGATTCCTCATTGAACGAATCATAGACCCTTCTCAATATAATTGGATCCACAGCTTGTTTGCGTGCATAAATAACGATTTGCTCTTTACCTTTGCGAACAACAAACTCATGAAAGTTTTCAGCGACAGTTTTATCTGGATTTAATTCTCTATTATCAACGACTTCTACCATGAATTTTTGAAGTAATTCCGCATTGTCATTATCTCCAAAGCTTCGTAACTTCATTATGTTTTCGTTAATCAATCTCAGGTTTTCTTCGTTGGTATCATCAAACCCAGGTTGTTCACCCACAGCCTTGCCTATCAGATGGATGATTTCATCAAAGGTAACAGTTTGAGTGTCAGCCAACTTGGCTGAGCCTAAATCAATTAAATCTTCATCAACAACACCAGGTCCACTTGGTTTTAGATTGTTGTAGGCTCCTTGATACTTTAACCATAACTCTTCAGTGAGCGGTAACTCTTTTTCCCCAAAACCATTCCAGTCAAATTCATAATACTGCGCCAAAAAGTTTAGCTGTTTTGATGAGTTCTTAAACGCCGTCAAAAATGACATTTTATTCTCTTCATCATCTTTTAAATCAATCCAGTTTTCAGGGTCCAGCAATATCTGATGCATCTCTTCATAAATTGGTCTGAATTCTTGAACAACAAGTGGATATTCTGCCATAATCACCCTTGAATTCGACCCGCCAGATCCGTACAGCCACAAAGCCTGTTCTAAACTATACCGGGTTTTGGCTGGATACATGAAGTTCACGATGGAACCAAACTCCTTATCCGGTCCATATACTCGGTTTGTTCTGGAATATGCCTGAATTAATCCCTGAAGCTTCAATTGACGATCAATATACAAGGTATTGGTTAATTTGGAATCAAATCCAGTCAATAATCGTTCAGCAACTATAATCAAATCAAGATTATTATCTTTCAAACCATGACCTCCGTTTTTGAACACAGAAGTAATATCAGCAAAAAATCCAGGCTCACCTTGTTCAGCTTTTTTCGAGTCAACATTATAGTGTGGGTGGCCGAGCACATGCCAATCATCGAAAATCATTCTTAAGTTTGCTTGATCCTTAGATCCTTCTTCACTATTTCCGTTTCCGGCTGAAAAAGTGGCAGTAAAATTTAGCTTCACTTTTCGTTCAGCTAATTGCTTTTTAAATTCTTGATAGTATTGCATAACCCGCGATTTGAGTGCCACAGTTAGGATTGCGTTAAACTTGTATGGTTTAGATTCATTATTAATGATACCCTTTGACTGTTTTTCCCAGTCGTCAATAATCAATGTTACTACTTGCGGAATGTGTTTTTCATCTTGATATTTTATTCCACCTTCAGGAACCTCTTTTACATCTTGACCAAAAATCACATCATTTTCCAAAATAGCTCGTCCATTAGTAATCCCATCTTGATCCTTGTTGTGATTTCCCTCTAATTCAAGTGCTTTTTGTTGTAACTGTTCATCTGTTAACTTGTTTCCTGGAATGGACTTTCTGATTTTTATCCACCTAGGAACTAAGTCAGAATAAGAATTGAACTCCCCTGTATTCATGTAGTTAACATGGAATCCGAGGACATTTCGATCCTTAATTGCCTGGTCAATTGTATAACGGTGTAATTCTGGACCAAACATCTGAGAAGTTGTACGGTACCGTTCATAATTTTCATCAATAATACCGTTAACATGATTCTCATCGAACAATGGAGTTCCGGTAAATCCAAAAAATAGGCTTTTTTTGAAAGATTCCATAATTGTCATCATCATTTCACCCATCGTAGTTCGATGCGCTTCATCAACGATAATAGCCATAGTCTTATCCAAAATATTATACGAATCACCATTCTCCAATAAATCTTTGACAACATTGCTTAGCTTATAAGTAGTTGCAATTACAACTCCCTTCATACTGCTTTGCAGTTTACGTCGTAAAGAATCAGTATATGGTGAATCATCAACATCAATACTGTCATATTGGGAATATGCTTTAAAATTATCACTCGTTTGCTTGTCCAAATCCTTACGATCGAGTAAGAATATTACTTTTTCAAATTTCTTTGATAACGAAGTTGCTGCTTTAAAAGAAGTAATAGTTTTCCCCGAACCGGTGGTATGCCAGATATAGCCACCATGTGGAATATGTGATTCGACATCCCACCCGTTGGCAGCCCACTCAATTGCCCGCAAGGCCTCAACTTGGTACGGCCTCATCAACATGTGCATGGCCCGTTCCGGGTGAGTTGTGTCTTCATTTATTATTAAGTAATCCCCGACCATTTGGTGCGCCATTGGAATCCTTAATAATGTTTTTGCCACTTCTGCCATTTTTGTAATTGGTCGATTATCCTTGTCTGCCCAACGAAATAAGAACGCCTTATTAAAGGATGAAGCGTTCTTTGGGGTCGCAAAATAACGAGTATCTATTTCAGTCATTACGACCATCATTTGAGAGAATGCAAAAAAATTATGAATATACTCTCCATCTTTGTAGTACCTTTTGAATTGTCCATATGCTTCGTCAACAGTTTTATCAGTGCGTTTTTGTTCGATATTGATTACTGGTAATCCGTTTATTAGCAAGACAATATCAAATCTATTTTTATCATTTTCAGTCCATACTTCTCTGGCAATTTGATAAACGGTGTCACCACCATTTACCTGTGCTTTTTCAAAAATACGCAAAGTAACCCTGCGGCTAGTCGCACCAGGAGCATTACGAATAATATTATCAATTTTACCGGTAGCATTTTCTGATGCCAATAATTTAGCTGCTTCATATGAATTGCTGAGAGCATTAACTCTTGTCATCACCTGACTGAATTCTTCATCGGTCAATTCAATATTTTCTAGTACTTTAGTATTTTGTTGGTCAAGAATTTTTCGCCAATTATTAATTAAATCCTTATAGGTCACCTTGTGTTTCGTACCATCTAACTCATCTGGCGACGCCCATGATTTAACGTTGTCATAGTGTCCAGTCAAATTTTTTACTGTTTCATTTTGAAATTCTCTCTCAGCAATCGATTTGTCTACAACCAAATTATCCACCATCCTTTAACTTAGAATTAATGTTATACAAATAACTCATTTAAGTATGATTGTTTTATATTTTTTAACTTTTCTGCCTCACGCTGATGAAGGGTAATAGTGTCATCAAGTTGTTTGAAGAAGGTACCGATTTTTTGTTGTTCTTCAATACTTGGTACTGAGATAGGCATCTTAGCCATTTGTTTACCTGATACTTCTATAAATGTCGATCCAGCACCATTTATTTCACCGTAACGTTTTAATTCAGAAGTTCGAGAAAATATAAAATAGCTATTAAGAAAGTCTTTGTATGGAACAATTGATTGAAAGCCTTGATTAGTACACCCTTCTTTTGCAAGAATAGCAGTGTTTCCAATACCTGCACGTGATGTAAT
>NZ_AWTT01000051.1 GCF_000876205.1 Paucilactobacillus wasatchensis | reverse complement strand
AAAAAATGAGTCATCATGATATTTTAATCATGGTGACTCATTTTTTAATTCTCGATTTTATTGAAAACAGTAGCAAAAGGTTAAATGTTATGTGATATAATTATTGCAATTAATTTTTTTATCTAATGATATTTTAATCAGAAATGAGTGTTTTAAGTGAGTGGATCACAATGTTAATGAAAAAATTTCGGTATTTGGACTATTACTTAGTCATTCCATACCTGCTACTATGTTTGATTGGCATTGTCATGGTGTATTCGGCTAGTGCTGATATTGCTAGTCAAAATGGTGGGTCGCCCACCGCATATTTGATTAAACAAACCATCTATGTGGTTATGGGCTTAATAGTTGTCTGGTTCATGATGTCGATAAATATTAAAATCTTGCAGAACCCACGTTTTTTAATTTTATTTGCAGCAGTTCAATTTGGAGCATTGTTGTTTGTTAAATTGTTTGGTCAGGCAGTTAATGGTGCCCAGGGATGGATTAATTTGGGTGTTATTAACATTCAACCAACAGAGGTTTGTAAAGTATTTTTAATTCTGTATCTTGCTCGCATGTTATCACAACACGAAAACAAAATTTCAACCGATTTTTTTAGTTCAGTTGGTGGACCATTGTTTCTGTCATTTCTGTTTGTACTGCTAATCCTAATCCAACCCGATCTGGGTGGTGCAGCAATCAATGGTGCAATTATTATGATTATGATTTTAGCCAGTGGTATTTCCTGGAAGAAAGGCGTTGTGGCCATTTTTTCGATTATTTTCGGTTTTATCCTGGTGTTGCTGCCGTTGCTAAGTCGAATTGCACAAAGCGGTGCAATTAAAAGTTATCAACTGCAACGCATCATTGCCTTTGTTAATCCGTTTGGCACTGCACAAGGGGCAGGAAGTCAGCTTGTTAATTCCTACTATGCTCTTAGTAATGGTGGTGTCTTTGGCGTTGGCCTGGGCAATAGTATTCAAAAAATGGGTTATTTACCTGAGCCCAATACAGATTTTATTATGGCGGTAATTGGCGAAGAATTGGGATTATTGTGTGTTGTCTTGATCATGTGTTTATTGGCAATTATTGTTGCGCGGACGATTTGGTTAGGTGTCCGGGCTAACGATGCCTATTCGGCATTAGTTTGTTACGGGGTAGCAACTTTTATTACGATTCAGACCCTGTTCAATATTGGTGGGGTGACTGGGTTGTTACCAATCACAGGCGTTACATTTCCATTTATTAGTTACGGAGGATCTAGTATGTTGGTGTTGTGTGCGGCATTAGGTTGTGTGCTCAATATTAGTGTTCGTCAGGCTAGTGGACGGGAGCTAGCAGTACTTTAATTTGGATGGAGGAATTGTAATGAAGAGAGTTATGGTAGCTAATCGTGGTGAAATTTCAACCCGCATTTTTCGGGCGATCCACGAATTAAAAATGACAGCGGTTGCGATTTATGCCAAAGAAGATGAATATTCGGAACACCGTTTTAAAGCTGATGAGGCCTATCTAATTGGCGCTGGTGAGCAACCCATCGCTGCCTATTTGGATATTGAAGATATTATCCGAGTAGCCAAGGAACATAATATTGACGCAATTCATCCAGGGTATGGCTTTTTATCTGAAAATGCCCAATTTGCCAAGCGTTGTGGTGAAGAGGGAATTACGTTTATTGGTCCCAAAGTGGAGCATTTGGAAATGTTTGGTGATAAGATTGCCGCCAAAAGAGCAGCTAAGGAAGCAAATGTTCCCATTATTCCAGGTACTGAACAGCCAGTGGAAACAATTGAAGCGGCTAAGAAAAGTGCCTCTAAAATTGGCTATCCGATTTTTGTTAAAGCAGCGATGGGTGGCGGTGGCCGTGGAATGCGGATCGTTAAGCATGAAGCAGATTTAATTGAGGCTTATAATCGCGCTCAAAGTGAAGCTAGCCAGTCGTTTGGTGATAGTGAGATCTATTTAGAGAAGTATTTAGCGAGTCCTAAACACATTGAAGTTCAAATTTTAGCTGATCAAAATGGTAACGTGATGCACTTGTTTGAACGAGATTGTTCTGTCCAACGACGCAATCAAAAGGTGATTGAAATTGCGCCAGCTGTCGCATTACCAGTTGAACTAAGACAGAAAATTTGTGCCGCCGCTGTTCGTTTTATGCAGCATGTTCATTATTTGAATGCCGCCACGGTTGAATTCTTGGTTGAAGGGGATCAGTTTTATTTTATCGAAGTGAATCCACGAGTGCAGGTTGAACATACCATCACCGAAATGATCACTGGTTTTGACATCGTTCAGGCTCAAATCTTGATTGCTCAAGGATGTGATTTGCATAAAGAAATCAATCTACCAACTCAAGATCAATTGAACTACCATGGTGCTGCAATTCAAGCACGGGTAACGACTGAGGATCCAGCGAATAACTTTATGCCTGACACTGGTAAAATTTCAACGTACATTTCTCCCGGTGGTAATGGGGTGCGGTTAGATGGTGGTAATTCATTTACTGGTTCAGTAATTACGCCGTACTTTGATTCGCTGCTTGTAAAGGCCATTGTGGTGGCAGACACGTTTGAAGAAGCGTGCGATAAAATGTTACGAGTCCTGAATGAGTTTACGATTCGTGGTGTTAAAACGAATTTAGAATTCATGAAAAATGTGATCGCCCATCCTGTTTTTGAGGCAGGAAAGGCCACCACTACTTTTATTGACGAGACACCAGAACTATTTAATTTCCGGCATAATGCAGATCGGCGCAGTCGATTGTTAAATTACATTGCTAATACGACTATTAATGGTTTTCCTGGCGTTAGTCGAGAGAAAAAATACTATCCTGAGTTTAAATATGCAGAAAAATTCGAACCGATAAACCCTGAATTAGTCACCGCCAAAGATGTTTTGGAAAAATCCGGACCAGATGGAGTGGTGGAATGGTTGAAACAGCAACAACCAGTTTTGCTTACAGATACCACAATGCGAGATGCTCATCAAAGTTTGTTTGCTACCAGAATGCGCACCAAAGACATGGTGACAATTGCACCTAAATTACAGCAAGCACTGCCTGAACTTTTTTCTTATGAGATGTGGGGCGGAGCTACATTTGACGTTGCATATCGCTTCTTAGGTGAAGATCCATGGATGCGTTTGCGTCAATTACGTCAGTTGATTCCACGGACGTTAACGCAAATGTTGTTCCGCGGTTCTAATGCGGTCGGTTACCAAAACTATCCTGATAATGTTTTAAAAGCGTTCATTGATCGAGCAGCATCTGAAGGAATGGACGTTTTCCGGATTTTTGATAGTTTGAACTGGGTTGAGCAAATGGAAAAGAGCATTCAGTATGTTCGGGATAATAACAAAATTGCGGAAGCAACAATGTGTTATACTGGCGACATTTTAGATCCAGACAAGACTAAATATAACTTGAAGTATTACACAGATTTAGCTAAAGAATTACAAGCTGCTGGTGCTCATATGATTGCGATCAAAGATATGGCTGGCTTACTGAAGCCACAAGCAGCATATCGCCTGGTTTCTACACTCAAAGATACTGTGGATTTGCCCATTCACTTGCATACACATGATACAACTGGTAACGGTATTTACACTTATGCACAAGCTGTTAAAGCAGGGGTTGATGTGGTTGATGTTGCGTCAAGCTCGATGTCTGGTACAACTTCACAGCCAAGCATGGGCAGTTTGTACTATGCGTTGCAAGATACAAAGCGCCAACCAACTGTTGACATTAAAAATGTTGAAGCAGTGGATCGTTACTGGAAATCAGTGCGGCCATATTACCAACAATTTTCTAATAAAATGGTCGGACCTCAGACGGATATTTATCAAACAGAAATGCCTGGCGGTCAATATTCTAACCTGCAACAACAGGCTAATGCATTGCGGTTAGGCGATCGGTTTGAAGAAGTAAAAAAAGTTTATCGACAAGTTAACCTTATGTTTGGTGACATTATTAAGGTGACACCTTCATCGAAGGTTGTCGGTGACATGGCATTGTTCATGGTGCAGCACGATTTGACCCCTGAGGACGTTGAAGAACAAGGTGATCAATTAGATTTTCCTGATTCTGTGGTTGAATTCTTCATGGGCGATATCGGTCAACCGTCTGGTGGCTTCCCGAAAAAACTGCAACAAATTGTTCTCAAAGGGAAAAAGCCATTAACTGTCCGACCGGGTAGTTTGGCTAAACCAGTTGATTTTGATGCCATGAAACAAGAGCTGGCAACTAAATTAGGGCGATCAGTGAACGAAGATGAAGTGATTAGTTACGTGCTTTATCCAAAGGTTTTTCTGGACTACACTGATATGCAATCAAAATATGGTCCAGTATCACTGTTAGACACACCGACATTTTTCCAAGGAATGCGATTAGGTGAACGAGTTGATATCGAATTATCTAGTGGCAATTCAATGATCGTATCCTTGAATGAAGTTGGAGAACCGGATGAAGATGGACAACGAATTCTTTATTTTGACATCAATGGGCATGCGCGGGAAGTGAAAACTGCCGATTTAAGTGTGCATAAAACGGTTTCCAAAAAACGCAAGGCAGAACCTAGCAAATCTGGTGAAATTGGTGCAACGATGAGTGGCTCAGTCCTGAAAGTCATTGTTGCTAAGGGTGATAAAGTTGCCAAAGGTGATCCAATCGTGGTGACAGAAGCCATGAAGATGGAAACAACAATTCAAGCACCGGTTGCTGGTACAGTTACCAAGATTCATGTGGCTGCTGGAGATGTGATTGATTCCAATGATTTATTGATTGAAATTGAATAGTTAAAATAAATGCTAAATTAAGATGGTCGTGGGAGATAAATTCCGCGGCTATTTTTCATAAGCAGATTAACCGAAAGTTTGGTACAATGGACAGCATACTAAAGAACAAATGAGATGATAAATTGGCATTCGAAATAAAAGCACGACAAGCTTTAATTGTCTATGTGAATAATTTGCGTTCGATCCGACAATTGCGCCGCTATGGTGTTGTTGAATATGTATCTAAAAAAATGCGGTACGTTGTTTTATATACAGACCAGGCGGATATTAAGCAAGCTCATCAAAGTGTGAGTCAATTAAAATTTGTCAAAAAAGTGCTATATTCCAATTGGCCGTTAGTTGATCCAAATATGTCCGATTTAAAGACAGCGGGGATCTATAATCAAGAAATTGATAAGGATGATCGATAAATGAGAGTGGTGGCAGGAGAGTTTGGTGGTCGTAAGTTAAAAGCTGTTCCCGGTAGTGCAACGAGACCAACGACAGATAAAGTTAAAGAAGCATTGTTCAACATTATTGGACCATACTTTGATGGTGGTAATAGCCTTGATTTATATGGTGGTAGTGGTGGCCTTAGCATTGAAGCAGTCTCGCGGGGGATCCAAACGGCAGTGTTAATTGATCACCATTACCAAGCAATTAAAACGATCAAAGATAACGTCGCTGTGACTAAGCAAGCTCAACGATTTGAAATCTATAAACAAGATGCACAAAAAGCGCTAAATTTGTTGGCTGATCGAAAGTATCAATTTAACTTAGTTTTTTTGGATCCGCCATATGCACAACAAAAAATTGAATCCGATTTAGTACGGATGAGTGAACTGAAATTATTGAGTGATCGGGCACTAATTATTGCTGAAACAGATCAAAATGCACACCTAGCAGAGCAAGTGCCTGGATTTGAGTTTGTGAAACGTCAGGATTATGGCATTACAGTATTAACAATCTATCGATTTATGAAGGGAAATGAATAAGATGAAGGTAGCAGTTTTTGCAGGTAGTTTTGATCCATTGACCCTCGGACACATGGACTTGATTAAGCGTGGCAGTCAGTTATTTGATCAACTGGCCGTTGCCGTAATGGTAAATGTTAGTAAGAATCCAATTTTTACAATTGAAGAACGAGTGCAACAAATCAAAGAGGCCGTTGTCCCTTATGATAATGTCTCTGTGATTACTGCAAATGAATTGACAGTCAACCTGATGGATAGAATGGGAGCTGATTATTTATTACGGGGGTTGCGGAACGAAAATGATTTTCAATATGAACGGGATATTGCAGCCATGAATCAGCACCTAGACAATCAAGTAGAAACTATTTTTATGTTAGCTGATCCGAAGTATCAACATCTTTCTAGTAGCTTGCTCAAAGAGGTTGCTAGGTTTGGTGGGGATGTATCTGCATACTTACCAGGGCAGATTGCTAAACAGTTAACAGAAAAGTTACGGAGAGATTAGTGTGAAGGGTCATATGAGTAAACGATTCAAAAAAATTGCATTGATTATTATTGGCGTGTTAGTAGTTTTGATCATGCTATTTTTGCCATTGAATAGTTATATTGAAAGTCCCGGCGAGGCTGATGGTTTAAAGTCGTATGTGCATATTAAAAATCATCCAGATAAAGCAACTGGCAGTTATATGATTACGTCAGTTTATCTGCAGCGAGCGAGACCGGTAACGTATCTATGGGCATTAATTAATCCGCATGCCTCAATCGAAAGCGCTAGCTCGGTTACAGGTGGTCA
Organism: Paucilactobacillus wasatchensis; assembly: GCF_000876205.1. Classification (GTDB taxonomy): domain Bacteria; phylum Bacillota; class Bacilli; order Lactobacillales; family Lactobacillaceae; genus Paucilactobacillus; species Paucilactobacillus wasatchensis. The sequence continues at coordinate 5,331 of NZ_AWTT01000051.1, read as the reverse complement.
AAGCGATAGTACGTATAATAAGGTGCAGAACTTTTATATGCAAAGTGCAATCAATGAATCGATTGCTACCGCATATAAAGCAGCTGGTAAACAATTCACCAAAAAATACTTGGGTATTTATGTGTTGCAAGTGCAATCCAATTCTAAATTTAAGCAAGCAATTAAAGTGGGCGACACAATTACTAAAGTGAATGGACATCATTTTAATACAGCTCAAGGTTATCAACAATATTTAAGCAAGAAAACGGTTGGCGACAAGGTTACCGTTACTTATTTGCATAACGGTAAGCAGCGACAAAGTACACATCCGTTAGTTAAACTAAGCACTAACAAAACTGGAATTGGAATTATTTTAACAGACAATGTTAAGGTAACAACTAAGATCCCGGTTAAAGTGACGCCAGGTGAATTAGGCGGGCCTTCTGGTGGCTTAATGTTTAGTTTGCAGATTTATGATCAACTAGTGAAAACTAATTTGCGAGATGGACGCAAAATTGCCGGTACCGGTACAATTAATCCGGATGGCAGTGTTGGGGAAATCGGTGGGATTGATAAGAAAGTGATCGCAGCTAAAAAGGCTGGTGCGACCGTTTTTCTAGCGCCGTACATCAAGCCAACTAAAACTATATTAAAATATGAAGAACAACACAAAACCAATTATCAATTGGCCAAAGCAACTGCAAAAAAATATGCACCGGGGATGAAGGTTGTCCCAGTGAAAACATATAGTGATGCAGTTAAATATCTTGAAAAATAACAGCCAAACCAGTCAGTTTAAATTTGACTGGTTTTTTTAGTGATTATTAATCTCGCAGTCCGTATGTTCTAATTAGGAGGTTAATAAAATGGAATGGCTAAAATTAATGTGGGAAGATTATCGTAAATATTGTTTATTAGTTTTATGCGGGGTAATTTGTTTAATTGGCTTTGTTACTCAAAAAAAAGTTGCACAACCAGCCGCACAAACACAAATGGATGCCAGCTTTTCTACTGGTAAACGAGCAAAACCCACCCAGGCTAGTGCCAGTTCTAAATTAATGTACGTTGATGTTAAAGGAGCCGTAAATCGACCGGGGGTGTATGCATTAAAATCTGGGCTAAGAATTCAAGATGCATTGACTAAAGCAGGTGGTGTGAATGCCAACGCGGACATCAATCACGTTAATATGGCGCAACAGGTGAATGATCAACAGGTAGTTTATGTTCCTGTGAAGGGCGAAGTAACCACACCAATTGGTAGTAGTGCGGCGCAAGGTGACAGCACTACTGACACAAGTGGCCCGATTGTCAATTTGAATACTGCTACTAAGGAACAATTAATGGAAATTACTGGGGTTGGAGATAAAAAAGCCGATATGATTTTACAGTATCGCCAGGAGCACGGACAGTTTAAGTCAGTCGATGATCTAAAGGATGTGAGTGGTTTTGGCGACAAGTCGGTTGCAAATATTAAGGATCAATTAGCGGTTTAGATTTAATGGATGTTTGCTATACTAAGAGTGGAAAAGAGGGTGACAAAGATGGTTGAAAAAAGAATTGATTGGGACCAATATTTTATGATTCAAGCTGTCTTACTGGCTTCACGTAGTACATGTAAACGATTATCTGTTGGGGCCACAATTGTGAGAGATAAGCGCATTATTGCTGGTGGTTACAACGGTTCGGTGTCTGGTGACGAACATTGCATTGATTCAGATTGTTATCTGGTAGACGGGCACTGTGTGCGTACAATTCACGCTGAAATGAATGCCATTTTACAATGCGCTAAGTTTGGTGTTTCAACAGATGGTGCAAGCGTATATGTGACTGATTTTCCATGCTTACAGTGTACTAAAATGTTGTTACAAGCTGGCATCACACAGATCAATTATTTGCGTAACTATCACAATGATGAGTACGCAATGAAACTCTTAAAGTTAAAACAAATTACATTAAAACATATCGAATTGGATCATAATATTTTGCAGGAAACCAGGTTAGATCAATATTTAGCTTAATGGTTAATCATTAAACGATTTTATTTTTTTCCAACTCTAGGTTCGGCATTAATTGCTGGAATTATTTTAGGACAAAAACCAATTTTAGTAGTTGGTCTAATCTGGCTTATTATTAGAGTAATTGTCCTTAAGCGACCAATTGTAATGTGGTGGACTGTGAGTCTGACAATTATGTTTGGTGTTTTTTGCTGCCAATTTCAGACTAACATCAAGCGATTAAGCGTAACAAAACAACAGTCAGTTACAACTGCCCTGCAAGTTTATCCGGATCAGATCAAAATCAATGGTGATCAATATCAATTTATTGGTAAAGATCTCTCAACTAAACAATTAGTGCAGGTATATGGTCGTTTGGAATCACCACAAGAGCAACAAAAATTATTGGCGATGCAGGAATGTAGTCGATGGCAAATTGATGGTCAAATTGAACCCATTGCCATTGCTACTAATGTTAATCAATTTGATGCACGGCACTATTCGTGGACGCGGCATATTTATAATCAGATCACAATCAATCACGTTAAATCTGTGAGCTTAGCAAAAATTAGTGGTGGCGCAACCTTTATTAATTGGTGTCACGAGGTCCGGTGTGCATTAATGCAATATTTTGCCACGATGCCTAAAATGCTCAAAATTTATTGTAATAGCTTAATTATTGGCAATTCGGCCGCTGAATTTTCCACGGTAATGGTTGGAATCAAACAACTTGGGTTAATTCACCTTTTTTGTATTTCCGGGATGCATGTCGTTTTGTTTGTTGATTTATTAAAACGTACCTTGATTTATTGTCATTTGAATAAAGAAACAATTAACTGGTTATTGATTATTATCCTGCCAGTTTATTTAATTATTGGTGGTGGCTCCACTAGTCTTATTCGGGCAACTTTAATGACGGAATTGACGTTGGTGGGTCAGATCAAATGGTTAAAATTGCAACGATTGGATATATGGAGCCTCAGCCTATTGGGTGGACTAATTTATCAGCCGTTAGTGTTATTGACATTGGGTGGGCAACTGAGCTACTTACTTGCATTGATGCTTCAATTTTTACCAGCTAATGGAAATAAGTTAGTTGGTGCCGTGTTACTTAATTTGATTGGTTTGCCATCGATATTATCTTTTATTTTTGAGTGGCATTGTTTGAGTTTGTTTGCGAGTTATTTAATGATTCCATTTTTTGCCACGGTGATTTTCCCAGTGGTAATTATCAGTAGTGTTGTATATCGTTGGCTCCCTGTTGTTGGTCAAATTGTTAATTATGGTCTTCAGCTGTTTCAATCGCTGGTTGACTGGGTGAGCCAGTGGCCCGGACTGATCCATTTTGGTAAACCGCCAACTATCGGAGCGTGGATATTATTTCTATTAACTCTGTCCGTTTTTTTGATGCCACAAAACAAGAAACGGTGGTTGGTTTTATTGATTGGCTATTGTATGATATTTATGTTAATTCATTTGCCACTCAGTGGTGAAGTTACGTTCTTTGATATTGGCCAAGGTGATAGTTTTTTAATTCGTGAACCATTTAATCGACGAATTACAATGATTGATACTGGCGGACAATTGCAGTTTGCCAAACCAAAATGGGCGCGGCAGACCTTTAGTAGTGATAAAGCTACTAAAACTAGTATTAACTATTTGAAGAGTCGTGGCATTAGCAAAATCGATACACTTAACTTAAGCCATCAGGATACTGACCACATAGGCTTTAGCACATCGGTACTGACCAATCTGCGGGTCAAACAAATTACGTTTCCTAAGGGGATGGAACAACAAGCAAATTTTAAAAAGAAGGTACTACCGTTAGCATTGAAACAGCACACTAAGTTAACACCAGTCACAGATCAATCGCTCGTGGCGGATCTGCCATTACAAGTGGTGCATCCATTTACAAAGGGGCATGGAGCTAATGAAGATTCGGTTGCTTTGTATGGACAATTTGGGGGAACTTCATTTTTATTTATGGGTGATTTAGATCGGACGGGTGAAAAAGCAATTTTAACGAAATATCCGAATTTAACAGTTGACGTATTAAAATTAGGTCATCACGGTAGTAAAACGGCGTCCGATCCAGCATTTATTAAAAAATTAGGGCCACGAACGGCAATAGTGTCCGCTGGCCGAATGAATCGCTATGGTCATCCTAACCAGGAGACATTAACAACTATGAAACAAAATGGAGTAGCGGTGGTATCCACCCAAAAATTTGGCATGATTAGCTATCAGTATGATTTATTTAATCATTGTAAGTGGTCAACAAAGCTGAAAGGTGATGAGTTGGAGTGGATGTTACAGCCTTAAAAAAGCAACTTAATCAAAATGCACCGGCCAACGTTTATTTGGTATTAGGAACACAGGACATTTTGCGGCAGCAGGCGCGCCATTTGTTTAACCAGCTGATTCCGGCAGACCAACAGGTGATGAATGTTGGCAGCTATGATATGGAAGTAACGCCACTGGCAGTGGCGTTGGATGATGCAGTGTCGGCTCCTTTTTTTGGTGAACGACGGTTAGTGATCATCACTAAGCCCTATTTTTTGACAGGTGAACAGGCTAATCACAAAATTGAACATGATGTTGATAGCTTGTTGGAGTACCTAATGCACCCCCAGCCTGAGACCGTGTTAGTGCTCTTTGCACCATATGAAAAATTAGATGGTAGAAAAAAAGTAGTAAAGCAATTAAAACAAGTGGCTGTTGAGATCAGTGCGGCACCACTGTCCGAAAAACAAGCACGGCAAAATGTATTGCAACAAGTTAAACATGATGGTTATGAATTTGAAAGTTGGGCTATCGATGAACTGGTGCAACGAACCAATGCAGATTATGGCCTAATGGTGAATTCAATAAACAAGTTAGAATTATTTGGGTTTCAGGCCAAACAAATAACAACGGCAGGGGTTGTCGGGCTAGTTCCACAATCACTTGATCAAAATGTGTTTGATTTAGTGAATGCTGTGTTAAAGCACGATCAAGAAAAGGCTGTACAACACTACCAAGATTTAATTGGTAGTGCCGAACAGCCATTAAGAATTAATGCTGTTTTAGTGGGGCAGTTTAGATTATTAATCCAAGTGAAGGTACTCACTCATCACGGTTTAAGTCAAGGTGGGTTAGCGCAAGCGCTGAAAGTTCACCCTTATCGGGTTAAACTAGCATTACAAACTGTCAGATCATTTTCATTATCAGTGTTACAGCAAGCTTTTCTAGGGTTGGTTGAGGTTGAGCAACAATTAAAAACAACTCAACGGGAACCACAATTATTATTTGAGCTATTTATGCTCAAATATGACCGCGAAGTAAGTTAGTATTGGTAATTAAAAATGCTCGAACCAAA
>NZ_AWTT01000050.1 GCF_000876205.1 Paucilactobacillus wasatchensis | reverse complement strand
CTAATTCATAAGAAATTGTGGCAGGTGATCGTTTTAGGCGATCGCTCATTTGGATATTGGACAGCCCTAGTTCACAAAAGGTTTCGATTTTAATTCGTTCGGAATAGGTTATACTAGACAAAAGATCAGCTCCTAAAAGATGGGTTTGTGGTAAACACCATTTTAAAGGAAGCTGATCTTTTTTGTCCGAACAGCGTTCGGATTAATTTTACAATCTACCATAAGCCTACCGATTTTTTAATATTATTTTATTCATCAATTTCCGGCGCCGACCCAAGCTCTGCCTGAATCATCCAGATTTTCTTCTCAATTGCGGTTTTGAGACCAATGAAAATATCTTGGGTACTGAAGTCTTTTTCAACATCGGATACTTCAATGCCGTGTTGGTAAAGGTCTTCCAAGTAACGATAGCCATCAACTAAGTGTGCGAGGCGTTCTGGGGTTGTTTTGTCCCATTCACCAGGCCAGTCTTGAATCTTAGTGTTTTCGGCCATTTCTTTTAAGGTCGAGTAAGGACTGCCATCAAGCGCAATCAGCCGTTCAGAAATGACATCGAGTTGGCTGTCAATTTCTTCCATGAACTCATCCATCAAGGGGTGCAACTTCAAAAAGTTGGGTCCACGCATGTACCAATGCGTCTGATGGATAATCATTGACATCTGGCTCAAATCGGCAACGAGTTGATTTAATACTGCTTTGGTTTTCGTATATTTCATTAGATTGATCTCCTTTCGATATGGTTATTATAACTTAGTGGTAGCTTAATGTGAAACGTTATACACTGGCAAATTAAGTTATTTATAGCCCGTAGAATTAAGTCGTTTTGAAAAGATGGAGACGTTAATTGGTAGATTGTAAAATTAAATAAATCTACAATTGAATTTTATTTACCTTATGAAGATGTTCAGGTGCATTGGCTATGCTTAGTTTGGCTAGCCAAAATTTAGAGCTGGTTCAGCATGTCATGGTTGATGGTGGCTACACTGGCAATGACTTTGCGGATCAGGTGAAGCTCATTTTGAATGCTAAGACGACGGTAGCTAAACGCAACGAGTTGCATACGTTCACGGTGTTACCGCAATGATGGATCATTGAACGTTCATGGAGTTGGCTAGACAAATGTCGGCGACTTTGGAAAAACTGTGAACGTGCCCTTAACAGCAGTCTTCAAATGGTTGTATTGGCCTTCCTGAAGATAGTTCTTAAAAGATACTAGACAGGTTCTAACACCAAACAGAAAGGGGCTATGAATATATAGGGTCTATAACTAACAAATAGGCCTTTGATCATTTCTAAAGCCATTCTTCAGAACGTTATTACGATCTGAAGAATGGCTTTATTGGCTTGTGCAAGTAACATTTGCGTGACTAATGCTAGTAATTCTTGCTAGGATTGCCTTAGATCCTTGATTATGATTTAGGAGGAGTGAGATTTGAGCTTTAAAGACGATATCAAGACCTTGCGCAGGCAATCTAACTTAACCCAAGAAGCATTAGCTCAAAAATTACATGTGACCCGTCAAACGGTCTCAACTTGGGAAACTGGCAAGAATATGCCAAGTTTAGAGACCCTGCATGCTTTGAGTCAATTGTTTAACATCTCACTCGAAAAACTTCTATTTAACGAGGAGATTGCAATGAAAAAAAATAAAGAACCCTCTTTGGCCACCCAGATAGATCATGATGTTAAGCTTAAAAGTCGTTATCGTCGTTGGACTTTTGGTTTAGGTGGCTTGATCGTACTAGCACTGGTTAGTGTTGGTATTTTATGTTTGGGATATTATAAAGGTATTGGGACGATTGATCGCTTTGATCCGTTTTTATCCTATAAGGTCGGGTACACTAAATTACCTAGTGAAAAGGAAATTTCTCCTAACAATAAGGCGACCAATGGTTACTGGACCGCTTGGTTCACCGATAATACGATGGGTAATGAATGGGCCAAATTAACCTTAACGACGGGGATTAATCCTGGGGTCAAAGATCCTTATGTGATGGCGTATCATAAGGGCAGCTATGTTAAAGTTGCACGTATTGTGCCTCGCACCTACATTAATCAGACTTATGTTAGCAACTTAGCAGCGCTAGATGCCTTGTTAAATCATAAGGGAAATACAGCGACTAACAATCATGACCTTAAGAAGTATAAGACACAAATCCACATATCCGACACTGTCCAACAGTTAGTAACTGAATAGAAAACCACCAAGTTACAATTCTGCAAGCAGTTTTAGGGCCTATAGTCACAAATAACGCCTATAAAAGAGCAAGCATAGAATCATTGCTTGCTCTTTTTGCGTTTCATCAACATAATTATTTTGAAATCAGGAGGGTATATATGAAATTTGGTGATCGTCTAAAAAACGCAAGAACAGAATTGAATCTTACTCAGGAACAAGTTGCTAGAGATTTTTTTATTACTAGACAAACTATTTCTAGTTGGGAAAATGAAAAAACTTATCCTGACATTGCTAGCTTGATTAAGTTGAGTGACTATTACCATATTTCACTAGATACTTTGTTAAAGGAGGATACAGGTATGCGTGAGTTTTTGGAAAAGGAAGAAGTTACGAGACAAATAAAACCAATTTATCGCGATCTTATAGTTATTGATTTACTAGTCTGTTCATTACTAATTGGTGACCTTTTTAATCTAATACATTTAGGTGTATTTATGCTGCCAATATTTTTCTTGTTATTGTGCAGTGTATCTGCATTAAATAAGTTAAGAGAGTTCGATAACTCTAGTTCTCTTGGATTAAAATATGCTTGGCAAAAATACTTGTCTGGAGAAAAAGGAGCAAAATATTCACTTATTATGCCGATAGTATTTATCACTTCAGGAGTCATTGTTGTGTTATTAAAAGAATGGTATATTGGTGGAATCTTTATGCTAACAGGAATTTCATTTTTATTTTCCATTTTTACAAAAACAAAACACCAATGATATTTTCCTATGCATCAGGGGGTATAAGTTCCTAATGACCCCTCAAAAAGACTATTAAAACAGCCCCCATTATTTACTAGTTAGATAATGGGGGTTGTTTTTTTATTTAACGTTTTAATAGACCTTGAAAAGCGAGGCTAAATTGAATAGTTAAGCGTTGATTGTGGTTTACCAATCAGACTAGCAAATTCAAATTTAAATACTTATACGCATTTTTACACAAGAAACAATAAAATTTGCATTTTTGATCATTAAGTGTATAATTTAATTTAGGGTTATCCTTTGAAAACTTAAATTAGGAGAATTTAGAATGATTGAAGAAAATTCTGTACGTATTAGTTCGACCGTTTCAAATGATGTTGCTAAAAACTTGGAACAATACGCAATTGAAAGTGGCTTGAAGAAAAGTTCAATTGTAAATGCTGCTTTGAAACAATTTTTGGCTGTTAATCCTATAAAGTTAATTAATGGCTTTAAAATCGAAAAAATAATGCTTTTAGGTGTGTCGGCGTTTGATCCAACTAAGATACCTTACTTTAAGGTTGGCGAAGTAGTTCCTAACAAAGATTTTTTAGGAACTGTTACTGGTATTTCTGTTTCTGAGGATGGAAGCTTCTTCTTCATTTCTCTAGAAGGTGGTAAGGAAGACGGTCAATTTGGACCAATAACTACGTTTACAGTTTCAACATCCCAATATGGTGTAGCACGTACTGACTAAAATGCGATTAACATAGGCCCAGTTATCATAAGCTATATCATCTTGACTGGTAGGGTATTTTTAGGTGGTTAAAGTGTTTTAATTAAGATAAGTCAATTATAGGAGTGTTTATAAGATGAGTATGGATGATATTTATAAATTTGATAATCTAGAGGATGCATTTGTTGCCATTGACAATAATGAGTTGACTGAAGATGCCCCTTTTAATGTCAACAACACCAGTTGTTATTATATTGGTAAGCGTGAAAAGTTATTAGATGGGATATCTATGCTGGTCTATAAATTCACTCTTATTTATGCTTTTCAAGCAGAAGTTGAAATAGCAACCACTGGTAAAAGAGGTGGTGATGCTGGGCATGGTGGACGTACTTATATATCTATTAAATCAAGTGAGGAAACAGACGCATTTTCACCTGTAAAGATTTCGGTAGAAGGAGATATGGAGCTAAGTGCAATTGTGGATAGCATGAGTTTATTTCTTGCGCTACTAGGTCATGTGGAATCTAATAAAAAGACCTTACCTTGATGTGTAGGGTCTTTTTTGTTGTAGACATAACCCTGTCAATTCTAGAAATTTTAGCTTATATCCAAGGGGAAAATGTTGGATCAGATTGATTTTGGTTAAAATAGAATTAAAGTTGTAATTACAATTATAACGAAAGTTTTTTATCTCAAAATCATACCATCATTAGACTCAAGCAAGGCAAATTACAAGTTTAATCCGAACAAGCCCGGAATCTTTCAATGGCAGTCTGTTGATGATGTATTTTTAATGGTCGTTGATTAATTAGTTCAAGTGCTGCTAGGATCTCATCAGTCGTTACTTGGCTAAAATTGGTCTTTTTCGGGAAGAACCAGCGTAACCGTCTATTAAAATATTCATTGGAACCTCGCTCCCATGGTGAATATGGATGGCAAAAATAAACTTTGATCTGATAATCCTGTTCTAAGGCCTGATAATTGGCAAACTCTTTACCATGATCAACAGTAATGGATTTTACTTGGGGGCCGAAGGCCCCCATAAACTTGCCAAAGGCGGTGTTTAGAGCCTTAGCCGTTCTATTAGGGGCTTTGATGGCCCATAGAAGTCGGGTCTTACGTTCCACGAATGTAACCAGACATGATCGTGACTCACTTCGACTAGAAAGCACCGTATCTACTTCCCAATGACCAAAAGCTAACCGTTGATTAAATGGTTACATGATAAAGGTGTAAACGAAAAGGTTATTTGGGATGCCGTAGATACTTCATATAAGCCACTAATCGAAACTGATTTCGACGCTGATTGGAAGACTGACATATTAGCCTCGATATCATCGAATAACTAAATACAGAAAAATACAACAAATATTATCAGACTAAGGACTATACTAGAAAACATCAGTACATTCCTTAACTCAGGGTCTATATTACCAATAGCCCCTCAAAAACATTGAAAGAATAGCCCCCAATATCTATAATGTAGATATTGGGGGCTATTTTAATTTATTTTTTTATAAGTGCCCCTAAACTATAGCTATTGATTCAAGATTTCATGGGAGCCAGTTGCAACCAATAACAAAATCAATTCATCATGATCTAGCTGATAAATAACAATCCAGTTGTCATAATTTTTACCATAGTTTCCATATCTGGCAGGGTGAAATTCACGATAGCCACGCCAATTTCCTTTTAATGCATGATCTTTAATCTGTTTCAAAACAAGTACATCTTGTTCAACAATTGCTTCTAAACAAGGCTTCAAGACAGTTATTGGGAAATGTTTTTTGACTAGTTTTTTTAATTCACGTTCAAAAGATTTGGTCTGTTTAATTTGCATCTAACTTATCGATCCAATCTTCAAAGTCAGTCAATGAACCAATGTTTTTGACCTGCCCTGTTTCTGCTTCTTTTTTAGCGGCTAAGGCTTCCGGAGAATCTAAAAAGCTGACTAATCGAACTTCATTATTGGCCGCTTTAACTAACGATAAGCGTATATACTCAGAAACGGTTAGCCCTTGTTTTGCTAGATTAGCTTTAGCCCGTTCACTAATGTCAGGTGTTACACGAGTTGAAATTGTCTTGTTTTTAATAATAGTATTACTCATTCTAATCCGCCTCCTTCAAGTTTACCATCGTACTACATTATAATATTCGATTTTTAGGTTTTCTGCAACTAAATTAATTTTAAAGTAAAGGAACTAACAGCTTATGCAACAAGTTGTCTTACCCATCAAAGATTCAAACGTTCTCAAAGAGGTGCAAGATACCTTACTCAACAACTTTAAAGCTGGCCGGCGTAACTATACAGTTTTTCAAGTTGGCAAAGCGACACTGTTGCGAGTCAGTGATGTCATGCGCTTAAAACAAACCGATATTTTCAATCCGGACGGTTCTATTAAACAAAATGCGTTCATTCACGACCGAAAAACGGGTAAGCCTAATACCTTGTATCTTAAACCAGTTCAAACAGAGCTCTTATTGTACCGTCAATGGCTACTTGATCATAGACTAGCCTCTGAATGGCTCTTTCCTTCCATTCAACACCCCGAGCGCCATATTACAGAAAAACAATTTTACAAAATCATGAGTAAGGTTGGCGATCTGTTAGGAATTAATTATCTGGGTACTCATACGATGCGCAAAACCGGGGCTTATCGCGTCTACACGCAATCAAATTATAATATTGGCTTAGTCATGAATCTGCTCAATCATTCCAGTGAGGCGATGACTTTAGCTTATTTAGGCTTAGACCAGGCTAGTACCGAAACGATGCTGGATCAAATTGATTTTGGTTAGGAGGCTGGCTTTATGGATTTAGATTTTAAATCAAACAAGTATGATCTTTTTGATGATTGGCATCAAAACAAGACTAAACAAGCCTTTACACAAAAGTTGCAGCAACAAGCTCAAATTGAAAAAACACAATTACCGCAATTATTGTCGCGTGAAGATTTAAAAATTCGTTGGCAGATGAACTCTCGTCAAAGTGTTCATCAAGTTGCTAGTAAGCCTGATTTTCCACAACCCGTTTTTGCTTTTAATCATGGCAAGACCCCACTTTACTTAGCAACTGAAATTCAAATTTTCGAAATTAATCACCCTTGGGTAATAACTCCCGGTGCTCGTCTTACTTATAGTCATTGGATCCTTCGTAATGTGATTGATTAATCTTAAGATTTAACTCTAGGTTTTTGATAGTTGGCGTTAGCCTTCTAATACAAATAAACCCCATCAAAATGGGGATTAAATCTACCCTTGACACTTGTCAAGGGTGTAAGTGCGCATTGACCTCGTTTCACTCGGTCTGCTGATAACCATAAAATCAATTTTTGTCGTTGTTGAATTGAATGTATTTTTAATTCAATTTATGCTTGCACCTAACTAAGATTGTTATGTTTTAAATATTTAAAAAGTGTTGCAGATTACGCTGTTTTAAGCAAAAATTTTTTAATTGCTTTGTGCAGATAATCTTTATAAGCTTGGTAACAAATTTTGAATAACGGTGCTGTAAGATCTGTGAATTTAAACTGAAAGCATTATTTTGATGTTAGGAGTCATTAAGATGGACGAAAAGAAAGTATTAAAACCAATTGATGAAATGCTTGCTGATCCTTGGCAAGTTGATATTCAAGAATTGTTTGAAGCTTATGTCAATGAACCTGACGAGATTAAAAAGAATTTGTATGATTCCTTATACACTTATATTTTGCAAAAAAGACAAGAAGCTATTATTAATCGTCCTGGCTTCGTTATTTAGCCCTCTAAGAGTCTGTTGAGGGCTTTTTGTTTTTGCTTTGGTATAAATATATATAAACAGTCTCAAAACCGCTAAAAACGAAAAATAAGGCCCTTAAAAACGAACATAGCCGCTAAATTCTTGTTAAGATTCAGAAAAACTAACCGTTTGCTGTCAATGGTAGCGGACGAGCAAAGCGTGGGAGCATAAGGAATTGACAGCTCTTAACCAGTCTTTACACTGAAATGGCGAAAGCCAAAGTTTCTACAAAACTTTGCTTTCCTGCCTAACGGCGAGTGAAAAAGCAGTCAAGCTGGCTCAGCTTGGACGGGGTTCGGGGCGTCAGCGCCCGAACTAATGTGGCTTGTCACTCCTTTGTAGGCAACGAACGAAGTGAGGCGCAAAGAGCGTAGCGAATGAAGTTTAATGTGAGCCTGTTTTTGGGCTCACTCCTTTGTATTTTTGTTTTAGATTTTGATCTTGTACAGTGGTGCCTCTTTTAAACCTCTTTTAGACCCCTATTGCGCCTTACTACCCCAAGGCGTACAGAAGTTTATCGACTACATTTTGTCTGTTTATCGACTACATTTATTTACTCCTGTATTCAAATAAGGTAGTATTATTCAAGGAGGTTATTTTATGAGCAATGAATTAGTCAAATATGACCCTGAATTAAATACAATCCCCTTGCGAAGGTTTACTCCTGTAGAAATGAACTTGTTCTTTTCTGTAGTTTCTAGAATGCGTGATAAAGGTGATGATACTGTTAGATTTACCTTTGATCAGTTAAAAGAGTTAAGTGCCTATAAGCCAACCGCAAATAATCGGTTTATTGATGACATACAAAGTACATATCAAAAAATACTAGGTCTTAGATTTGGCTCTCGAAGTAAAGATGGTCTTGATAGAGAGATGTTTGTCATGTTCACTCGATTTGAAATTAAGGGATCTGCAGACGTTCCTTATGTTGATATTCAAATTTATCCCAAAGCGTTGAAACTTCTAAATAATCTCGAAAGTTGGGTTCGTTATGCTTTGACAGAGTTCCGAGATTTAAAGAGTAGTTACGCAAAAACAACTTTTCGTATTCTTAAACAATTCCGAACCACTGGTTATGCTTATTTTTCTAAAAATGATTTCTTTGAACTACTAGATATTCCACAAAGCTATTGGAGTAAGCCTGCGAACGTTGAATCTAGGGTTATTCGCCCAATTAAGGAAGAACTAACCCCTTTGTTTAGAGGCCTAACTATACGAAAAAAATATGGTAAAGGTCGTGGGAAACCAGTGATTGGTTATACTTTTACTTGGAAGCCTGAAAGAAAAGACGCAAACGACTTTTCTCAAGGTAAGTTCCAAGATGAGCGTCAAAAACTTTTTAATATCCAGCATAATGGTGAATTAACAGAACAAGAAAAATGGCGTGCTACCGATAAAGTTAAAGGCCTACCACTAGGCTCAACTGAAAAACAGATTTTAGCCGAACGACAGATTGAGCATGATAAAACAATAAGAGATCAGACAAGACAAGAAATGCTTGCTGAACTCCGAAAGGGGTTTGGAAATCATACCTAAAACTATTAGAGAACTTGCTGATGAATTGAAGGTCTCTAAACAAACTATTCAATACCACTACCAACAAAGAACCGACAAAAAGATAGTCAAGGTACAAACATGATCAGCCTTACAGCTGAAAGGATTATTAGGGACAAGGTAGCAAAGCCTTCAGTAGCAAATACCCAACAAACAGGTAGCAAAAAAGTGACAAAGACTAGCAAAGAAAATAATGAGCTAATTGCCACTCTAAGAAGAGAAATAGAAGATTTAAAGTCTCAACGTGACAAACAGCTTGCTACCAAAGACCGACAAATAGATCATCTAACAAAATTGGTGGATCAGCAGCAACAATTACAATTAGCAACAGTAGCAGATAACCGTCGATTAAAAGATCATGTACAAAAGCTAAGTGGGAAACTAACTCAAAAAACTAACGACAACTTGTCGACCGGAAATGATCTTTTTAACATCCAAGATAAAAAAAGCAAAATAGCTAAACAGAAGATTGTTAAATCTGGTAGTAATAAAGATGGCATACACACAAATAGAGCTATTAAACGTTGGTGGAAATTCTGGTAAAAGTTAATGTAAGCCTTAAGGTTTCAACTAAAGCAATTTACGAATAATTTTATTTTTGAGGTAATAAGATATAGAATGGCACTAACTTGTCGTTTAATATTCATAAAAATTATGGGGGAGTAGCTGTGATAAAAACCAAGATAACTAGTCTTGTCGTCATTGGGTTGATTTTGGGGGCAGGCTTATGGTTATATGGCAATATTGATGATGATGTTATGACTACAAAAACTGATAGTCAAACAACTAAGACAGTAAAGCAGGCAAAAACTGATAGTCAAACAACTAAGGCAGTAAAGCAGGCAAAATCATTAAGTCAACAGTACCAATATAAAGAAGCAAAATCAGTGTTATCGGGGCACAAAGGAACAACAGTTGATCATCTAAAAAAGAGTATTAATAAGCAACAGTCAAAGTTGGTCACGTGGGATGATCCGACAAAAATTTCACATCTTTTTTATCATTCACTAATTGTTGATCCTGGTAAAGCTTTCTCATCTAAGCAGGCACAGGGATACAAAGATTATATGGCGACCATCGACGAATTTATGCCGATGCTGAATCAGTTATATGATAATGGCTATGTATTAATTAACTTTAAAGATATCATTTCGATTGATAAACAAGGGAAGGTGACTTTCAAACCAGTCAAATTACCTGAAGGCAAGAAGCCTTTAATTATATCACAGGATGATGTTAACTATTATGAGTATATGAAGAATTCTGGATTTGCAGATAAATTAGTCGTCAATAAGCAAGGTGATGTTAAAAATCAATATACCAATAATGGTCAGAAGAAAATTGGTGATTATGACATGGTACCGATTATTGATACCTTCATCAAAAAGCATCCAGATTTCTCATACGGTGGCTCAAAGGGTGTGATTGCTGAAACGGGTTATAATGGGGTGCTAGGTTATCGTTCATCAAAGAGTCAATATGGTGATACAAAAAAGACACATCGCGAAGCTAAGAAAGCGACAAAGGTTGCTAACGCTATGAAAAAGGAAGGTTGGCAGTTTGCATCGCATTCCTGGGGTCATATAAATATGACTACGGCCAGTGTTGATGATATCAAAAAGGACACTGCACTTTGGCAAAAGGAAGTACAACCAATTGTTGGTAAAACACCAGTATTGATTTTCCCATTTGGAGCAGATATTGGCTCATTTACAAATTATACAAATGATAATGCAAAGTACACTTATCTTAAGAGTAGCGGTTTCAGTATTTTCGATAATGTTGATGCTTCACAGACATCATGGGGTCAATTAACAAATGATTATTATCGTAATGCGCGGATAAATGTCGATGGTATTCGTTTACATGAAACAATGACTGGTGAGAACACGGTTCTAAATGACTTCTTTAATACAAAAGATTTTTATCATCGTGATAAATAATGAAGAGTGCGAGACAAAAATCGTCAACAAAAAATTGGGTTATTTTTCAAACAGTTAGACAACACTATCACTCTTCATCAACGTAAGTTAGATTTGTTGAAAGAACAAAAAAAGCTTCTTACAAAAGATGTTTGTGTAGGGTCTATAACTATCAAAAATCGCCCCTCGAAAACATTGAAAGAATAACCCCTAATATCTATAATGTAGATATTAGGGGTTATTTATTTTTATATACCAGAAATAGCTTCTTTTATTCGTTATTTTTTCGATACCTTTTAGCACGATTTTGACCAGGAAATAAACGATCATGCGATCCGACTCGAATGCCAATTAAGACTAGTTCATCTGTATCAATCGTATAAACCACCAGAACGTCGTTAGTTTCGCTTGGTGTTTTGTTTTTCGGGGTGTCTCGTAAATGAAATTCATTATAACCGCTCATTCGCCGATTAAGCTCATGATCTTCAAATTCTGGTGGTAATTGTTGCTGCTCAAGCAACAGGTCAATGGCTGCTCGAACCTCATCAATAATAGATTTGTCTAAACTGGCTAACCGTTTTAGATCAGCATTAAAGGTTGCACGTGGTTTAAATCTTAGTTTTTTCATTATTTAAACTGATCCCAATAATCATCATTTGATTCAACAATTTCATCGTCAGGTAAAACATGGCGTTTAATTAACTGATCACGCGCAATTGCATATTCTAACGAACCTTCTTTCGCTTTTAATGCTCTTTCTAGCCAGTCCATTTTTTCTTGTGAAACGATGGCCACTGCGCGACTGTTTGAACGAGCAATATAAACGGTTTCATCTTCGTCATTAACTTGATCTAAATATTTTTTTAGGTTAGCGCGAAAATCGCTCTGTGTTAGTGCTAATGTCATATTTACCACCCTTTCATTGTACTTAATATTGTACTTTAATTTGTACTAAAAATCAATTTTTTAAGGAGCTCAAACTATGCAACAAGTTGTCTTACCCATCAAAGATTCAAACGTTCTCAAAGAGGTTCAAGATACCTTACTCAACAACTTTAAAGCTGGCCGGCGTAACTATACAGTTTTTCAAGTTGGCAAAGCGACACTGCTGCGAGTCAGTGATGTCATGCGCTTAAAACAGGCCGATATTTTTAATCCGGACGGTTCTATTAAACAAAATGCGTTTATTCACGACCGAAAAACGGGTAAACCTAATACCTTGTACCTTAAACCTGTTCAAACAGAGCTCTTATTGTACCGTCAATGGCTACTTGATCATAGACTAGCCTCTGAGTGGCTCTTTCCTTCCATTCAACACCCTGAGCGCCATATCACGGAAAAACAGTTCTACAAAATTATGAGTAAGGTTGGCGATCTGTTAGGAATTAATTATCTAGGGACCCACACAATGCGCAAAACCGGGGCTTATCGCGTCTACACGCAATCAAATTACAATATTGGCCTAGTCATGCACTTACTAAATCACTCAAGTGAATCAATGACTTTAGCTTATTTAGGCTTGGATCAA
>NZ_AWTT01000049.1 GCF_000876205.1 Paucilactobacillus wasatchensis | reverse complement strand
AATCATACTAGGCTTTTTATTATTATGTGCAGACTTCTGCGGTTGAAAAACACGTTTAAGCAATAAAGCAGTAGATCGTCCAAACTGATGAATCATACTAGGCTTTTTATTGTTATATGCAGACTCCTGCGGTTGAAAAACACGTTTAATCAATAAAAGAACTAAGAACTATTCTTTTTCTTCAACGGGATCCAAATGCTCTTTAATCCCATTCGGAAAGTCAGCATCAATTTCTCTTAGAATAGGAAGTAAATAGTTAATATAAGTGTGGTAAGCTTCAACGGGCTTAGCACCCTTAGCATTCGCACTGGTCAATGCTAGCGCAATTTCATGTGCACGTTGTTCATTTGTAATCATATAATATTCACCTCGATAGTGTTAGTGTAACAAATATTCTGGCAATCAGAAAGTGACTTTTAGCTTTTGCAGCCAACTATTAACTGGTGTGTGTTTTAATGCGACAATAATTAAAATACCAAGCCATACGCCAACAGCATTGGTAATCAAATCGTCAACCTCAACCCACCGTCCCAGTTGCACAAACCAGTTAATAATGAACTGGGTCGTTTCAATGGTTAAGCCGGTCAAGATACCAAATAAGAAAATTGAATAACCGCTGTGTGGCTGCCAAATCAAGGCATAATAGATTCCGGCTGGAACTGTCATGACCACATTAAGCCAGAAGGCGGTATCCATTGCTTGAAACGGAACCAGATTTAAAATAATCCCATGAAATAAGAAATAATGGATTTCGTGAGTCGGAGTAAACGCAAATGGGGCAGGTGCAAAGCAAATGCGACAAATAAAGTAGGCGTAAAACCAACCAGAAAATAAAGTTACACGTTGCCACCATGTGTCGTGATGACGACTAATTAATCTAATCAAAATAACAAGCATTATGATAGAAATAATAATGAATGGAATCCAATCTTTCATGCTGATAAGCTACTCCTTAAGTTGTTATTATCTATCATACGTGATCTCATCCAATATTACTAATATTTTAAAATAAATTAAAAAAGTTCTAATTACTGCTATAGCAACTTTAAGTGGTATTAATCAGTGGGCAACGATCAAATTAAATTAGCGTATTAACCCGTTTATGCGATATAATTTTAATATTGCACTGGTTGATCAAAACAATTATTTCGCAAACAAGTTATCAAAAAATGAGAGAAGTGAGCAATATTGGCCGAACAAGAGACCACAGGATTAGCGCGAAACTTGAAAAACCGACATGTACAATTAATTGCGATTGGTGGCACAATTGGGACCGGGCTGTTTTTAGGCTCGGGGCAATCAATTCATTTAGCGGGACCGTCAATTTTAGTGGCATATATTGTCACAGGGTTAGCATGTTTTCTCCTGATGCGCGCGTTGGGGGAAATGTTACTTTCAAACATCGAATATCGTTCATTTATTGAAGCAATTCGTGACTATTTAGGCGACACCATTGGGTATGTGACCGGGTGGACCTATTGGATTTGCTGGGTCACAATCGCGATGGCGGAAATGACCGCAATTGGAATTTATGTAAGATTGTGGCTGCCATCAGTGCCGCAATGGTTACCTGGATTAGTGATTTTACTGATTTTACTGGGAGTCAACCTCATTACGGTAGGTGCCTTTGGTGAAGTTGAATTCTGGTTTGCTTTGATTAAAATTGTGGCGATTATTGGATTAATTGTAGTTGGGGTTGTTTTATTATTCATGAATTACAAGACGCCGAACGGTCATGCGTCGGTGGTGAATCTGGTTAGCCATGGTGGCTTCTTTGCGACTGGGATTAAGGGCTTTTTGCTTTCGTTTCAGATGGTGGTTTTCAGTTTTATTGGGATTGAAATGGTCGGTATGACAGCGGCAGAAACGCAGGACCCAGAAACAGTGCTGCCAAAAGCAATTAATGACATTCCCATTCGAATTATTATTTTCTATGTCGGTGCATTGTTCATTATTATGAGTATTTACCCATGGAATGATTTACAACCGTCACAAAGTCCGTTTGTAATGGTGTTCAAGGATATTGGGATCGCTGCAGCGGCCAGCGTGATTAACTTTGTGGTTATCACTGCAGCAGCATCTGCTTGCAACAGTTCACTTTATACTACTGGTCGGATGTTGGCTGAATTGACGATTGAGTCTAAAAATCCACGTGTTAAAAAAATTAGCAAGCTATCAAAGCACCATGTGCCAGCCAACGCATTGGTGATATCAACCGTGATTATTGCGGTATCGGTTCTGCTGAACTACTTTATTCCTGATCAGGTATTTACGCTGGTTTCTAGCGTAGCAACAACTTGCTTCCTATTTATTTGGGCGATCATCATTCTTGCTCATTTGAAATTCAAGAAAACACAAAAGGGTAAAGCATCTACATTTAAAACACCGTTTTATCCTATTTCAGATTACTTAATTTTGGTATTTTTAGCAGCTGTAGCAGTAATACTATGTTTCAAAAAAGAAACTTTTATCGCATTAGTTTTGTCCGTCATTTGGTTTTTAATTTTGTATGTGTTAAAGAAGAGAAGTACTGCTATTAAGCCAAATTGATACTAACAAATTATTAAATTGCTATATACAAATAAAAACACGAATGCAACCTGATCATGGGTTTAATTCGTGTTTTTTTTGTATTAATTGCATTTATTCGTCAGCGGACTAAAATGAAGACAACAAAGTAATCGTTTTATCAATTCAACTAAGAGGCGAATAAATAATGGCTAAGTTATTTGAAGCAGTTCCTAATTTACCGACTGAGATGAAAGCATGGCAAGTAACGACCCCCGGACCGATCGATGGTCCGAGATCTCCATTGGAGTTTACAACCAAGCCAGTGCCAACTCCTGGCAGGGGTGAAGTTTTGGTACGCGTGTTAGCTTGTGGTGTCTGCCACACTGATTTACATGTGTCTGAGGGAGATTTGCCAGTGCATCACGAACATGTTACTCCTGGGCATGAAATTGTTGGTGAAGTGGTGGCCAATGGTTCCGAAACAAGCCGATTTAAGCTTGGCGATCGCATTGGTATTCCGTGGCTCCGTTGGACCTGTGGTGTTTGTCATTTCTGTCGGTCGGGTCGTGAGAATCTATGTCCATATTCAAAATACACCGGTTGGGATCACGATGGTGGCTATGCAGAATACGTGACCGCACCAGAGGGCTTTGCTTATAATATTCCTGCTAAGTTTGACTCGATTACTGCCGCACCGCTACTTTGCGCTGGCATTATTGGTTACCGGGCGTTTGAGAGAGCCAATGTACCAGTAGGTGGACGACTAGGACTATATGGCTTTGGTGGTTCCGCGCATATCACAGCGCAAATTGCCCTCCGCCAAGGAATTGAAGTGCACGTATTGACG
Source organism: Paucilactobacillus wasatchensis (assembly GCF_000876205.1). Classification (GTDB taxonomy): domain Bacteria; phylum Bacillota; class Bacilli; order Lactobacillales; family Lactobacillaceae; genus Paucilactobacillus; species Paucilactobacillus wasatchensis. The sequence continues at coordinate 9,535 of NZ_AWTT01000049.1, read as the reverse complement.
CGTGGCGAGGATGCACAAAAATTTGCATTGCAGTTGGGGGCGACTTCAGCGAATGGTGCCTATGATTTACCACCAGTGAAACTTGATTCTTCCATTATGTTTGCACCAGTCGGTGACATTGTCCCGAAAGCACTGGAAGGCTTAGTGCCAGGCGGAACTTTGGCGTTAGCAGGTATTCATTTGACAGATATTCCGTCATTAAATTATCAGGATCATATTTTCCACGAAAAGAATTTGACCAGCGTTGAAAGTAATACCAGAAAAGACGGCGAAGAGTTTCTGACGTTGGCAGACCGGTTAGACATTCAGCCTGAAACAACCCCGTACGCATTTGACAAGGCGGATGAAGCGTTACGGTACGTTAAAAAGGGCGATATTCGTGGTGCTTGCGTGTTGAAGATTGGTGATAACTAAATATAATGAACAAAAAAATGAGATATGGAAAATTTCCTGAATCTCATTTTTTAATTTACTAACTTTAATAGCAAAAACGTGGAAAAAAAGGCAGATTCTTCCGCTTAGCTACGATTAGCAAACGATACAAAATACGTATCATTCGCTAATCTAGGCTATGCTCAGAATCTAAGCGCCTTTTTTTTCACTCTGATTATTTAAACCGCCCATCCGCAATATCAGCAAGCAAGGTACGCGATGGAATAAAAAACAGCTGGCCGGACAAAATCGTAGAAAACGTCAACAAGAAGTCAGATGTATCCAGCATCTGTTGTAACATCAACTTAGTAACCGTCCAATGGCGCGAGTACCCCATAAAGTAGGTTCCGGTGTTGCCGGCCGCGGGGTCAGAGTAGGGGACGTTCATCCGAATAATCTTTTGTTCCTCACCATCGACGTCGACCTTGGAGCTAACGTTGTGGGCATTTTGATACTTATCTTCATCTTCCAGTTCTAAGTCGGTAAACTTCTCACGACCGACGGCTTTTTCCTGGGCCTCAGTTTTGAGATGTTCCCAAAAATCCATATTATGGTGCCATTTTTGTGCGAAGGCGTATGAGCCGTTAACGAACGTCGGATCTTCATCACCTACGATGGCGTAGTCGGCGGCATCTTCGACCGCCGGAGCTTCAGTGCCGTCAATAAAGCCGATGATGGCGCGCCCCTCAAAGTAGCGGAAGCCCTTGGTCTCATCGACCACGGTGGTGATATCGTTTAAAAAACGGCGAAACTGTGTCTGAGTTTCATAAACGACGGCTTCATTGCTGGCACGAATGTGAAAGAAAATGTCACCTTCAGTGGCGGGCATCTCGTATTCTGGCCCAGTTAAGCCGGTATACGTCTCCAGTTCCTTTGGTTTAGGCGCGTTCGGAAACAGATAGTCCCACGCGCTGTTGCTGAAACCAAAGGCCACTTTCAAACCAGAATCAGCCGCTAAATGAGAATCACGAATCCGCAATGAACGAATAATCGCCTGTGAGCGGTCCGTAAATTCTTGAATGACTTCGCGGTCCGTTTGTGGATTGTCACGATTGAGTTTTAGTACAGTAAATTGAACGTGTTCCCCGACATCTTTCCATACATCTTGCGCAGCTTGAACGTTAATTGGCATAATAATAACTCCTCCCAAGTGGTAGTGGTGTGAACTAAATCTATCAAATTATAATTATTCTAAATTAAATGTAACTTACGCTGACAAGCGGGACAAATTCCATGCATTTCAATGTGATTACCAGTCACTAAATAACCCGTTTTATCGCGCGTCGTTTGTTCCATTGATTTGCTAATCGAGCTAAACTGGTCGTCAAAAACATCTGTAATTTTGCCGCAGTTGTCACAGACAACGTGATAATGCGGGTGGCCGAAATAATCGAAGTGGGTGCTACCATCGCCATTTTTGAGCTCAATCACTAAACCGTGGTCAACAAATAATTTCAAAGTGTTGTAGACCGTGGCGACACTAATTTTGTCGACGTGGTCCTGCAATGCAGTAAATACCATCTCCGCACTCGGATGAGTATGGTGTGAAATCAAATATTGTAAAATTGTCTTGCGCTGCGGTGTCAAACGGACTTTTTGCTCCCGTAATTGTTCCAATGCGTGTTGATAATCATCAATAGCCATAATCTGGCATCATCTCCTTACTTTAGAACTTTTCTTCATTAAACTACTAACTTGTCAATCTGCCAAGCTTATTGACCTAAAATTAATCAGCGCTTGCATTTATGAGGTGATTGATTACAATTGAATTATGAGCTAAGTAATAATGATTCTAAATAGGAGTGGTAGTTATGGAAGCAAGTATTGACCAACAAGGTAGGCAGTATAATCGATTTTGGTTTATTTTTACATTATTAGCAGGAACCTTCACGATGTCGATTAGTCAGTCGTCACTGTCCACGGCGTATCCGACACTGATGCACTATTTCAACTTACCCGCATCGACAATTCAGTGGTTGACGACGGGGTTCATGCTAATCATGTGTGTCACGATGCCTATCAGTTCGTGGTTACTCAATAATCTCAGGTTTAAACCATTATTTTTAAGTATTTTAGCTATTTTTGATATTGGAACATTGATTATTGTGGTGGCACCGACATTTTGGTTAATGATGTTGGGCCGGGTGATGGAAGCAGTCGCTGTCGGAGTTCTGTTTCCGTCATTTCAAACGGTTTTGCTGACGATCACACCAAAAAAACAACGGGCGACTACGATGGGAACGGCCGGATTAGTGATGGGGTCAGCGTTGGCTTGCGGTCCGATTGTTTCTGGGATTGTGCTGAACTACTTTACGTGGCGCGGCCTGTTTGTCTTTTTCATGGTTGTCATTACGCTGGTATTTTTGCTGGCCATCGGTGGACTGATTCGCAACGTCATGCCACTACATCCAGCCACACTAGATTTTTGGTCCGTCATTTTGTCAGTCGGACTAATCGGTATCTTGTACGTGGTGAATCAGATTGGCAAAACGAACGTTAATTGGCTGGTGAACATAGTTATTTTAGTGGTCAGTATTGCCGCCATGTGCTGGTTTGTGGTGCGACAATTTCGGTTGACGACACCATTATTAGAACTGCGCGTGTTAAAGACGCTCAACTTTGATTTAGCGGTGCTGCTCACGGGCGTGTCCTACATCGCATTGATCGTCACGACTATTATCTTTCCATTGTATTACCAGGAAGTTCTGCACGTTTCGCCGTTTATTTCGGGGATGGCGCTGGTACCGGCCGCTGTTTTCTTGAGCATCCTCAATCCGTTGACGGGTAAATTGGCGGATAAACTGGGATTTCGGTTTGTAATGCTGACGGGGATGAGCATGATCGTTGTCGGATGGCTGGCGATAAGTTTGCTGGTCGGCCACTTGAATTTACTCGTGATGATATTGTGCGCAATGATTATCGAGGGTGGCAACGCGTTTGTCATGATGCCGGCGGTCACGATGGGGGCTAATTCACTGCCAAGTAAACTAGTGCCTGATGGTACAGCGGTCACAACAACGATTCGTCAAATTTTAGGTTCAACCGGTGTGGCAGCGGCAACGCTAATTTTAGGAATTGTGATGACACGACAGGTGAATAGTGGCGTGTCGGCAAGTGCAGCTCAATTGGGCGGTTATCGCGCAGTGTTTTTAACATTTTTCGGGATCGCGCTAATCGGCTGGCTACTGGCATGGGTGTTAAAGAATCCGACAAAACAATAAAATCGGATGCAGGATGGTTAATCGAAGTAGTCATTATTCGACTGACTATCCTATTTTTTCATCAAATTTTAATCAAATGAGTGTATTAGTTAATGTCATTAATGGTTTATGTTATATTGTAGTAGGAAAATGATTGCGCTTTCAAAATAATCTGTGCTGCAGATTTCTCACGGGCTACCATTGTTTGCAGACACAGCAACAATTAGCAGAAGTGGAGGCATTAACATGATTGATTTAACGGGACAAAGGTTTGGCAGATTAACAGTCATTAAGCGGTCTAAACGGAAGATTAAAAGTGGTAATGCCTGCTGGTTATGCCAATGTAGCTGTGGTAATTTTAGATCGGTGGACGGGTACCTGTTGCGCACCGGTGGCACAAAAAGTTGTGGTTGCTATCGCGCTGAATTGTCTGCGCAAGCCGTGTGTAATAATAAAAAATTTAGTGCCAATATTGGTAATACCGAAAATTTGAAGTGTAGTGGTGGTATTTTTAAATCTTCTGTAGTCCGCGGCAAGAAAAATCACAGCGGAGTGATTGGCGTTTCTTATGATAAAAAAGAGGATATGTGGTTTGCTCTCTTGATGGTCAAGGGTCATTATGTACTGCTGAAAAGCTTTAAAGATTTTGACGAGGCGGTGGCAGCACGAAAGAATGCGGAACGACGGTACCTGTATCAAAATACAAATGACGAAGTATCGATCTGATAAACAGAATTAAAATAAGGCTGCAAATTGGAGTACAAATACCCAGTTTGCGGTCTTTTAATTTGCCTGGTCATAGTTTCTTCATCAAATTTTCATTTGGGAGTCATATTAGTTAATGATATTAATAATTCATGTTATATTAGTGGCAGAATAATGAGTACGCTTTCTTTTGGGACAATACGTCAGTTTGTGGGTTCGATTGCCTTTGGAGGGGAAGTAAAATGAAAACTGGGACTGAGGTAAAGAAACGATTTAAATTGTATAAAAGTGGTAAATTGTGGCTAATTGCAGGTTTGAGTTCAATCATGTTTTTTGGTGGCAGCTATTTGATGGGTGACCAACAAGTCCAGGCGGATGTGGTGGCAATCACTGCTGTAACTGCAACGAGTGATTCGCAAAGTAGTGATCAACCAAGCAGTACGGTTAGTTCCCAATCTGATAGCAACGTTGTGTCAGCAACTTCAACAAGTGCAGCTAGAGTTACGGAGCAAGCACAAACAGTAACTAGTAGTGGTGAACAAGCAGTTGCGGTGGCTAGCAGTACCGGCACTGTTGCAATGCCAGCATCAACCGCAATTAGTCAAGCAACAAGTGCTGCTGCTACCGCGCAACCAGCGGCAAAGGCTGTGGTGACAACACCAGTGTCCGCTGCCCGAGCAGTGGAATCAATTGAATCATGGATGCCGGACAAAAACTTTCAATTGGCAGTTCTCAAAGAGTTAACGAGTACGGGCAGTGGCTACAATCCACCACAAATTTTGCCGGTCGGCTCAACTGTGAAGGATATTACCAAGGACGCGGTTAATAAACTTAGGTCGATTAGCGTCGATTCATATAATGTGACCAGTTTGGAAGGAATTCAATTTGCTACCAACCTGATTCGAATTTACGCCGTTCCTAATTTAAGCTTCGGTCATAACCAGGGGTTAATTGCGGATATCTCGCCGCTTGCGAACTTAAATAACTTGCAAGAAGTGACAATGTTCACTAACAGAATTTCGGATATTTCGCCGTTGGCCAATAAGCCCAAGCTGACATCCGTTTCGCTGTCGTATAACCAAATCACGGATTTGCGGCCATTGATGAGCGACCCATTAGCATCGGGACACTCAGCAATTACATTTCAGGCCGTTTCATTGCCAACAATTCGGCTGAATTCACATTCAAGTTTCACAATGTCGTCAGCAGTGTGGAATCTATTAGACCAAAATTTAGGTGTCGAACCGTATTATGCGGACCGACCAGGATATCCGTATATGTACGCGCAAAACTATAAGAGTACGGCGACTGGTACTAACACTAATGGTCAAACGATTGGGTGGACTGACCTGAGTACGAATGCCTACACGAACGCTAACGGCGTGAAGTACGGCTATTTGACTTACTACTGGACGGATCCATTCCAAGGGGATGTTGGTTATCCGTATTTTGGGTGGGTGATTCAGCCATATATTATTGATGATACAGTTGGTAATATGCAGGTTAATTACGTCCTTGATGGTAGTAACGAGACAATTCATACACCAACTTTGGTGACCGGCAAACTTGGCGACAAGTATCAAATTACCCAAAATAGCGATGTGCAAAAGGTATACAATGAACTGATTAGCCAGGGTTACTACTTATATGGTACTTCTGGCGCAGCAACGGGCACGTTTACTGAGCAATCGCAAAGTGCCACAATGACATTCTCAAAAACACCGCCAACATATGGATTTAACGTTCATTATCAAACTGAAACTGGGCGAACGATTAGCCCAGATACAGCTTACTCTGGTGAACTGAATACTGGCTGGACGGTTGCAACATCGGCAGTGGACGGTTACAAGTATTTGTATGCCAAAAATGCGGCCGGTGCGATTATCACTGATTTATCCGGTCAGTATAGCCCGTCAGTTGGTGATATTACGTTAGTTTATGGACTCGTGGACGGTGAAATGCCAAGTTATGAACCAGCTAAACTGCATGTGAAATACGTGGATCAGAATGGCAATGAACTGAAGGCTGAGCAGGTTAAAAATGGTTATGCTGGTAACGGGTACGATGTTACCGCACCAGAGATCGATGGCTATAAATTGGTTTCTGATTCAAATTATAAAGGCACGCTTGTTGCTGGAGACCAGACCGTGACTTTCAAATATGAATTAATTGAAGGTGAAACACCGAGTTACGACCCAGCAACCTTGCACGTGAAGTACGTGGACCAAAATGGTAATTCAATTAAGACTGAGCAGGTTAAAAATGGCTATGCTGGGAATGACTACGATGTGACGGCGCCAGAGATTGATGGGTACAAAGTGGTTTCTGATTCAAACAACAAAGGAACACTCATTGCTGGAGACCAGACAGTGACATTCAAATATGAATTAATTGAAGGTGAAACACCGAGTTACGACCCAGCAACTTTGCACGTGAAGTATGTAGACCAAAATGGTAATTCAATTAAGACTGAGCAGGTTAAAAATGGCTATGCTGGGAATGACTACGATGTGACGGCGCCAGAGATCGATGGGTACAAAGTGGTTTCTGATTTAAATTATAAAGAGACGCTTGTTGCTGGAGACCAAACAGTCACGTTCACCTACAAACTAATCGAGGGTGAAGTGCCGGAAACAAAACCGGGTAAGATTCATATTGAGTTTGTCGATCAGAATGGTAAGGCAATTCAAACGGCGATTGATAAAGATGGGCTTGCTGGCAATGGTTACTTGATCACGCCGGCAACGATAGCAGGCTATCATTATATTGGCCTCGGCATTGGCTCCGCAGCACTACAGGGTCAGTTGATTGATGGCACATTGAACGTTGTGTTGCGTTATGCTAAGAATGCAGTGCCTGAAAATCCTAGTAAACCTGTGACGCCGCCAAAGACCCCGACGCCAGGTAAAACACCAGCAGGGGCACCGACCATAACACCGGTTAAATCTGATACTAAGCAGCTTCAGAAAGTACAGGTTACTGACCGGTCGGAGGCACAAAAATCAGTGCTACCAAAAACAAATGAGGCTTCAACCAGCTGGTTAGCTTTGATTGGGATGGGGATGCTATCAATTGTGACTGCATTGGGGTCGGTATTGGCACGCAAGAAAAATTAAATAGACAATTGTAATCCCATTTTTACTGGCAAAGGATGTCAATGAAAATGGGATTTTTTTGGTAACAAAATTGTAATAATAAAATTGACAGAATCTATTTACATTTTAAAATGTCTATTATAGACTTATAAAGTCGATGTAAAGTAAACAAATAAATTTGCGACCGAAATACTATAAAAAATGGAGGAGTAATTTTGATCGATTTAACGGGAAGACGCTTCGGTAGATTAACAGTCATCAAGCGGGCGAAGAAAAAAGTGCAAAGTGGTAATGCTTGCTGGTTATGTCAATGTAGTTGCGGCAATATCAGAGCAGTGGATGGTTATCTACTCAGAACGGGCGCCACAAAAAGTTGTGGTTGTTACCGCGCAGAACTGTCAGCCAAGGCAGTTCGACAAAACGAAAAATTCAGCGCCAATATTGGGAACGCTGAAAACTTAAAGTTTAATAGCGGTGTTTTTAAAGCCTCTGTTGTGCGAGGAAAGAAAAATCGCAGCGGCGTCATTGGGGTTTCATACGATAAAAAAGAAGACATGTGGTTTGCACGCCTAATGGTTGATGGCCGATACGTCTTGTTAAAGAGCTTTAAAGAATTTGAAGAAGCAGTGACAGCGCGGAAGAATGCTGAGCGACGGTACCTTTATCGTAAAGAAACTGATCAAATTTCAGTTTAATAAATTCAAGAATAAAAATAAATAGTTAATCCGGGCTTTTAATTAACCCGGATTAACTATTTTTTTATAAAAAAGGTTTTAAGCAATGCTTATCAATAGATAAGCTTGAAATTACTGATATGACAACGATAGTTGATAATGTGAAAAAAGATTGAAGATAAAATGGCAAAAAGATTAAGGAAATATTAAAATTATTATTATCATTTGATTATGTTGGTGATATACTGAACGTGTATAGTTATTATCCATATTAATTAATGGTATGTATGGTTTAGTAAATGGAGGGGTAAAGAATGACAGATCATCGAAAAGGAAACAAGTATTTGAAGCTGTTGCGTGATACCGGGCAGCTGACAGAACACTATAAGATGTATAAGGCAGGTAAGAATTGGCTGTTTGCCGGAATCTCACTATTAACCTTTGGAGCGGGCGTTGCTATCAATCAAGCATCTGTGAAAGCGGATACAGTAGTAGCTGATAGTTCAAGTGAGTCAGCAACAACTGCGACGACGAATGCCGCTAGTTCAAGTTCAGTGGTGACGCTGAAAGCTGCAAGTGACTCATCAGCAACCAGCGATACGACTACAAGTGCAAGTTCAGCCATTGACACAGAGAGTTCAGCTGCAGATACCAGTTCAGCAAGTGATGCATCATCGGCTGCGACTTCAACGGCTTCATCAAGTGCAGCTTCGACTGCTACAAGTAATAGTACAAACGCATCATCGGATACCTCTGATGATGCTAGTTCTAGTTCTGCAACCACAGATAGTTCAGCTGCTTCATCAACTGCTAGTGATGACACTGTTAAGTTAGCAGCATTGCAAACAGAATTACCAGCAGGAACTACTATTTCTACAGGTAGTGATGGTACTACTATTATTGAATTACCAATTACAGCTGATATTGATCAGGCTAAGCAGATTGTGGAAGCAGCCGATTTACAAGGAGCAGTCACGGTTACTGAAACTGATGCCACGACTGCTACCTCGACCGGTCCATTGACATATGCTGGTGGGACAACAAGTGGTACGGCTTTTAATAAAGCAACAAGCAATATTGCTAGCGCTGTAACAATGGGTGATTTCGAGTGGATTACCGCCGTTGGTACTGGCATGTTAAATGGTCAAGCTGCGACGTTGGATGAAATTAATGCCTACTTCCAAACTTTATATAATGCAAATAAGGGTAATTACCGATTGCTACAAGTCATGGGAACATTTACTAATAATGCGGATGCTGCGCAAGAAGCAACTGAAGCGAATGCGGCTGCCTATTTCTATTACTACTTTCTAGGATCAGATGACAGTTATGTTTCTGGCCTGACTGATTATTTGAGTAATATGACTACTGCTCAGTTGGCTAATTTTGCACAAATTGCTTACGATGATAATAGCGCTGATTTTCTGGA
>NZ_AWTT01000048.1 GCF_000876205.1 Paucilactobacillus wasatchensis | reverse complement strand
AATCCATTAATTTTGGTGAAAATAATTAGGTAACAAGAAAATTAAAAGATGTCTATAACCGTTTTAAAATGTTAGTATCTAATAGAAAGAATTGGAAAGGTGAAATATAATTTTGAAAATAACAATTTTAGGTTTTTTTGGTGGCTATCCGTTCAATAATCAAGCGACTTCTGGATATTTGATACAAACAGGTGATTATAATTTACTGCTAGATTGTGGTAGTGGCGTGTTACTTAAATTAGAACAAGTGCTTAATCCTTTGCAACTAGATGCCGTAATATTATCGCACTACCACGCAGATCATGTGGCTGATATTGGAGTTCTTCAGCATTATTGGCAATTAGCACCAGGTAGTAAAAAACTGGAAGTATTGCCAATTTATGGGCACACTGCAGATAAAAATAGTTTTAATCGGTTAAACTGGCCTGGTGCGACAGTTGGTGAAGCATATGAGCCCCAGCATACTCTTAAATTAGGACCATTTGATGTTGAGTTCATGTTAACGAAGCATCCTGTGCCAGCTTATGCAATGCGATTTACAGAGCGTGCAACTCTTGCCAATTTCGTATTTACTTCTGATACTGACTATATAGCTGCTTTGGTTCCTTTTGCTAACAAAACGGATTTGTTAATTACAGATACAAATTTTTTAGTTGCTCCAAAAGGACCCAAATGGCATATGACTGCCTATGAGTCCGGCAAACTAGCAAAGACTGCTAGTGTTCAACAATTGGTTCTCTCTCATTTACCACAATATGTTCAGCCAAATGAGCTAAAACAAGCTGCTCAAGAAGAGGCAGGTGATGACATTGTTGTGAAATGTGCAACTAGCAACATGGTGATTACATTGTAGAATGTTGCAGCTATACTACTAAATTTGAAATTTATTCACAAAAAAGACATAATTAAAAACTTTTTGAATCAATTAGTGAATAATTGGTTGCACTCAACCTATTACAGACCAAGTAGCGTTTTTTTAACTGATATACATGTTATAAAATGACAAAACACGGATAATTGTATATTAAAAAGTTTGACCTTTATTTCTTCGTTCTTAAAAATATACTATCTTTTTATTGCTTAATGTTGTATAATAAAAAGCGTAGCAAGGAAATACTTTATAGCGTAACTAGCTATAGAGTTTCAAGGAGGCAAACAATTATGGTAACACTTTATACATCTCCAAGTTGCACATCATGTCGCAAAGCACGGGCTTGGTTACAAGACCACGACATCCCATATCGGGAAAGAAATCTTTTTTCCGAACCACTTTCAATGGATGAAATTAAAACAATCCTTCGAATGACCGAAGACGGTACCGAAGAGATTATCTCAAAACGTTCAAAAGCATTTCAAAAATTACATGTTAATTTAGATGATTTACCAATGAAAACGTTGTATGAATTAATTCAAAAGAATCCTGGGTTATTGCGCCGCCCTATTATCATCGATGATAAGCGACTGCAAGTGGGGTACAATGAGGATGAGATTCGGCGTTTCTTACCACGCAAGGTTCGTGCATTGGAATTGGCCGAGGCACAACGTCAAGCTAATTTGTTTTAACTTTAGGAGCTTAATACAACACAGCTTGTATTAAGCTCTTTTTGCTTGCAACTTCCTTTACTTTTCGGTAAAAACGGTTAGAATATACAATAATGAAGAAGCGTTTTCTGCGGATCGAAAGGGGTGCTATTTCAATGGAAATGGAACGAATAAATGAAAATACGATTCGTGTTTTAATTGGAAATGATGATTTGACTCAACGTGGCATTACTGTACTTGATTTATTGGGTAATCATCAGCAAATTGAAAGCTTCTTTTATAGTATTCTAGAAGAAGTTGATACTGAACATCAGTTTCAAAATAACGATTCCGTCACCTTTCAAGTGCTGCCAAACCGTAATGGTCTGGAACTGTTTATTAGTAAAAATGGTATTGATGAAGAGGCCATTGCTGATGAGACAGGGAGCACAGAAGACTTGCAATCAGATGATATTTCTGAATTTTTAAAGCGCCAACTCGAGCAAACCGATGCTAAACATTCTGATCAACGAAAAAGCGCCATTGGTAATGATGAATTGGATGATGCAGTCAAAAATCAGGAATTGGAAAAAAACATCACTGTAATTAAATTGGATGATTTTGAAAATATGGTTCAAATTGCACGACTACTTCATTTAGAGAATGCAGTGTCCAATTTGTATACGTATCGTGATTCTTATTACTTGGAAATTATTTTCTTTGTTGATCAAACAACACCTGAGACTATTAAAGATGAGTTGGCAATTGCTTATGAATATGGCAATAAAGCGACAATCACATCTGATGTGTTGAATGAGCACGGAAAAAAAGTTATGGATAATTCTGCTTTAGAGCTAACTCGTTTTTACTTCAGCAAATAATTTTTTACTTTTTATAATAAAGCTCAGCCTTAGATAGGCTGGGCTTTTTTGGTGCAATATAATGTGATATGCGTATGTAATAACTGAGGTGATTAACATGTTGATAGCAATGGTCCATGGTCAAAGTGTTTTGGCGAATCGTAATTTGCAACGGGTGAGATTTATCTGTCCTGTTTGTAAACAACCAGTTATTTTGCGTGCTGGGCAGATCAAGGTTGCTCATTTTGCTCACATCAAGGGCGGCGATTGTGCTGCGAGTGAAGGTGAAACCAGTGAACATTTGTTAGGCAAAAAACAACTATATGCATGGGCGGTTAAACGTCATTTTAGTCCAAGGTATGAGGTCTATTTATCGGCGATTAAGCAGCGGCCAGATCTTTTAATTAAGATTGGCGCACGAACTGTGGCGCTTGAGTATCAATGCAGTCCAATTTCACTTGCACGGTTACAAGAGCGAAACCGTGGTTATCAAAAGCTAAATATTATAGTATGGTGGATATTAGGGGCACCTTATCAACAACGCCGTTTAAGTAACGTTAAAATAGCACAGTTTACACAGAAAATTGCAGGTCGTCTTGGGCTATTATTCTGGAGCACAACAACTAAAAAATTTATGTATGGTGGACATTATCAACTAATTGATTTTTGCAAAACGAATCGTCCACATATGACGAGTAGAGAAATTGTAATACAACAAACAAAAACTATTGATCGGCAATTAATGCAAGGTCATGAGCGGCTTGAAAAAATTGTTCAACATTGTTATCAAGCAGGCCATTTATTTAGTGGCATCCCGATAGTGGCACACTATAGCAAACAACATTGGCCTGCAGCAATTTACGGATTGACCATTTGGCAAACACAAGTTTTGCTGCAACTGGAACAGGAACCGATTAATCGTCAATGGTCACTTGAAGACTGGTTTGGGTGGTTGAAACAAGACAATTCGCAAGAATGGCTTTCTTTTCCTTGTTTGCCAACAGATTATGTTAAAATACACTATTTTAAACAGTTCACGCTGCAGCTAAAAAGATACCACATTATTTCGCTGAATCGGAACGTAACTTATGTTAATGCTCCAGAGTGGTTTAATGATGGGACGAAAAAAATGAACTATTTGAAAAATAATTCTGAATGGCAATAAAAAAGGTGACCCCACTTAAGGCCACCTACAAATTATAATTAATAAATTAAAGAATATGAAGATTAGGATTGCTTTGATGCTGATAAAAATTAACGAAGTCTTGCGCCGATTTTTGCAGGGCTTCCGTTTTATTAGTGCAAATATCAACTAAAGTTTGGTAATCAAAATTATCGATGAGAACACCATCATCTGAGTTATTGGCATCAAAAACAACAGCGGAGGAAGGTTTTGAAACACCCATTTCAGTGGCCATTTTTTGGTCAGTAGTGAATGCTTGCCGTGCTAATTTAGATGTGCGATCTTCCGTAAACATTTCGAGATCTAATTTTGCCATTTGTGCAATTTTCTTGGTTAATGATAATGAGTATTCGTGATGGTCGCAGACCAGATGTCGTTGCATGTGAAGTAAAAAAGCACGTCCTTTTTTTCGACCTTGAAATAGTGCCGCTTTATAATCCATAATGATTTGGAAGAGTGTATCTGCAGCGTTGTTTCTTAGCTTCAGGTCATGCGAATTCAATCCATATGCATCGAGAGTATTGGTGATGGTCTGCATGTTTAGCAATGGAATAAATTGGTATTGCACCGTTCCATCTAAAGTGTTATCTAGCTTTAAAACATCATTTTCGCAACGCATGCATTTTGTTCCAAGTGGTTCGACAAATAAATAAACTTCTAACAAGATACATCCTCCTCAATTCTACAACCAGTTAAACTATGTAGTAGATCCTCCAAATTGTTGCACATTAACTTTACCAAACATGAGATAAAAAACAATCAAAACGCTTGTGAAATTAATCGGTGACAATTTAAAATCAATATTTGTATTTTGCCAAATTTTAGTCCAGTTGTAAAGAAATATGCCACATTGAAAGATTGTGAAAAACTTTCAGGTAGTCCAAACGAGTTCTATGTATGATAGAATGGAATTCGAAGATGAGGGGGAAACGAAATAATGGCAGAAAACTGGCGACACTTTTTGTTACCTTATCAACAGGCAGTTGATGAATTAAAAATAAAATTACGCGGGATGCGTAAACAATTCCAGGATTTGAACCAACATGCACCAATTGAATTCGTTACGGGACGAGTGAAACCCGTCGATAGTATCAAAGAAAAAATGGTGCGTCGGCATATTCAACGCGACCGATTAGAGCAAGATATGCAGGACATTGCTGGGTTGCGGATTATGTGTCAATTTGTTGAAGATATTTATCAAGTAGTCGATTTATTACGACAACGTAGCGACATGACCATTTTAGAGGAACGGGACTATATTACAAATGCAAAGCCAAGTGGTTATCGTTCCTACCATATTGTGATTGAGTATCCAGTGCAACTTGTCTCGGGTGAAAAAAAGTTGTTAACAGAAATCCAAGTTAGGACGCTATCAATGAATTTTTGGGCGACAATTGAGCATTCACTTAATTACAAATATCAGGGTGATTTTCCAAATGATTTAAGTGTTCGTTTACAACGAGCAGGAGAAGCTGCATTTAAACTAGATAATGAGATGTCTGAAATTAGAGAAGAAATTCAAGAAGCACAGAACCTGTTTTCATACGGTAAGAGTAATTCTTGGTCTGACCAAGAAAATCAAGACCATGAGCAGGCAGACGATCGAGGACAACCAGGGCAAGATTAAGAGGAAACGACGATGCGAGTTGCGGTCTACAGTAACCATACAAAAGAATCAAATAAAGTTACAAATCAAATTAATCAAGGATTGAAAGAAAATAATATTGAAATTGACGATCGTGCGCCCGATATAGTTTTGACGATTGGTGGCGATGGTACTTTGTTGTCTGCGTTCCATCATTATCGTGAGCAGCTCGAACATGTTCGCTTTGTGGGGATTCACACTGGCCACTTAGGCTTTTATACTGATTGGCGGGACTATGAGGTGGACAAATTAATCGACAGTTTGAAACAAGATAACGGACAGCGTGTTAGTTATCCACTGGTGGATGTCGATATAAAGTATACTGATGGGACCAAGGAACATTTTGTTGCTTTAAACGAATCAACGATTAAAAAAATAGAGAACACGATGGTTTGCGATATTTATATTAAAGGACAGTTATTTGAACGCTTTCGTGGAGATGGCTTGTGTATCTCAACACCAACTGGTTCAACTGGTTACAATAAATCCATTGGTGGAGCAGTAATTGATCCGAGTTTGCTAGGTATTCAGCTTGGTGAAATTGCTTCGATTAATAATCGGGTTTTTAGAACGTTAGGCTCGCCAATCATTGTGGGTCAGGATCAATATTTAGACTTAAAATTACGAACAGTGGATCAACTAATTGTAAGCTGTGATCAATATCAGGCCCACGGCTTAAATGAAAAGCGCTTGATTGATTCTATTCACTATCAAATTTCAGCTAGGCAAATTTATTTTGCGCGTTACCGCCATACTAATTTTTGGGAACGAGTGGATGAGGCATTTATTGGGGGAGCAAAGTGAGGTTTTCGTGGACTTATCAGGCTGAGGAACCAATTAAAGTTAGAACTTTTTTGGGAATAAATGGGGTCACCCGTGCTTTATTAATTATCGCTAAATACCATGGTGGTGATATTTTATTGAATGGCAAGCATGTCTGGACAATTAATATGATGCACCAGGGTGACCGTGCCACATTGGTTTTACCGGATGAAGTGGCTAGTGACAAGGTTGAACGTAGTGATCTACCTATTGATATTTTGTATGAAGATAATGATTACTTGATTTTAAACAAACCTGCCGGAGTCGCGTCAGTACCCGCTCATCACGTTGAGATTGCAGATAGCTTGGTAAATAGAGTTAAGGGATACTATCAGAGACAAAACTATGCTGATCAAGTGACTCATATTGCAACACGTTTGGATAAATATACGAGTGGAATTGTTATTTTTCCCAAACACCATTTTGCGCACGCAGCTTTTGACCAACAATTAAAGAAACATCAAGTAGTGAAAAGGTATCAAGCAATTGTGGCTGGTAAACTAACAGTAACGCATGGCTTAATCGATGCACCTATTCAGCGCGATCCTGAATCCTTTGTTAAAAGACAGGTTGGTGCAGGCGGTAGAAGTTCTCAAACAGAATACTGGCGACAAAAACAAGGAACAAACAGCTGTTTAGTAGCTGTTCTACTACATACTGGCCGGACCCACCAAATTCGTGTCCATTTTAATTATTTGGGACTCCCATTAGTTGGAGATCAAATGTATGATGGACCCGATTGGCTTGAGCGGCAAGCACTGCATTGCGGTAGTCTTTGTTTTTATAGTCCATTTATTCAAAAAAAAATTGAAGTATATTGCCCACTGCCTGCAGATATGCAAGCATTTATTAGCGAAATGTAGGGTCAGGTGAGAAATAGTGAATGAGATCAACAATGAAAATCTAGCAATTATAGCTGCACTTGACCACCAAAAGCGTACTTTATTTCGCAGTCAGTTTTTAAAACTGCATTTTTATGACCAAACGCAGCTGTTTGCTTCATTCACAGCTAAACAACGTAGCCGAATATATCAGTTTCTGACACCAAAAGAACTGGGTGATATGTTTGATGAATTTGAGGTTGAGGAAACAACTGTGATCGGTTTTTTAAAAGAAATGGAACCGCAATTAGCTGCCGATATCTTGTCAGAAATGTATACAGATAATACAGTTGATATTTTAGGTCAAATGGATAAAGCTGATCTGGCAACTTATTTAAATTTAATGCCAGCTGATGAAATTGCGGAAGTACGCCAGTTATTAAATTACCAAGATAAAACTGCTGGAGCCTTGATGACCACAGAGTACGTGGCCATAGACCAACACAAAACTGTTAGCACTGCAATGCAAATTATTAGACATCAAGCTACTAATGCAGAAATCATTTATTATTTATATGTCTTGGATGATGCCCAAAATTTAATTGGAGTAGTTACGTTACGGGATTTAATGGTGAGTGACAAGCGAGCTGTTATACAGACAATTATGAATCCGCACGTTTATAGTGTGTTTGTTGATGACGATCAAGAAAACATTGCCCAAAAAGTTCGTGAGTACGATTTTCTAGCTGTTCCTGTGGTCAGCAGAACTGGACATATGTTGGGCATTATTACGATTGATGATATCATCGATGTTATTGATGAAGAATCCGCTGAAGATTATTCAGGTTTAGCGGGTGTTAACGTTGATGACACTAGGGAAACTCCATGGCGAGCTGCAATTCATCGCTTACCATGGTTGATTACACTACTTATTTTGGGGATGTCCACCGCAGGTTTGATTAATCATTTTGACAGTTTAGTCAGTCAAGCAAGTATTTTGGCGGTGTTTATTTCGTTAATTACGGGGACGGCTGGTAACGCGGGTACGCAAAGCTTGGCGATTGCGATCCGTAAAATATCAGTTGAAAATGATCGTAAGATTTGGCACTTAATTAGTAATGAAGTGTTAACTGGAGTAATTATTGGTTTTACGTCAGCGCTTGTGATTACCCTAATTGTTGGTTTCTGGAAAAGTAATTTCATTTTAGGTGGCGTGATTGGAATTTCGATGATGGCTGCAATTGTAGTGGCCAATTTAGCTGGTAGTTTAATTCCGATTTTGATGGATTGGATTGGAGTGGATCCGGCGGTGGCAAGCGGGCCGTTTATTTCGACATTATCTGATTTGACCTCGGTAATGATCTATTTTTCAGTTGCTCAGTTATTTTTGGCTTATCTGACTTGAAATTAAAAATTTTATGTAAATAAAAAGTCCTTCAAGTTTGATCAACTTGCAGGACTAATTTTATCGCTATTTTTGTGTTACCAGTTTAACACAGACTCCTTCTGGACAAGGGAAATCCTTTTGGATGAGGGTTAGTAACCCAGTAGTAGCATTTCGTTCAAACAGAGTTAAATTATCTGTTTCTTGGTT
Source organism: Paucilactobacillus wasatchensis (assembly GCF_000876205.1). GTDB lineage: Bacteria > Bacillota > Bacilli > Lactobacillales > Lactobacillaceae > Paucilactobacillus > Paucilactobacillus wasatchensis. The sequence continues at coordinate 6,822 of NZ_AWTT01000048.1, read as the reverse complement.
AGCACAGACAATGAAATTTTCCGTTGCATCGAACGCAAAATCACGGGGGAAATCGCCCTCAGTGCTAATCGCCTGAATCATCGTAACTGAATTATCAGATTGCGTTTGGAAAACCGCGATTGTATTCTGACCACGATTTGATGTGTAAATATATTTTCCATCGCTGGAAACATGTATAGCTGCTGCACCATTATGTGTATTCCAGTCAGCTGGAATGGTAGAAATAGTTTGTAAATGCTTAAATTCACCATTAACTGGATTGTATTTTAAAACCTCTAGGTTGCTGCTTAATTCACCTAATAAATAAGCAATGGTGGGATTAGTGGGTGAAAAAGCAATATGCCGAGAACCGAACCCTGGTTCACTTTGGTAGCGTGAGACTGCAGTGAGTTTGCCGTCTTTTGTCACATTATAAACAACGACTAAATCCATGCCAAGATCACAAACGACTAACCGATTATCGGGTGTCAAATCACAAAAATGAACGTGCGGGGTATCTTGTTCCTCAGCGGGACCGGTCAACCCTTGGTGAGTTACCTGGTCAGTTTGGGTGATGCTGCCATCAGCATTAATTTTAAAAACGGTGACGGTTGATTGATGATAGTTACCACTGAAAACTAGTTGGCGAGCTTCATCAATGCCAACGTAGGCCGGTGGCGAGCCCGCACCAAGTGCCTCATTAATTAGTGTTACTGGAGCGTTACTTAGGTTATAAGCCCCCACGCCACCTCGCTCACCATTCTTGCTGACAGTATATAAATTATTTGCTGCCGAAACACCTAAGTAGGTGGGATTTTGGGTATGAACCAATAAGTGTAAATCTAAAAGTCGTTTTGTGCTTGAATCCAGTTTAACTGAGTAAATTCCCTGACTATTTTTTTTCGTATATGTACCAATTAAAAATTTTGTTTGCATCTTGGTTACCTCCTAATGATTCACTTACTAATATAACAATCACGGCCTATCAATTCCAGTCGAACTACGAATTATGTTACACTATTAACAAGAAAACTTGCGATTGAGGTGAAAGCATTGAAAGAAATAAAACCGCAACCATCAAGAAAAGTTAATTCAGTGTGGCAGTTGTTAAAAAGCAGTCGCATTGTCAGTACACTAGTGATTATTTTGTTAGTGTTATTAATTTTATTTTTGGGCAGTAAGGTACCATGGTTATTTAAACCATTACAGCAATTTATGAGTATTGTTGGGCTACCAATTGTGCTAGCAGGCGTATTTTATTATTTATTAAATCCATTAGTCGACCGACTCGAACGACGTTTTAAAATCAATCGGACCTTAACTATCACTGCCGTGTTTGTGATTGTGGTGATATTATTAGTTTGGGGCATTTGGAGTATTATTCCGATTATCAACCAACAAATTCAAGGAATGGTTCAGGCGTTACCGAGTTATCTAAAGCACATTAACCGTGATATCAATGGTTTAATCAGTCAGCCGATGTTCAATCGGTTTCAGGATCAAGTTAACCATTTGAGCGATCTTGCCTCTAAAGAGCTGTCACAGCAGTCAAGTGCATATGTCAAATCGACAGTTAGTTCGCTGGGGAATGTGTTAGGCACTGTGACAACGGTGCTAGTGGCCATTATTACAATGCCCTTTATCTTATTTTACCTTTTGCGAGATGGAAAACAGTTACCTAAATATTTGGTGAAGTTTGTTCCTGATAAAATGAGACCGTCTTTTTTAAACGTATTGGGTGAAATTAATCAGCAAATCAGTAACTACGTTCGAGGACAGTTAACAGTTGCTTTTTTTGTGGCCATAATGTTTTGGATCGGTTATCTAATCATTGGACTCAAGTTTGCACTGACGATCGGTATTATTGCCGGCATATTAAATATGATCCCGTACCTTGGTTCTTTTTTGGCGATGGTGCCAGCTATTTTGGTTGGAGCGTTTATCTCGCCGTGGATGCTGGTGAAGGTGCTGATTGTTTTTGCTGTTGAGCAAACAATTGAAGGCCGGGTATTGTCACCATTAATTTTAGGAAGCAATCTAAAAATCCATCCGGTGACAATTATCATCGTGTTATTAGCTTCTGGTAAAATGTTTGGAGTTCTTGGTGTAATTTTTGGCATCCCAGGTTATGCGGTTATCAAGGTTTTGGTGACCCATTTATTTAAATGGTATCGTGAAAATTCAGCGCTTTACGATCAAGAAGAATCAAAGGAATAAAGGTGTCAGAGTGAAAAAAATTGAACGAAGCCAACAATTTGTGCAACAACATTTGGCACTATTCAGGTGTCCCATCTGTCAGGTACCAATGCAAGCGGTGCGTAGTAATAGTTTCATCTGTGAGCAGCAACACTCGATTGATTTTAATAAGCATGGTTTTTTATACTTTTTGCAAAAGGCAGCGTCGTCTGAATATGATCAGTCTATGTTGAGCGCCAGAAGAAAATTGTTGTCTGCTGGTTTGTTTCAACCAATTGTCGAGCAAATTCAGCAACAGTTACCCGTGCAGTCACAAACAATTCTGGACGTAGGCTGTGGTGAAGGAACACCTTTGGTTGAACTAGAACGAATTCGTGCTGACCGCGATACCGCAATTGGATTTGATATTTCAAAAGATGGCATTAATTTGGCCACTCAGCTAGCTACAGATGCTTTTTTTTGCGTCGCAGATTTACGTCGGTTACCATTTATGGATCAGAGCTTTGATTCAGTTATCGAAATTTTTTCACCGTCTGATTACGGTGAATTTAAACGAGTATTAAAACCAGGTGGTCGGTTATTGAAAGTGATTCCTAATGCTGAGTATTTAGTTGAGTTGCGCCATTTACTTTATCCCAGTGGTGCCCACGCCGAATATGATAATACAAACGTGATTGAATTATTCAAACAGCATTATCCGAACACGATGGTTCGAAATGTTAACTATCAGTTTGGTATTCCAACGGAATTGCGAGAAGCGATGGTGTTAATGACACCACTTCATTGGGGGAAAGGTGCTCGTGAATTGACAAAATCACAACTACAACAATTGACCAAAGTGACGGTGAATGTGACGTTACTATGTGCGATTAATGATTAAGATTTGAGAAAATTTGCAATTAAACGTTACTAGTGGTACATTTTAGGTAGAAATCGTTTGGTAGTTGACATCGACTTTGCCGTTGGTGATTACCAAGGAGTACTTCATTAAAGCAGCGTTTCGCCGTGCCCACACCGAGACCCTGCTTTTTTATTTGGCTAAATTTAACAGATATTAATAAGGAGTTAAGTGTCTTGACTAATCATATTGTTTTATTTGAACCATTAATGCCGGCTAACACTGGTAATATTGCCAGAACCTGTGCTGGGACCGATACTAAATTGCATTTAATTAAACCATTGGGTTTTTCAGTAGATGACAAGCATATGAAACGAGCGGGGCTTGATTACTGGGATAAGGTTGACATTACTTATCATGAAAATTTACCTGAGTTCATTAATAGTGTTCCGGACATCAGTAAACTATTTATTGTTTCTAAGTTTGCAAATCAGGATTATTCCAGTCCTGATTATTCTGCCGCGAGCGGTGACTATTATTTTTTATTGGGTAAAGAAACCACGGGACTTCCTGAACCGTTTATGCGGCAATACCCTGACAATGCTATTCGGATTCCACAAGATGATACTAAAATTCGGGCATTGAATTTATCAAACAGTGCTGCCATTGTTATTTATGAAGTATTGCGACAACAGAATTTTTTACATTTGCAACGGGTGCACAAATACGAAAATGATAAATTGAAATAGACTGAAGTAACTGGCTATTTTATGCTAAGATTGATTAATTGAAACTGCAAAGAGAGGGATTTGTGTGGCTGCAAAAAAAACAAGGCGAAAGAGAAAAACAACCAAACGAAAAACCAGCAATTCTAGTAAATATGATTCTGCCCTTAATAACTTATTAGGAGTGGTAATTTTATTATTGATACTTTTGGGGCTCTTTAACTTGGGTGCAATTGGTACTTTAGTAGTTAATTTATTTCGAGTGCTGGTTGGTCAAACTTATCCGCTAGCGTTGGTGATTATCGGTATTTATGCACTCGGGTTGACGTTTAAGGGCCAGTGGCCTCATTTTAAGTTCCGCTTTTTGCTCGGCGGTTTATTAGCATATATTGGCGTTTTGTTATTATTTCATGGTGCCATGTTTAATCAATTGGATCGGCATGCCGACTTTGTGACGATTACTTGGACTAATTTAAATCAAGACATTGTTCAAGGAAGTATTGATATGCCAGTTGGTGGTGGCATGATCGGTGCTTATCTGTACCAGCTTTGTTATTTTTTGGTGTCCAATTTAGGAACAACTTTAGTTGCAATTTTACTCATAATTATTGGGGTAGTTGTCTTCTTTAAGTTACCCGTTGCTAAAATTTTAAACACGATTACTGTGACGGCCAGTAAAGGGGCTAGGAGCATTAAATCACTACAGAATAAGCATGAACTGAGAGCACATAAGAAGCACGCTAACGAGATTAAAAAAGAAAAGCCAGTTGCTGAAAAACAACAACCTGCAGAATCACAACGGCCGGTCACTGACTTTTTTAGTGATAGTTCGGTCGAATCTGATGCCAGTCAGACACCAAATATTACTGTTGCCAGTGATTCAGAAGTAAAGGCGGCCAATAAACCTGATGTTAAAGAAGATGATATCAAGCTACAACCGGCACAAGAAAGCGAAAATGCTGATTATCAGTTGCCTGCTACTACTTTGTTAACTAAGGTGCAGGCTACTGACCAGAGCAAAGAATTAAATGCAATTAAGCTTAATACCAAAACATTGCAGGATACCTTAGCTTCATTTGGAGTTGATGCCAAGGTTGAAAATGTTAATTTGGGCCCATCAGTGACTAAATATGAACTGCGACCAGCCGTTGGCGTTAAGGTGAGTCGAATTGTTCACTTAGCTGATGATTTGGCACTTGCATTAGCGGCCAAGGACATCAGAATTGAGGCACCTATCCCGGGCAAATCATTAATTGGAATTGAAGTACCAAACCGTCAAATTGCGACTGTTGGATTTCGTGACATGGTAGAGGCAGCACCAACGAATAATAAAATGCTAGAGGTACCGTTGGGACGCGCAGTGACGGGCCAGGTTATGACTGCTGACTTGACGAAAATGCCACATCTGCTAATTGCCGGTGCAACCGGTAGTGGTAAATCAGTGGCAATCAACGTGATCATTACTAGTATTTTGTTAAAGGCAAAACCACATCAAGTTAAGTTTTTGATGATTGATCCTAAAAAAGTTGAATTAAGTGTTTATAATGGGATTCCGCATTTACTTAGTCCAGTAGTGTCTGAACCGAAGCGGGCTGCTAAGGCACTTGGTAAAGTAGTTAGTGAAATGGAACGCCGCTATGAGTTGTTTGCTGGTTTTGGTGTTCGTAATATTGCTGGCTATAACAAAATGGTACGCGAATCGAACGAACAGGATCAGGATAATAAACCATATTTGCCATTAATATCGGTAATTGTGGATGAGTTGGCAGATTTAATGATGACTGTATCCAATGATGTTGAAGATGCGATAGTACGGATTGCACAAATGGGACGAGCAGCTGGTATTCATATGATTTTAGCCACTCAGCGGCCATCAGTGGATGTTATCACTGGCCTAATTAAAGCTAACGTACCGTCACGTATTGCTTTTGCAGTTTCAAGTGGAATTGATTCTCGTACTATTTTAGATTCTAATGGAGCAGAGAAATTATTAGGTCGCGGAGATATGCTGTTTATGCCGATCGATCAAAATAAGCCAGTCCGAATTCAGGGTGCTTTTATTTCTGACCATGATGTTGAAGCAGTAGTTGATTTTATTAAAAAGGAGCAGCCAGCGCAGTATGACGATTCAATGGTGGTTAAAGATGATGAAATAAAGGCTGATGAAGCCAATGAAGACGAAGATGAATTGTTTGGTGAAGCGTTAGATTTTGTGGTTGATCAGCAAAAGGCGTCGACATCGTTGATTCAACGTCGCTTTAGAATTGGTTATAATCGTGCTGCTAGGATGATAGATGAGATGGAACAAAGGGGCTTGATTGGGCCATCCGAAGGTTCTAAGCCACGTCAAGTCTATAAGCAAAAAGAAGAACAGTAGGCAAACAAAAAGCGTCCGCGTAGCGGCCGCTTTTTGTTTAAATTTTTAGTCTAATATAAGCCTAGTCCGGCAATGGCACCAAGAATAACCCCGCCAACCATTGAGATGATCATTACCCAAACGGCGACCATCGTTATTTTTTCAAATCCGGAACGCTTCTTCTTTTGCATTGAATAATAACCGCCTTTCAAAAATACTCACTACAGTGTAACCAAAAGTAAGCAAAAATTCAATCGTTAAGTTACATATAGTGATGGCGTCTTAAGGTATGCAAGGTAATCAGGCAGATGACGATGGTGGCTATCATGATCCATGAAAATGCGGATGCAAGTTGTGCACCTGGTAGATTAACATTCATCCCATAAATACCACCAATGATAGTAGGAATTGTCAATATTAGAGTTATTGAAGTTAAAATTTTCATAACATCGTTTAGATTATTGGACACAACAGCAGATACCATGTTGCTGTACTGATCCAAAATTTGACTCTGATTATTTGTCATTGTCATTGCTTGATCATTTTCAATCAGAGTTTGGTCGCTGAGCTCGTTCAATTCAGTGGTCGAAAAGTAATGGTTACCTGAGCTAATTTTTTCGAGCACGGGCTGATTTTGGTTTAAAGCAATATCAAATTCAATTAACGTTTTTTGTAATGCCATTATTTGATAAATTTGTTCATTTTTGGTGGCGGTTGTTAATTGGATT
>NZ_AWTT01000047.1 GCF_000876205.1 Paucilactobacillus wasatchensis | reverse complement strand
GTTTTCTTGGTCTCTTTTAAATTTTGACTGAATTAAAACTATTCAGGTAAAACACACTTATTTACGGCTGCTAGCTTAATTTTCTATGTTATAATGGTTCTAAACAAAAAAGAATAAGAGGGTAATTCTGATGGCACACAAACAAACGTTAGCTCAACGGATCAATATTCTGCGTGCAAGTGTAATGGGAGCCAATGATGGTATTTTATCGGTTGCAGGGATTGTTATTGGGGTTGCTGGTGCGGCGACCAGTAGTTATGCAATTTTGATTTCTGGTTTGGCCGGAACATTGGCTGGGACGATTTCAATGGCAATGGGCGAATATGTGTCAGTGAACACGCAAAAAGATTCGCAAAAGATGGCCATTATTCAGCAAACCGAACGCTTAAAGGAAGACTATGATCATGAATTTAAAATTGTGAAGCAAAAATTCACGGAACAAGGAATTAAAGAAGAACTTTCACAACGTGCGACAATGGAGCTAATGACGCAAGACGCTTTGGCAACCACCATGCGTGAACGTTATGGTTTTAATATTCATGATTTGACTAGTCCATATGCAGCTGCAATTGCTTCAATGATTTCGTTTCCCACTGGTGCTATTTTACCGTTAGTATCGATTACATTTTTTCCGATTCATATTCGGATTATGGCGACGGTGCTCGCAGTTATTGCTGCATTGGCGCTTACAGGGTATAGTGCAGCCGTTTTAGGCAATTCTAATCGTTATCGTGCAGTTGTTCGTAATATTATCGCCGGTATTTTAACGATGATTGTGACTTATTTTATTGGTCATTTATTTGCCTAGTGGAGGGATAACTAAAATGAATGAATTAACAAAGCATGAAACTAAACGAGTTCAAACGATGGAAGAAAAACTAAATACGTTGCGAGCAGGGGTGCTGGGAGCTAATGATGGTGTTTTGACGGTTGTAGGGGTACTGTTCAGTGTTGCAGCAGCAACTTCCAATCAGTTTGTTATCATGATCGCTGGTATTTCAGATTTACTGGCATGTGCGTTTTCGATGGCCTCAGGTGAATATGCATCTGTCAGTACGCAAAAAGATACCGAAAAATCAGCGGTTGTCACGGAACAACGGTTATTAAAGTCAGATTTTGCTGGCCAAATCAAGGTAGTAACTGACTATTACATTGCGGAAGGCGTATCCAAGCAAACAGCAACTGAAATTGCAAAGGATTTATTGGCCAAAAAGGCATTGGCTACGGTTGTTAAAATAAAATACGGCATTGAATTGGGTCATTACTTAAATCCGTGGGACGCTGCAATATCATCTCTGTTTGCTGCCTCGATTGGTGGTATTTTTCCGCTAGTAGCTATGACATTTGCACCTGCTGATTTAAAAATGATTGCCACAATAATTGCTGTGACATTCTCAGTTGCATTAACTGGATTAATTAGCTCAAAACTGGGTAACGGAATGGTAAAAAATGCGATTATTCGTAATATTATTGTGGGACTGATTACAATGTTTATTCATTATTATGTGGGTCAGTTGTTTTAGTAACCTTCTATGATTGATCAATCGAGATTATAAAATGTGTTCCTGAAGTTATTTTAATTTCCATTCTCGTTACAGTGTTAATGCGTGTAGAGCTACAATTTTCTAACGTATAAGAAAAGAGCTTCAATCAATAATTCAAAAAATGAATTGGTGATTGAAACTCTTTTCTTTTACCACGATAATTACTCAGGAATGTGACCGTTCATTCTTTGTCTGCCGGCGTATTAAATAATTCCTCATCCAGTCCACGTTCAACTTCTGCTTGGATAGTGACGTGGCCAATATTGTATTTTGTGTGCAATAGCTTTTCGATTTCTAGGTAGATGGGTTCGACTTCACTTAATTGAATGTCTGGTAAGTTAATGTGAGCGGAAAAAATAATTCTTTGCTCATCAATCATCCAAGCGTGGACGTGGTGAACAGAAACGACTCCATCGATGGCCACAATATCATGCTTAATCGCGGGGTAGTCAATGTCGGGAGATGACTGCATTAAAATGCTTAATGTTTTATGAATAATTGGCCAAGCTTTATAGCAAATATAGATGGCGACAATGATCGTAATTAAAGGATCAATCCAGGTGATTTCAGTAAATGTGATTACAATTCCACCGATAATAACTCCAATGGATGACAAAGCATCGCTCAAAACATGTAAGTAGGTCGCCTTGATGTTGAGACTGCTAGTGCTGCCACTATGGAGTAATACTGCAGAAACCAGATTAGCAATCAATCCGATAATAGCAACCACTAACATAATTGGCCCGTCAATTGGTTGGGGATGGTTAAAACGTTGGACGGCTTCGACCACTAGAAAAACTGAAATTATGACTAAAAGCAACCCATTTAGCAGTGCAGCCAAAATTTCTGCTCGCCGATAACCAAATGTTCGTTTGGCATTTTCGGGGCGTGAGCCAATTACTTGGGCACAAAAACCCATCACAATGGATAGCGAATCTCCTAGATTATGGATAGCGTCAGAAAGCAAGGCAAGACTTCCTGATAACAAACCACCAATAATTTCAACTACGGTGATGAGAATATTTAATAATGTAACTGCCAAAAATCGGCGACTGGTAATTAATTTTGAATGCATGAGAACACCTGACTTATTTGATTTTTTCAAGTTGCTTGCCGTCCGGTTATATTTTTTGTGTTGTTAACTTGTCTGGTTATAATAATATTGAAATTTGCGTTAAAATAAATTTTAGGCAGTCCGAACTCTTAATGTTATGATATGCTATTCCTATTCACTCTTCAACTGATATAAGTGGAGTAAGATCTATTTCATCTTAACTTAGTTCAGTCTTCCTTTGCAATGAGATCTAGTTGTAGATAATGAAAATTTTTTATCTTGGTTTGTTGAGGTGACATACATGACTCCGATGAAAGAAGACTACCTAAAGATTATTTTTGAACTGGGTGGTGTTCAGAAAAAAATTTCTAATAAACAGATTGCCCTGGGCTTAGGGGTAGCGGCAGGCTCGGTAACTGAAATGATCGCCAAGTTAGTGGCTGAAAAATTGGTAATTCACGAACCATACGCTGGTATTTCATTAACCAAACAAGGATTAAGATTTGCGACGCAGTTAGTTCGTAAGCATCGGCTGTGGGAGTCCTTTTTAGTACAAAAGTTGAATTACGGATTACAAGACGTGCATCCGGAGGCTGAGCTGCTTGAGCATGAAACCAGTCAACGTTTAGCTAACGCACTCGATACATTTCTCGAACATCCCAAATATTGTCCCCATGGCGGAGTGATTCCCGATAGTGATGGCAAATATAATGATATTAGTCATTTATCATTGGCTGACGTAAAAGATGATGAAAAAGTTACTGTTGAACGTTTCATCGATAATCATGAATTGCTGGTTTACTTATCTGGTACAGGGTTGCACATCAATGATAAAATTAAAGGATTACACCATGATCCATTTGAAGGCCCCATCCAAGTTATACGAATGATAGATCAGGCGAAAATCGATATTTCTTACAAAGCGGCTCATAATATTTTTGTTCATTATTGATACTGAAATAAATTATTTTACTGTTTGGTTAATAAACGTTTGTAATTGCTATCTTTTTTCAAATCTATATGTTATACTCAGTTCTGTAGTTTAGGTAAGGTAATTTTGGTTCGATCGTTTCATTGTTTGGAATATCCCCAATTTGCACCGGAACATGAATTACAAAAAATAAAGAACGTGCAAAGTGCACAGGAGGATTTTCAACATGGAACAAGGTACAGTTAAATGGTTTAACGCAGACAAAGGTTTTGGTTTTATTACTCGCGAAGATGGCAATGATGTATTCGTACATTTCTCAGCTATCCAAGGCGACGGCTTCAAGACTCTTGAAGAAGGCCAATCAGTTTCTTTCGACGTTGAAGAAAGCGACCGTGGACCACAAGCCGTTAACGTTAACAAGCAGTAAAAACTTAATTAACGAATAACGTTTAAACTCCTAGTGTTAGTTTACTAATACTAGGAGTTTTTTTGTCCAAAAAAATGTTGCTTAATGATTAGCTGGTAGTGCATAATTAAACAGATTTAGGATTTTGATATGAGGTGAAATGAAATCGTGGTAGCAGATGAGCAAAAACAATTAAATGTAATCAATGCCTGCTTACTAGCAGGCCGCATTCTGATCGAAAATGGTTCAGAAATGACTCGTGTTATCGATACAATGCAGCGAATATCACATAATGCCGGTGTTGATTCAGCACAGATGTTTGTTACCGTGACCGGCATAGTGATTTCAGTAAATAATACCCCTAACGCACAAGTTGCTACAATTGAACGGCGGACGATCGATTTAGATAAAGTAGCACGAGTCAACGAACTTTCCCGTGCATTTGCGGAACAAAAATTATCACTAACTACACTGGCAAAACGACTAGACCGAATTGACAATGACACACCAACGTTTTCTTTTTGGCTCCGTTTGTTGGCAGCAGCTCTATTGAGTGCTGTTTTGTTGATTGTCTTCACCAATGAATATGTTGATGCACCAGCGGGCTTTGTCATTGGCGGTGTTGGTTACGCTGTTTTCGATTTTTTTAACCGTCAATTTAAGGTTCAATTTTTGAGCGAATTTATTGCATCATTGGTGATTGGCTTGTTGGCCGCAATTGCTGTCCGGTTACATTTGGGACAGTATCTGGATAACATCATCATTGGAAGTGTGATGCCGTTGGTACCAGGTGTGCCCATCACAAATGCCGTCCGTGATTTAGTTGGTGGTAATTTAATCAGTGGGCCTGCCCGGGCTGTTGAAGCGTTGCTTTCGGCCGCCGCAATTGGTACCGGTATTGTTTGTGTCCTGCATTTTGTTTAGGGAGAAATTAAAATGGTAAAGCTATTATTTGAGTTGCTAATGGCCTATTTAGCAACTATGTGTTTTGGTATTATTTTGAATATTCCTCGGCGGGCACTTAATATGGCCGGTCTAATTGGCGGGTTTGCTTGGGGATTTTATTGGATTATTTCACGCTTAGGAGTCGGGATTGCCTTTGGTAATCTAATGGCGGCTTTTTTGATTAGTGTGATTAGTATGTACGCAGCCTATTATAAAAAGATGCCGATGGTAATTTTTAACATTCCAAGTCTGGTCTCATTTGTACCGGGCGGTCAGGCTTATCAAATGATTCGTAATTTTGCCATTGGGCACTCACAAACTGCCTGTGGGTTTTTAGTTCAGGTGGTGGTAATTGCAGGAGCGATTGCCATGGGCTTTATTTTGGGAGAACTTTATCATCAAATTTGGCAGTATGGGCGCAAAAAAATGGGCACGCACTATGAATCTTAAAAAAATGAAAAAAGCCTAGCTAATTTTTAACGTATGGTATACTTTGACTGACTAATAATTTGGGGGAACACTTCATATGTATATGGAACAAGATTCGAGTCGCTTAAGACGCTTTTTAATCAGTGGCATTATTTTTGTATTAATTGCAGCCATGATTATGGCTAATTCAGTGGCATTTCAATTATTTGATTCAATGTTACAAGGTTTCTTTGTTACGGATTCACAAACCAGCTTTAAAACTTTAGTCATGACGATTGTATCTGCACTCGGTAGTCCAAAAATGGCGGTCGTTTACGTAGTTATCATTGCCTTTTTGCTCTGGGGTTTTAAGTATAAAATCCCAGCAATTTGGGCAATTGCCACCCTTGGAAGTGGTGATGTGGTCGCATTTTTAGTTAAAAATGTGGTTAAAAGAGCACGACCAGCCCAGCATTTAGCTGGCGATGATGGTTTTAGTTTTCCTAGCGGCCATGTTTTCGGGATGTTTATAATTGCTGCCATTTTATTTTTGGTAGTTATTCCGAATATTCAAAGAGGTCTATGGCGGTTGCTTTGTCAAATCCTAATTGTCATCTTTTTAATCTTATTAGCTATTTCCCGCGTTTACTTATATGCTCACTATCCTAGCGATGTAATCGGGGCAATGTTGTTAGCATATACTTGGGTTCAAGTAGCAGAATGGCTGTATGTTTGGTTTGCGCCGATTCTAAAACGGTGGAAATTTGTTGCTAATTCACAAATTTAGCAAATTAGTTGGTAATTGGCTTGAATTATGGTAAATTCGTGTTAGCAGAACTAATAGTTAAAGACTTTTAGTGGAGGTGACCGAAGATGAAATTACAACGCTCAAATGAAAAAGTGTTTGCAGGTGTTCTGGGTGGTTTTGCGGAGTATCTAGGCTGGGACAAAACATTAGTCCGGTTAGGATATTCGGCAATTACATTGTTTACTATGTTTATGCCTGGGATAATATTTTATTTTGTTGCTGCAATAGTTATGCCTGACAGCGAAAATTAGTGAGTTTCTCACGCAATCGTTCCGCAAGCACTGAAATTAAAAGATGAGGTCTCAGAAAAATTATTTCTGTAACCTCATCTTTTTTGTTGTGAACTAATTATTAATTAATCAGCATGTTTTCTTGTAACCATTCAATAGCAAGATCAAACCAGTGAGCCGCGTGAGGCTGATTTGCATCATCTTTCCAGGCAGTGCGTTCATCGGCTAATGCCAAACCATGCGGACCATGATGAAAAATATGCAGTTCTTGTGGAATATTGTGGACCGCGAGTGCGTTTGCGTAAGCTAGTGAATTGTTAACCGGTACTATTGGGTCGTCATTGGTGACCCAACAGAATGTAGGCGCATTGCTGTTAGTGACATGCTCTTGAGCTGCAAATTTTGCTGGCTCGGTTGTCCACGCACTATAATCAGTGCCTGAAGCTGGGAAACCGGCCCTAAGATCAATGACAGGGTAACCTAAAATAATTGCTGATGGCTGTAGTTGCATGGCAGGGACGCTCGTTGCCTGAGTTAACCATTCTGAATCCCAATAATCATTATACAGACTAACAATGTGGCCACCAACTGAGAAGCCCATCGTAGCGACTTGATTTGGGTTCAGCCGCCATTCAACGGCATGGTTACGGAGCATGTTAAATGTTAATCCTAATTCAATAATTGGTGCTGGTAATAATGGGCTCTTTTCACCAGCGAAACTATAGCGTAAAATAAAACTTTGATAGCCTTGAGCAGCAAATGCAAGAGCAATGGATTCTGCTTGCTGGACTGGGATGTGAGTATATGAGCCACCAGGAACAAAAATGATGGCCGGTAAAGAAGTGTGACCGGCATGCTCGTCTGGTTCTCGCAAGTAACCAGTCACGGTCGCCTTGGTCGCATAATTTTTAGTAGATAATGATTTTTGAATAACTTGCACAGTTAGCACCTCAACAATTTTAGTTTAATGAGGCTATTATAATGCAAATTCAGTATAAAACAAACCGATTAAGAATAACACGATTGCAGCGAACGGATTTGAATGCGTTAAATCAATTATTAAGTGATCCAATCATCCGCGACCTCAGCGGATTACAGTTACCAGCTGATAACGCACAACGGCTACTGGCATTGTCAATGGTGACACCAGAACCATATATTTTTGTACTCAAGTTAGTCGGCACGGATGAATTGATTGGTATGTTCGGCTTTTATCAGTGCTATCGGGCTGATTTTATGATTTCAGCGCATTACCGTGAGTTAGGCTACTTATTAGGCCAAAAGTGGTGGGGTAATGGGTACGTGGCCGAAGCTGGTAATAAATTAATTAGCGACTTTTTTGCTACCACTCAATATCGTTATCTGTGTGCTGGGGTGATGGCAAATAATCACAGATCGCAACGGGTGTTAACTAAGTTGGGGTTAAAACAGACAAGCCACCCCACGGAGCTGGCGGCCAGCCAATTTAATGATTTAGAACAGTATTACCAACGTGACAGCCTGATGATGTCCACATAGAGTTGCGACTAATCGTTTGTATGCTAATGCACAATTTTTATCACCATTCCCTTATTTTTTAATTTAATTCTAATATTCGTCGATAAAATTAAGCCTCAATCGCTGATTAATCGGATGATATGGTAAAATTAAGGTACTAAATGATATTTGCGAGGTGATTGATATGCAATTAACAAAGGCAACAGAACAAGCAGCTTGCATTTTAACGTTATTAGCAACTCAAGAACATGATATTCCACTTTCGTCTGAATTAATTCATCAACGATTAGGTGGTTCACAAAGTTATCTCCAAAAAATTATGCGTCGGCTAGTCGTTGCTGAACTGATCAAATCGGTTAGCGGTAATAACGGTGGCTTTACACTAGCAAAACCAGCAAATGAAATCACTGTCTACTCAATAGTTGAAGCTGTTGAAGGTGAGGTGCACTCATATCCTAATTTTGGCTTCATTGACCGAGTTTTTGCGGAGGCCCAGCCACTAGCTAGCCAAGCCTCACAGACAGTTAACTCTATCTTCGATAAGGCCGATGCAGCCTGGATTAATGTATTGAAACAACATAATTTAGCTGAAATCTTGGTTGATTTATTACAGGTCACGAAGGTTCCGACAATTAATTGGAATGATAGCATCATGGCACCGAAAAATTTCATTACTCAAATTCGTGAAAATTTAGCAGAAATAAAATTACAATAGTCTTGTGCTTTTGGTCCCCTGGTGTATAATAGCCTTCGTATCAGGAGAAGAGGCTATGCATTTCACCAGTTCTTGTTGCTGTAGATGATTAAGCATCAACGGAGTAACCAAGTGGTGATTTGCCGAAATGAATAGCTACTTATTTAGTTATTCGTCGCAATCTGGTGATTTAACCAGAAACTTTTGCAAGTGACATTGCGGAACGTTGTCGACGATCTGACCGGACAAATGGTGGGTCTTTTTGTTTAGCGTTCATAAACAAAGAGATCCTTTTAATTTGGCGTTTCTGACTCTTTGGATGAAACAATTACGTGTTGCAATTGTGACACAAGGAGGAATAAAAATGGGAATGGAAACACAAAGTGAAAATGGGCAAATGAAGCGTTCATTAAAGACACGTCATTTATCGATGATTGCGTTGGGTGGTTCAATTGGGACTGGTTTGTTTGTTGCCAGTGGTTCAGCCATTTCAACTGCTGGACCTGGTGGTGCTTTGGTTGCCTATGTTGCAATTGGTATCATGGTTTATTTTTTAATGACAAGTTTAGGGGAAATGGCCACATACATGCCATTAACAGGTTCTTTTGCGGCCTATTCAACTAAATTTGTGGATCCGGCGTTAGGTTTTGCCATGGGCTGGAACTACTGGTTTAATTGGGCGATTACAATCGCGGTGGACGTTACCACAGCTGGAATTGTTATGAACTTTTGGTTGCCCAATGTTCCAGGGTGGATATTTAGTGCCGTCGCAATGCTGTTGGTTTTCCTAATTAATGCACTGTCTGTAAGTTCATTTGGTGAGGCAGAGTATTGGATGGCCATTATTAAGGTTGTTACGGTAATCATTTTCTTGGCAGTTGGGTTACTAACAATTGTCGGTATTTTAGGCGGTCCAGCCATTGGATTTCATAATTTAACTGTTAAAGCTGCACCCTTTGTTGGTGGTATTCCGCCAATCCTAAGTGTCTTTGTTGTCGCGGGATTCTCGTTTCAGGGAACTGAATTAATTGGGATTACAGCTGGTGAGTCTGAGACGCCTGAGAAAAGCATTCCCAAAGCTATTCATTCTACCTTTTGGCGGATCTTGTTATTTTATATTTTGGCTATTTTTGTCATTGCTTGTGTTTTGCCATATACAAGCAAGGATTTATTGGGTTCATCGGCTAGCGATATTGCGATCAGTCCATTTACGCTGGTTTTCCGGCGAGCTGGCTTAGCTGCAGCTGCTAGTGTGATGAACGCAGTTATTTTAACCTCTGTAATTTCGGCTGCTAATTCAGGGATGTACGCCTCCACCAGAATGCTATATTCACTGTCACGCGAAGGGTATGCGCCGAAAATCTTTGGCTTAGTTAATCTACGTGGGATTCCAATGTATGCATTGGTTGGTACCACGATAATTGGAGCATTTACTTTTTTGACAGGAATTTTTGGCCCGCAAATTTATCAATTTTTAATTGCCGCGAGCGGGCTCACAGGATTTATTGCCTGGTTAGGGATTGCGATTTCACATTACAGATTCAGAAAAGCATTTATTAAACAGGGGCATAGTGTGGCAGAACTTAAATATCACGCTTCATTATTCCCTTTTGGTCCAATCTTTGCGCTTGTGCTCTGTATTATCGTAATTATAGGACAGGATTTAGATGCATTTGCTAAAATGGATTGGCAAGCAATTGGGTTTACGTATATGAGCATTCCATTGTTCGTTATATTATTCCTGTATTATAAAATTCGCCATAAAACTCATGTAATTCCATTAGATGAAGTTGATCTAAGTCCTAAAACGAAGGGTGAATCGTGGGAAGGGTAGCAGTTAGTCAGTTCAGAAATAAATTCTGAACTTTTTTTATTGCTATCACCGGGTTAGAGTTGATCTCATTAAATTGTAATCAAGAAGTAATTTTAGATTTTGGGTAGAGATGATACAATGAAATGCGTACTGAAATTGGACAAGTTAAATTACTGGAGGAGAAATTTATGATTGTTTTATCAGGAACCATAGGAGCAGGCAAAACAAGTCTGACACAGATGCTGGCTGAACACTTAGGTAGTAAGCCATTTTACGAATCAGTTGACGACAACGAGATTTTACCGCTATTTTATAAGGATCCTAAAAAGTATGCTTTTCTACTCCAGATTTACTTTTTGAATAAGCGCCTGGATGAAATTAAGAGTGCGTTTGCCAATGATACAGATGTGTTAGACCGTTCAATTTTTGAGGATTCCCTGTTGTTTCATTTAAACGCAGACTTAGGTCGTGCAACTGAAACAGAAGTAACTATCTATGATTCATTGTTAAAAAACATGATGGAAGAACTGCCCAACGAACCACACCAAAAGGCACCGGATTTATTAATTCACATCCAAGTATCATTTGAAACGATGCTTGAGAGAATCAAAAAACGTGGCCGGTCGTTTGAACAAATTGAAAATGATCCTAGTTTGTATGACTACTATAAAACGTTGAACCAGCGTTATGTTAAGTGGTTTGACGCCTATGATCAAAGTCCTAAGATCTCAATTAACGGGGATGAATATAACTTCGTTGAAGATACTAAAGCGGCTGATAAGGTGATGACGATTGTGGATCATGAATTACATGCACTTTCATTGAAGTAGCCGCGACAAAAATCATATTGACATTTAAAAACCGTGATGATAAAGTTAAATAGTTGCTTTACGGCATTACTGCGGTAATGAAACGGTTTTGGAGGATTAGCTCAGTTGGGAGAGCGTCTGCCTTACAAGCAGAGGGTCACAGGTTCGAGCCCTGTATCCTCCATTTCACTACTAAGTGAAAAATAATTAAATAAGTTTTATGCGGATGTGGCGGAACTGGCAGACGCGCTAGATTTAGGTTCTAGTGTCTTTTGGACATGGGGGTTCGAGTCCCTTCATCCGCATTATAATTAGTCAATTGAGCTAGTTAGTGAAAAAAATTAAAAAGAAGCTTACAAAAATGATTTCAATTTTTGTAAGCTTCTTTTTTAGTCTGTATTTGAATTTTATTGCGGCTGATGAATAACTTTAGAATTATTATACAAAAAAATCATATTAAAGCTTGACTTTATTCAAAAATAATCCTATGATACTTACAACATAAAAGTATGTTTATACATTTTATCATAATTAAATTTCAGCCATTTTCCCCACTGAAAAGGCAAATATACAATTTGTCGTTAATTTGAATAAGGATAAATATGCAATTTAAATGGTTGGAATTTGAAATTTAGGGAGGAAATTTAGATGAAGAAGTGGACGAAAAAGGGTTGGTTGGTTTCAATGAGTCTGTTGATGGTGTTATCAATTGGGCTTGCTGGTTGTGGCAGTTCCAATGCAGATAACAGTGTCAAAAAGATTAAAGATAAAAAGACGTTGGTCATTGGTACGAGTGCTGATTATGCACCATTCGAATTTCCAATTGTCAAAAATGGTAAAAAGCAAATTACCGGTTACGATATTTTAATTGCTAAACAAATCGGCAAGGATATGGGAGTTAAGGTAAAAATTGAAAATACTGAATTTTCATCTTTAATTTCTGATTTGAAGGGTAATAAGGTTGATTTAATTTTATCTGGGATGACTTCAACCCCAGCACGTAAGAAACAAGTTGCATTTTCAAAGAGTTACTACACCGTTAAAAACTATTTGTTAGTTAAAAAAGCCGATGCGAATAAATACAACACGGTTGCAGATACAAAAGGTGCTCAAATTGGAGCACAACAGGCATCTGTCCAAGAACAAATTGCTAAGAAACAGACCAAAGGCGATATTGTGACTGAAGGATTAGTTACTAGTTTGACCACTGAATTGCAACAGGGCAAATTAGATGGTGTGGTTGTCGAAAGTGAAATTGCTGATAACTACCTGAAAAATTATCCCGATAAGTATGTTAAGGCTAAGGTTAAATTAACAACACCTGCATCACAAAGCCATATTAATGTTGCTGGGCGTAAGGGTGACAAAAAATTAATGAAGCAGGTTAACAAGACAATTACGAAGTTGCAAAAAAATGGCGACATGCAAAAGCTATTGAACCAAGCAGAAAAGATCCAAACAAAGTATGGTACTGCCAAATAAAAGAGGTATATAAATGTTTGATTTCTTAGGAAAATACTATCCATTATTTCTTGATGGGACAGCGCTGACAATTATTATTTCAATCATTGGGGTTGCCTTGGGGATACTATTTGGGCTATTGATGGTGTTGATGCGATTATCTCGGGTGACTGTGTTGCAGTGGATTGTGCGGCTATATATTGGGATTGTGCGGGGCACACCATCAATGATTCAGGTGATGCTAATTTATTACACATTATCAAAGGTACTGCCAATCCCGCAAATTCAAGTGCTAGGTTCGGGATTAGATCGAATTATTCCCGGTGCGCTTGCTTTGGGTATTAATTCAGGAGCTTATACTGCTGAAATATTTCGTTCAGGAATTATTTCAGTGGCGACAGGGCAAAATGAAGCCGGGTTGTCATTGGGGCTTAGCCGGCAGCAAACAATGTTTTCTATTATTTTGCCACAGGCCGTGCGTAATATTTTACCCGCACTAGGTAACGAGTTCATCACTTTGATTAAGGAATCTTCAGTCTTGTTTTATATTGGAGTACAAGAGGTTACGGCACAAGCCTTAGGTGTTGGTGGAACGCTGTATGATTTTGTGCCACCTTTGCTAGTTGCCGGGGTCATCTATCTGATTTTGACTCAAGTATTATCACAGTGTATGCAAGTATTTGAAAAACGACTGAGTAGTAAATATGTTCGATAAGATAAAGGAAGATGAGGGAAAAGAGCACCATTTTTCCGCATCTTCCTTTTTAATTTAAGCTTGCTGCACGATTTGATGTTGACAGGTGGTTTGGAATACATTATCATTATTAAGTCAGATATTTTTAAATAAAAATTTGATTTAATGCTAAAATTGCGGAAGTAGTTCAGTGGTAGAACATCACCTTGCCATGGTGGGGGTCGCGGGTTCGAATCCCGTCTTCCGCTTTTTTATTTTGCACCCATAGCGCAATTGGATAGAGTGTCTGACTACGAATCAGAAGGTTGTAGGTTCGACTCCTACTGGGTGCATCATTCGGGAATTAGCTCAGCTTGGTAGAGCGCAGCGTTCGGGACGCTGAGGTCGCACGTTCGAATCGTGTATTCCCGATAATAAAGAGTAAAAGCTTGTTAGTTAGTATGAAATTACTAATTTAACAGGCTTTTTCTTTGTCTAAGATGTCATTTGATATCAACGAAAATTAATTATATAGAGTCACAACAAATACATTAGTTGTTATGACACTTAAGTATATAAATCAAATCCGTAATTTGGACTATCTTAGTGGTATAAGTATTCGCTTTCATGCTTGCTTTTTGCTACAGGATCTATTAGTTGTGCTAAAATCAATTCAAATACTTTACACTAAAGTACGACGATAACGCCGGTGCGAAAAGGAGCTTATATGAATTATACGTTTGTAGGTGATATACACTCTGCTTCAGACGATTTATCAGCACTATTAAGTGATCCGTTCATTGAAGGTACCAGATTAGTTTTTTTAGGTGATTATATTGATGGCATTGCTACACGTCATGAAAGTGCGCATGATAAGCCACAATTAATTAATCCACTAAGGGTGCTAGAAATAGTTATGGATCGTGTGAATAATCATGGTGATACTGCCATATTGGGCAACCATGATGATTTTTGGATTGAGACAGCAAGAGGTAATGACTTAGCTTATCAAACGTGGAGAATCAATGGTGGTGCTCATACATGGCGCAAACTAGGTATTCATTCGAGTAACTCTATAGTGGTTGCAGATAGTCTTAACCATGAACCGCTAAAAAAGTATACGAGATTTCTTGAAACGTTACCGCTAATTTGGAAAAATGAGCATATATTGGCTGTCCATGCTGGTGTTAATTGGGAATATAGTTTCAAAGAACAGACTAAAGATGATCTCATGTGGATCCGTGATAAGTATTATTTTGATAATAGCAGTAACTGGCACCATAACGATTTAGGTAAGGTTATTGTGACAGGTCACACACCGGTACAGACAATTGCAAATGATGGTAGAGGCTACTTTAAAATGCAAAGCGATGAAGATGATATACCACGTTATTTAATCGATGCAGGGAGCCGTTCTGGTGCTTCGAATGGGGGTATATTTGCTCTTACCCTTGATGAACAAGGGAATGAAGTCAGTAAGCGGTGGGTCATTAACGGCAATGTCTTTGATGGAGACAAGACACATCAGATGAAATAAGGATCAATAATATTTTAAGATTAAACTCGATAGAATTTCATATGTAAATTGCACTCAGTATCGCAAGTGCTGAATGTAGCGCGTGAGTATGGCAGTAAAATTGGCTAGCTAATTGTTGACGTAGATACTAGTCAAACTATCAGGGTAAGTGATAATCTTTTTGCTTACCTCATTTTTTAAACTAAATCTTATAATGGCATGAAAGGAGGTAGACAAATGAAGGCTTTATACTTCACAAAATTTGGTGGGCCAGAGGTGTTGGAATATGGTGAGATTTCTGATCCTGTTATTGATTCTGATTCAGCCTTAGTAGAAACATCTTTAATTGGACTAAACTTTGCAGATATATATCGCCGCCGTGGCAATTATCATATTGAAAATCATACTCCTTGGATTAATGGATACGAAGGAATTGGCCGAGTTACAAAATTGGGCGAAAATGCAAATAGTCTAAAAGTTGGTGACATAATTTTATTTGTTGACGTTCCATACGCTAATGCTGAATTTGTCAGTGTACCAACAAAAAAAGCAATTATTGTACCCGATTCAGTATCGGATGAATTGGCTATCAGCCTAGGATTGCAAGGACTAACAGCCGACTTTTTAGCTCACGATTTGGCTAAAAACTCAGCAGAGAATAAAGTGCTTATTCACGGTATTAGTGGAGGTGTTGGACAGATATTAACTCAAATTCTTGTTTC
>NZ_AWTT01000046.1 GCF_000876205.1 Paucilactobacillus wasatchensis | reverse complement strand
CGTCTAGGCCTAAGCTCACACTTTTTACCACTCTTGTTTTATAATTAAGAAAAAAAGCGAGGTGCCATTCATGTTTCAGCAAATGAAATACTTTATTGCAGTGGTTGAAAATCATAGCTTTACAAGGGCAGCAGAAGAATGCGATATTTCGCAATCCGCCATTTCGCAACAAATCAAAGAACTTGAAGGTAGCCTTGGTGTGGCGTTGCTAAACCGCACTGGTCGCAGCTTCGAAGTTACTGAAGCTGGTCAGTATTTCTATACTCATTGCCAAGATGTATTAGAAGCAGTTAATCAACTAGTTCAAAATACAATCAAAATTACTAAAGATGACGAAGTTGAACTAAAAGTGGGCTATTTGCGTAGTTTTGGCACAGCTGAATTTTTACAGACTGTTTCACAATTTTCACAAGAATATCCCAAAGTTAAAATTAAAATCAGTAGTGGAACTCACGAACAGTTATATGAGTTATTGCGCACAGAACAGGTGGATTTAATTTTCTCTGACCAGCGGCGGGCACTGTCTAATGAGTATGCCAATGAATTTTTAACTGATAGCCAATTTATGGTGGCAGTCAGTCAAACTGCGTTTCCTGGGGATGCTAACCAGATTGATGCTGCTCAATTGGTGGATATTCCCTGTATTTTAATCACTGATAATAGTCAACAGGCCAACGAAGAAACATACTACAGAGAAATTTTAGGAATTAAGAGTGAATTTCAGTTGGTTGAAAATTACGATGAGGCCCAAATGATGGTTGCTTCTAACCAAGGATATTTGATTGTTAATAGTCGCACTGAAAGCCAGCTTGATACCAAAATCGTCAAGACCGCCAAATTAGTCAATGACTCGCGCGAACTGATTCAGAAATATTATGCATTTTGGAAGGCTGATAATTCAGGATTTTATATTGAATCATTTGCGGATTTATTGAAGCAAAGTTTTGCATAAGCTTTACTTATGTTTTACTGGTAAATTTAGAATAGTTTCATCGCTTGAGTGCGGGTATCATACTACTTGTAAATAAGATAAGAAAGTGTGATTAGCATGACTGATGAAGAACAAATTATTCAACTATACCGCGATGAAAATGTAGCAATGGTAGCCAAAGATATCAATAAATTAAATGAAATTTTGGCACCCACAATGCATTTAACTCATATGACTGGTTATGTTCAACCTAAACTAGAGTGGATTGACCAAATTCAAAATGAGGAGATGCACTATTTTTCTTCCACCGAGGATAATGTTAAAAATGTTGAAATTAATGGCGATACAGCGAGTCTGATCGGCCAAAACAAGGTCCGGGCTAGTGTCTGGGGCGGCGGTGTGAACACCTGGCCACTTGAAATGAAGATGCATTTTGTGAAGCAAAACGGCAAATGGATTATTGCTAGCCAAGATGCAAGTACTTACTAATAGTTAAATTAAAGAGGAGAAACAAATGAAAAATGTAGTTATTTTAGGAGCAAATGGGCAGATTGCTAAATTAGTCCGGCAACGTTTGCTAGCAGAAACAGATGACCATTTAACTTTGTACCTAAGAAATACAAAACGGTTAGGTAATGTTGATGAAGCGCGTGAAACTGTTATTGAGGGCGATGTTAATGATTACGCTAAGTTGAGTTCTGCAATTGAAAATCAAGATATCGTCTACGCCAATTTAGGTGGTCAATTTGAACCAATGGCTAAAAACATTGTTAAAGCGATGACACAATTAAACGTTAAACGACTGATTTACGTTACCGGGTTGGGCTTGTACCACGAAGTTCCTGGCGAGTTTGGTCGGTGGCTTGAAGAATCGATCGGCCATGAAGTGATGGAAGATACTAGACGAGCTGCCAAAGCAATCGAGGATTCAACGCTTGATTACACGATTGTGCGTGCAGCTTATATGAACAATGATGAAAAAATAGATTATGAATTAACCGAAAAAGGCGAACCGTTTAAAGGCACTATTATTTCTCGGAATAGTATTGCAGATTTAATTGTGAAAGTGATTAAAGAACCACAGCTACATAGTTTTAGTAGCTTAGGGATTGCGCAACCTGGTACTGATGGCGATCGTCCAATGTATTAAATAGATAATGACTCTTCAAGTTGAATCGTCGACTTGCGAGAGTCATTTTTTTGCATAAGTATTACTAATGATGAGCCGTTAATATCGGAATAGGTTTTTAATTGGTTGGCGCTTATGATGGACTTGTTGGATGAGCAAGGAAACTAAAATAGAAACTTAGTTGGTTTTGGTTGCAAATCGATAGAATATAAATTTAAGGAGATTTCATAATGACAAAAAAGACATGGTTAATTACGGGTGTAAGTAGTGGGTTTGGTCACGAGTTGACAACACAATTGCTAGAAGCAGGCGAGACGGTGATTGGAACCGTTAGAAATGAAGCAAAGGTACAAGACTTAGTTGCCAAATACCCCAATACATTTGATTCACAGGTCTTGGACGTAACTGATGTTAACTCCGTGCATGAATTAGTGTCACAGTTATCAGCCAAATATGACACGATTGATGTTTTAATTAACAACGCGGGATATGGTTTGTTTGGCGCTACAGAGGAATTGACTGATGAGCAAGTTAATAAAATTATTGCAACAGATTTAACCGGTTCAATTCAGATGATTCGTTCTATCTTACCTAAGATGAGAGAACAAGGGCACGGTCGGATTATTCAAATTTCTTCATATGGTGGTCAAGTTGCGTATCCGGGTAATTCAATGTATCACGCTACTAAGTTTGGGATTGAAGGTTATGTTGAATCAGTTGCACAAGAAGTTGCTCCTTTCAACATTGGCATGACAATTGTTGAACCGGGTGGTGCTCGGACACAATTCAGATATGGGAGCGCACAAGTCGCTAAATTAATGCCGGAATACAACGATAATCCAGCTCATAGTTTCTTAAAGATGTTGGATCCAGCTAACGGTCTGGCGCCTGGTGATCCAGCACGAATGGCAGCTCGTATTATTGAAAGTGTTGAAAAGGATCCTGCTCCATTGAGAATGGTGCTTGGTTCTGAAGCACTGAAAAATACAATTGCTACCGTTCAAAAACATTTGGATGACTTCAAGAGTCAGACTGATTTGGCTACATCAACTGATTTTCCAGCAGATGAATAAAGGAGAAATATAATGGCTGTTAATGAACAAGCGCAAGCAAATCACGATAAACTATTTCCAAATCACGTTTCTACGTTCAAAAAAACTGACCCAGAGTTTATCGAAATTTTTGATGATTTTACCTTTGATGAGGTATTGCAATATAGCGAGATTGACGATAATTTGAGAATGAAAGTGACGCTGGCCTCACTAATTGCGATGCAATGCTTGAATGAATACAAGGCCATGATGACAGCGGCTTTAAACATTGGTGTGACACCGGTTGAAATTAAAGAAATTGTTTATCAAGCAGTGCCGTACGTCGGGCTGGGCAAAGTATTTGATTTTTTGAATGCCACTAATGACGTTTTTAGAAGCAGAGGCTTAGATGAACAACAGCCTGGTCAAAGTACAACCAATCCAGATAATCGCTACGAAAAAGGGTTGGAAACAGTGCGTGGGATTGTTGGTGATAATGTTGATAACATGTTAGCCAATTCCCCTAAAAGCCAGCAACATTTTGCTAAATTTTTAGCGGATAACTGTTTTGGTGATTTTTATACACGAACTGGTTTAGACATTCAGACCAGAGAGAAGTTGACCTTCACGATGCTAATTTCACTTGGTGGCGCAGACCCACAAGTGAAGGGCCACATCGCTGCCAACGTGAATGTGGGTAATTCAAAACAGGATATGTTGGATATTGTGACAGTGTTACTTCCATTTATTGGTTATCCAAGAACGCTAACTGCGGTCAATTTACTGAATGAAGTAATTCCTGAAACTAAATAATGTTAGAAATTGAATGGAGACAGTTTTAATGAGTGTTTTTACAGATTTAAAAAATGGTGAATCCTACAATATTAAGGATGAAAATTATCAACGAGAAGTCCATGGCGAAATCGACCGGTGTGACCACATTTGTTTTGAAATTAACTCCACCGATCCAGCTGAAAAAGACCGCTTAGTTGAGTTAGAAAATGAACTTTTAAATAATCAAATGCGTGACGGCACGTATTTTACACCGCCAATGCAGATTGACTGTGCTAATACAGTGAAGCTTGGCAAGAACGTTTATGCTAATCATAGTTTAACGATGATGTCACTGGGCTCAATCACAATTGATGATGGTGTCATGATGGGTCCCGGAGTTGGCTTATTTACAGTCAATCATGACCCCAAAAACATTCGAATTGTTAAAACTGGCGCTATCCACATCAAGAAAAATGCTTGGCTTGGAGCTAGAGTTAGTGTGCTACCTGGTGTTACAATTGGTGAGAACGCCATCATTGGCACGGGTGCCGTGGTGACAAAAGATATTCCTGCGAACAGTATTGCAGTGGGAACACCTGCTAAAGTCATTAAGACAATTGAGTAGTCCAAAATAATAGCCAAGGGGAAAGCCAATGGAACTTCTTATTTCTTCATTCGTGCTGATTGTGACCGTTGCAATTAGTAATATTATTGCGCGTTACATTCGCGGAATTTCAAGTACGTACATTAATTTAATTGTCGGGGTCTTAGTTGGACTCATTCCGTTGACCAATCATTTGGTCTTAGAATTTAATGACGAAATTTTTATGATTTTTGTACTGGCGCCCTTACTATTTTTTGAAGGTCAAGCAACTCCACTGATGGCTGTGGGCAAGCGAGCAAAAAGCATCGTCAACACAGCAGTACTATTAGCCGCAATATCTGCAATTATTGCGGCTTTTGCTGTGCACCAATTGTTTAGCTTGATTATGCCGCTCGCTCTGGTGATTGTCGCGATTAGCACGCCTACTGATGCGACCGCATTTGATTCAGTCGTAACTGGGCGCAAGTTTTCTAGTTCGCTGGGTAATACCCTAAAAATGGAATCATTGTTCAATGACGCAACTGGAATTATTTTGTTGCAGGCCGCTATTTTGTGGTTAACTACAGGACACTTATCATTTTGGCAAAATGCAGGTGAATTTTTAAAATCAGCGATTGGCGGAATCATTTTAGGAGCTGTTTTAGCTTTTGTAGTTGTGTCGTTTCGGCAGTCGTTTGTCCGTTCCAGTTTTAATGTAATTTCATCGCAAACCTTGATTTATGTGTTAACGCCGTTTTGTATTTATCTGCTGGCTGAAGCGGTCGGAGTTTCCGGCATCATTGCAGTGGTGACAGCGGGATTGGTTCACAATAGTGAAGCTAATCGAAGCCGCTTTTCATCACCACGTCAGATGCACCTAGGTATTCAGCTAATCAACTTCATTGGTGAAGTATTAAATAGCTTTGTATTCGTGGTACTAGGAATTAGTTTGGCCAGAATTTTTACCAGTCAATATAATACAATTATGAATTCGGCTCGTTGGTTGGCAGTTGGAATCCTAGTATATGGGTTGTTATGGATTTGTCGCTATGTCTATGCCCGCATATGGGTTGGTGATAAGAGTCGACGAACTGCCAGTTTATTCGCATTAGGTGGCGTTCATGGAACGGTGACATTGGCAATGACTTTTTCAATTAGTGGGGAAGTTAGTCAATCGTTATTCAATTTTATTGTGGTCGTTGAAACGGTAGTTATTATTTTAAGTATGGTAGTGCCAACAATTATATTTAAGTTTATTCTGCCAATTGACGTTGATGAGCAAAACCGTCCGACTCAGTTAAATCAGCTGCGTCACGGCATGGTAGCGGTGGGCATCGAGAAAGTAAAAGCGATGAATCTTTCGCAAGTAGTTGAAGATAGTGTTATCTATGATTTACGTGACCAAGTTCAGAAAAATACATTAATATCATTTTTCGGCCAGTGGAAGGCGGTTACCGCAAATAAAGCATTAATCACTGGCCTGCAGAGTGTTGAACAACGTCGGGCGTTAATGTACGCATTTGATGCGGAACGTGACTATTTGTACGATTTAGCCAAACGACATGTGGTTAGTTCAGAAATTGTGTACGAAATTTATAGTGAAATATTATTGTCGGAATCGTTGGTGCTGGATCCTCGGAATCAAATGATTTAGGGTTGAATTATAAAAAGTTCTGGTCTGTGAGATTGAAATACTGTATTTCAATCTCACAAACTAGAACTTTTTCAGTTGATTTAACATTTATTAATGCGTATCTTAATAACTGAAAAGAGGTAACGCGGATGTTTCAAGATGTTGGACCACATATTTTGGATGCACAGTATGTTTTAAAAGAAATTGAACCGACGGATTACGTTATCATTTTACGTCGGGGTGAATTACTGACAATCACCGAAGATGAGCTTTATCGAACACCGACCTACAGCGAGTTAAATGCTGACTATGAAATTGAACTAGAACAGCCGGTCCATTTAATCACAGTTGAAGGGCGGGGCTTTTTCTTTGCTGATATTGATTTAAATGAGCAGGGTCATTTTAAGTTTCAAAAATTAGATGTGTTGCGACAGATTCGGCCACGCGGGTTAGCATTTGCGGCGGCGACTGGTGCACATTTAGGTAATTGGTATCGGCAAAATCGATTTTGTGGTCATTGTGGTCATCAAATGGAACTAGGTAACGGCGAGCGCAAACTTGTTTGTCCAGCCTGTGGACTGCAAGTATTTCCCAAAATTTCGCCAGCCATTATTGTTGGGGGCAAGAATGATAACCAATTGTTATTGACCAAATACAGTGCCGGCTATAACCATTATGCCTTAATTGCAGGTTTTGTTGAGATTGGCGAAACGTTGGAGGATGCTATTAGGCGAGAAGTCTATGAGGAAACCGGCTTAGAAGTTGAAAATATTCACTATTATAAGAGTCAGCCTTGGGCGTTCTCCCAATCTGTATTGGTAGGCTTTTTTGCTGACCTTGCACCGAAGGATACATATCCGACAAGTGAATATAAAAATGATGATGGCGAATTGGCGTTAGCTAAGTGGTTTACGCGTGACAAAATCCCGCACGATGAACGACGCGAAGACAGCTTAACCTGGACGATGATTGAGGCATTTCGCAATGGTGAAAATGCTTAACCAACAAGTGTCTCACTTTTACTATTCAATAAAAAAATAAGTCTTTTAGAAATAGAATAAGTCCTCAAATTTTTTATCTAGTGCGTAACAAAGAGTGAGTGCTAGTTTAGCTGTAGGATTGAATTGTCCAGTTTCAATTGAACTAATTGTAGTTCGAGAAACACCAGTCATTTCAGCAAGTTGTCTTTGAGATAATTTATTCTTTTTTCTTACTTGTTGGAGTCTGTTTTTTAAAACGAGTTTATTAGTGTCCATTACTTTATAGCCCCAAAAATTTAGCCGTTATAGCACAAAGTATTGCAACTACGGCTATGGCTGCAAGGGCAAAGATAATTAAATTATGGGTATTTTTTTTGAATTGATATTTTGTGAATGATTCTCCAGCTAAACTTAGAAATAAAAATAGCGATAACACCTGCATATTAATGAATTCTTTACCTGTTGCAATAAGGATAATAAAGCTAATAATCATTAAAGCAACAATGATAATAAGAATCCAAAAAATTCCAGTCTCATAAGCTTTTAAATTAATATATTTTTGTCGCTCATCACCTTTGGCATTTTCAACTCTGCTTTTTTTAAGAATTTCATCTCTATTCATTTTTTTCTACCTCAATTCAAGTAAATTTATTTATATACATTGTATATTTGACAAGTAAACTTGTCAAACTAGTCTAATTTTCATTTGCTTTCAGATGGTAATCTTTTTACTTAAAGTCGTATAATAGCATTAATCTTATAAATTGCAGGAGGAACTCATGACTGAATCGGCACACTTTTATGAAGCATTTCAACCAACACACTACGATATCTATTTAGATATTAATCGTGGTACTAAGCAAATTACGGGGAAAACAACGATTGCAGGGGATGTAAAATCGACATCAATTGCGATCCATCAAAAGGACTTGGCGGTCAGTTCTGTTCTGGCGGACGGCCAAAATATACCGTTCACCACTGACGATGAGAGTGACGCTATTCGGTTCGAGTTAGCGCAAACTGGCTCAGTTACTCTGACAATTGAATATACGGCACCATTAACCGATACGATGATGGGCATTTATCCTTCCTATTACAATGTTAACGGCGAAAAAAAGCAGATTATCGGAACGCAGTTTGAAACTAATTTTGCCCGCCAAGCCTTCCCAGGAATCGATGAACCAGAAGCTAAGGCCACGTTTGACCTTGCGATTAAGTTTGACGAACAACCTGGCGAAACGATTATTAGCAACATGCCAGAAGTGAAAACTGAAAATGGCGTGCATTATTTTGACACCACCGTTAAAATGTCGACTTACCTGATTGCCTTTGCCTTTGGTGATTTGCAAAGTAAGATGACTACGACTAAAAGTGGGGTCAAAGTGGGTGTTTTTGCTACCAAAGCTCATCAAGCAAACGAGTTAGACTTTGCCTTGGACATTGCTAAACGTTCGATTGAATTTTATGAAGACTTCTATCAAACACCGTATCCACTACCACATTCATGGCAGTTAGCCTTGCCCGACTTTTCCGCCGGTGCAATGGAAAACTGGGGCTTAGTGACTTATCGTGAAGCATATTTGGTGCTTGATCCCGATAACACGGCCCTAGAAATGAAGCAACTCGTGGCGACTGTGATTGCTCACGAACTTGCTCACCAATGGTTCGGTGATCTGGTGACGATGAAATGGTGGGACGATTTGTGGTTGAACGAAAGCTTTGCCAATATGATGGAATACGTTGCCATTGACGCAATTGAACCTGACTGGCATATCTGGGAAATGTTCCAAACATCTGATGTTCCAATGGCGTTGCAACGTGACGCTACCGATGGCGTGCAATCCGTCCATGTGCAAGTAGAAAACCCTGCTGAAATCGATGCGTTGTTCGATTCAGCCATTGTGTATGCCAAGGGTGCCCGGATGTTAGTAATGATGCGTGCACTAGTTGGGGATGGTGCCTTACGGGCAGGGTTGAAGAATTACTTTGCGGCTCATCAATATGGTAATGCGACCGGTGCTGATTTATGGAGTGCTATCGGGAAAGCAGCTAATCTCGACGTGGGCGCCATTATGAACTCTTGGTTGGAGCAACCGGGTTATCCGGTTGTCACTGCCACGGTTGTTGATGGTCAATTGACATTATCACAACAACAATTCTTCATCAGTCAGGGTAACGAAACTGGTCGACAGTGGCAAATTCCACTCAACAGCAACTACGACGCTGCACCTAAGATTTTTGCAGATGCATCAGTTGAGTTGGGCGACTATGCTAAGTTACGGGAGGATAATGGTCAGCCATTTAGAGCCAATGTTGAGAATGACTCACACTTTATTGTTAAGTATGATGACACATTACTGAATGATATTTTAGCTAACCTGAATTCGCTAGATGCTATTTCACAGCTGCAGTTATTACAGGACTTGCGTTTGCTGGCTGAAGGTCGCCAAATTTCGTATGCAAAAGTGGTTCCTTTGTTGGCCGATTTTGCTGACAGTCACTCGAACGTGGTCAATGCTGCGTTATACCAAGTTGCTGGTAACTTAAAGAAATTTGTAGCTCCTGATTCTGATGAAGAAAAAGCGTTGCAAGCACTCTTTGATAAATTGAGCGCGGGGCAAGTTGGTCGTTTGGGTTGGACACCGCAAAAAGGCGAATCCAATGACGACCAATTGACTCGTCCGTACGTTTTGAGTGCAGCATTGTACGCTAAAAATGCTGCTGCAATTGCATCAGCACATGAGTTATTTACAAACAATGAAGCTAAATTAGCGACATTACCAGCTGATATTCGTGCCTTTGTCTTGAGTAATGAAGTTAAAAACTTTGGTAGTGAAAAGTTATTTAATGAATTATTGCAAGCTTACCGCGATTCTTCGGATGCTAGTTACAAGTCTGATATCTGTGCAGCTTTGACAAGTACACCTGATGTAACATTGATTGCACGATTGATTGAAAGCTTTGAAGATGCGCAAACCATTAAGCCGCAGGATTTACGAGCTTGGTACCGTGGCTTGTTAGCCAATGATGCTGGTCAACAAGCTGCTTGGGACTGGATCAGAAATGACTGGCAATGGTTGGAGGATACAGTCGGTGGTGATATGGAATTTTCAACTTATATTACAGTGACGTCGCGAATTTTCCGTACGCCGGAACGACTGGCAGAGTTTAAGGCCTTTTTTGAGCCTAAGGTGAATACACCAGGGTTAACCCGTGAAATTACAATGGATATTAAGGTGATTGATAGTCGCGTGGCATTGGTTGAAGCGCAAAAGGATGCGGTGAATGTGGCGGTTGCTAAAGTAATTTAGTAGTTTGACGTAAATTTTTAAATAGTAGAGGCATGCAATGACACGTGAAGAAATATTTCAATATACTCAAGGAAAATATGGCACAAAGCCAGAGTATTTATGGAAAAAATATCCTCAGTACGCGGTATTACGCCATCAGCAGAACCGAAAATGGTATGCCATTATTATGGATGTCAAATCTGAAAACCTTGGACTGGAAGGCAATAAGATTGAGGATATAATGGACATCAAATTGAATCCAGAAACAGTCGATATTTTGCAATCCGAAAAAGGATTTTTGCCGGCATATCACATGAATAATAGTAATTGGATTTCAATTCGAATTGATTTAGTTGATAACGACCAAATTTGTAATTTTATTGATGCTAGTTATGAATTGACTGGTAAGTAAAATGATATAAAGTAAACTAAAAAAGGCAATCTAATCACAGAAGTATCTTCTGCTTATTAGATCGCCTTTTTACTACGCATCAAGTTTTTGTTTCAAAGCATTGGTTAATGTGGCCGAAAAATTAATTTTATTGGCGTTACCCAGATCGTTGAGGTATTTGGGAATTGTTAATGTCTTTTTGACGACTTGGTTTTGTTCCCGTTCACGTGCAAGGGTTGTGTCTGCCTCAATGGGTACTAACATTTCTCCTGGTTTAACGGTTAAATTTTCGTACACACTCGGTTGGGATACTTGTTCTTTAAAATCTTCGACAGTGAGCAAATAACCTTCCAACGCATCATGAGCCATGTGTAATGCATCGGATAAGCTTTTACCAAAGGTGGCAGCGTGAGGGTCCAAGTCAGGGAATGCAACTTCTATTCTGCTGTTATTTTTCGTCGGTTTTAATACAGCAAAGTATAAATATTTCATGTTATTGTTATCTCCTTTCAAATAAATCTATTTAAGGCCAGCTTGCTTCCAGATACTATTTAATGTTCCTTTTGAGATATCTTTTCTTGGGTGTGGCACTGTAACAATACCGGGGATGTTATCATTTTTAAAGTGCCAATGATCTCCGCTAATCCTGACGTTATACCAACCATGTAGTCTCAATATTTTGATGACAGCTCTAGAATCAATCTTACTCTACCTCCTAATAATAACACGTGTGTTATACGTGTCAATCTTTAATGATCAGCATATTTAACTTATATTTCAGTAAAAATATTAAGTGAGTCATTAAAAATTAGGTACGAAATAAATTCATAAAAACATTAATAACAAGGGAAAAACTCATCGTGTACCTAATTCGGTATGGATGAGTTTTTTTACTTCGAAATATTATCTTGTAACTTATCCAAAAATAGCTGACTAACATTTGGTAAACTGCGGTTCTTACTCCAGATTAGAGTGTTAGGTTCGGCCAGCTCAGGCTTAAGCGGTCGAAAGACTAAGTTGCTGTCAGGAGAAGTGTCCACTAAATGTTCATAAGTTAAGGCCATCCCAGCACCGGTCTCAACCAATAAACTGGCATTGAAAATCAGATTTGACGAACCAATGACATGAAACTGGTCAAACAAACCATTACTCCAGTTTTGAAATGGTCCGTTTTTTTGTGCTTGTGCTGAAATTATTAGGGGGCGACCTAATAAATCACTCGGAGAAATACTGACGTTTTCGGTCAATTTTTCATCTTTACGCATAATAATGCCCCATCGATTGTCATCTGGCAATACGAGCATGTTGTAATTATTGAATTGACGATGGCCCATGATGACTCCGAACTCAAGCACACCAGCATCGATTTTCGGTAAAATATCTTCGGCGTCGCCGCTCCGTAAATTAACTCGAACTTCCGGGTATTTTTGGAGAATCTCTTGGACTGTTTGCATGATGGGACGCAAGCCTACACTTTCACCGGCACCGATATCAAGAGTGCCGCTAATTACATCCCGTTTTTGTAAGTTGTATGTAGTTTTGTTAACCAGGCCAATGATTTCTTGTGCGCGTTCCAGTAAATAATACCCTTCCTGTGTCAATTGGATATGACGGTGAGCACGGGTGAACAGTTGCGTTCCTAGTTCAGTTTCTAAGTCGGCAATTTGGCGTGATAATGCTGGTTGTGAAACGTGCAGTTGGTCAGCCGCGCGCGAAATATTTTGTTCTTGTGCTATTACAACGAAGTATCGTAATACTCGAATATCCAAATCAGTCGGTCCTTTCTATAATTAAATGTTATGAATATTGATGTTCAATAATTATTTAACATTATTCTAAGTGCTATGTATACTTTAGTCAATCAAACAACAGAAATGGAGGTGTTTTGTTGACAGCAAAAGTTAATTTGGGTACCGCAGCGTACGATGAAATTGAAGAAATTAATGCAATTAATCAAAAGCTATTGCAGCAATTGAATGCACAGACGCTCAATCAAACGGAAATTAAAGAGATTGTCAGTCAAATTACAAACGAACATATTGATGAAACAACTGAAATCAGATTACCATTTCGAACCGATTTTGGCCGCAACTTGCATATTGGCAAGTACGTGTTTATCAATAGTGGTTCGATGTTCACTGACTTAGGCGGAATTTACATCGGTGATCACGCATTAATTGGTCCCAATGTGACAATTGCATCAGTTAACCATCGCATCGAACCAGAAGACCGCAGGAATTTGGATTTACAACCAGTGTATATTCACGATAATGCCTGGCTAAGTGCGAATGTCACTGTGACGCCAGGAGTTTCAATTGGTGAAAATGCCATTGTCGGGGCTGGTGCGGTCGTAACCCACAATGTGCCAGCCAATACAATTGTGGCTGGGGTACCGGCACGAATTATTAAAACAATCGAATCAAAGGGAGAACACAAATAATGAGTATTCAAGATAAAGTCGTAGTAATTATGGGCGCTTCGAGTGGCATTGGTGCCGCAACCGCTAATTTATTGGCTAGTAAGGGCGCTAAATTAAGTTTGGCCGCACGACGGTTGGATAGATTGGAAGAAATAAAAAAGAGTAACCCAACTGCCCAAATTAAAATTTTTAAAGCTGATGTAACAAAGGCAAACGATGTTCAGGCGGTAATTGATGGCACCGTTGCTGAATTTGGTCGAGTAGACGTCCTGTTCAATAGTGCGGGCATTATGCCCGTAAATAATTTAGATCAAGTTGCCCGTGATGAATGGCAACAAATGTTAGACATCAACGTAAAAGGTGTGTTGAATGGAATTGCGTCTGCATTGCTTGTGATGAAACAACAAAACAGTGGGCACATTATTTCAACATCATCTGTTTTAGGATATGAAGTATTGCCAGGTTATGCTGCTTACTCAGGTACAAAATATGCCGTGCGAGCAATTATGAAAGGCCTGCGTCAAGAGGAATATGGCAACAATATTAAGACAACCGTCATTGCACCAGGGTCAGTCAAAACGGAACTATTCAATTCAATTAATAATGAAGCAGTTAAGGAGGGCCTGGAGGAAGCAATGAAACAACCAGGTGCAGAAATGGCGGCGTTAGACGCAGATGAGATTGCCCAAGCAGTCGCATTTGTCATTGATACACCAGCTAACATGGCTGTGAACGAAATGATTATTCGACCTACCGGACAAACAGTTTAAATTTGAGTGATTCAGATTAAAGGAGAAAAAATGACAGTTTTTGATGAAACGTACACGCTAAATGATGGTAACAAAATCCCACGGTTTGCCTTAGGAACTTGGGAAATAGATGATGATAAAGTAGCTGATGCAGCTCGCAGCGCATTGAAAATTGGGTATCGGCATATTGATACGGCTCAAGCTTATGGCAACGAACGCGGAGTTGGTGAAGGTATTCGAACGGCTGGGATTCCCCGCGACCAAATATTTGTGAACTCCAAAGTAGCTGCAGAAATTAAAAATTATGATGAAGCTAAAAAATCAATCGATGAAACATTGGCCAAAATGGGGCTGGATTATTTGGACATGATGATTATTCATAATCCACAACCATGGCTAGAAGTGAACCAATCAAGTGATCGCCACTTTGAGGGAAACCTCGAGACTTGGCGTGCAATGGAAGACGCAGTCAAAGCAGGTAAATTAAAATCGATTGGTGTTTCTAGTTTTCAGCCTGAAGATTTAGACAACTTAATTAAACATAGCGCAACTAATCCAGCGGTTAACCAAATCTTGTCACATATTGCTTCCACGCCGTTGGAATTGATTCAGTATTCTCAAACTAATGACATTGCAGTTGAGGCATTTTCACCGATTGCGCATGGATTAGCTTTGCAGGATCAAGAAATTGAAAAAATGGCTGCTAAGTACGACGTTAGTGTGCCACAATTAGCAATTCGCTATGACTGGCAGTTAAGCACCGTGGTGTTACCAAAAACTGAAAATCCAGCACATATGGCAGCAAATGCGGAAATTGATTTTGAAATTTCAGCTGCTGATATGGAAAAATTGAAGAATGTGAAACCGTTGGATTATGGGGATGCTAGTGTATATCCGGTCTTTGGCGGTAAGTTATCGAGTTATGATGGAACACCTGAATCTATTTTATTAGTTGTTTTGTGCCTCCGCAATGCAGTCTCTAATATTATCAAGCAAATCTGACAACTTATTCATGTCACCAGTGTCATGAGAAAGATAGTAGAAGTTTTTAGTGCCTTCGCTCCGAAAACTCACTAAGCCAGATTGTTTTAATATTTTTAAATGATGTGAAATTGCCGGGCGTGACAGGCCAGTTGCCTCAGTTAAATCGTTCACTCGTAAACCACCATCATTAGTGTGCTCTATCAAAGTGATGATGATAGTTTGTCTGGTCTCGTCACCGATTGCAACGAGAAACTCGCTGACGTCGTTGAATTCATTTTTAAGCTGGTTAAAATCGGTCATAGTAACTCCTTTTGTGGTTTAAATATTTAAACCATTAAACCATTAGCGATTACTTTTGTCAAATGTGGTAAAGATTGACAGCAAAAAAGAAATAGTTTATGATTTGAAAAACGTTTGGTTTAAAAGATTAAACCGTTAAACGAAAGGAAATAATTATGAAACCAACTATGAAAGCTGCGGTCATTCACCAGTATGGTCAAAAGAATTTAACATTGGAACAAGTAGATATTCCTACGATGGGTGCAGAGGATGTCTTAATCAAAATTGTTGCTGCCAGTCTTAACCCGATTGATTCTATGATTATGGCGGGTGGGCTAAAGATACTACTTAAATATAAGATGCCATTAATACTAGGAAATGATTTTGCCGTGGTGGTTGAGCAGGTCGGTAGTAGGGTGACAAAGTTTAAGATTGGTGACGAGGTATTTGGTCGCGCGGCTAAGAATCGAATTGGCACATTTGCAGAGTATATCGCCAGTAATCAGGACGATATTGCGTTGAAACCGAGCAACTTATCGCTGGAGGAAGCCGCTGCAATTCCACTAGTTGGGTTAACAAGTTACCAGGCATTACATGATATTTTGGCAGTCAAACCAAATGACAAGGTCTTAATTCAAGCGGGTGCTGGTGGCGTTGGGTCCATGGCGATTCAAGTAGCCAAAACGATGGGCGCTTATGTCGCAACAACCACGAGCAGCAAAAATACTGACTTCGTTAAATCCTTGGGTGCAGATGAAGTAATCGACTACCACCAAACTAATTTTGAAGATGTCTTGTCAAATTATGATTATGTATTTGATACGCTTGGCGGCAAGAGTTTAGAGAATGCATTCAAAATTTTGAAACCAAACGGTAAAATTGTATCAGTGTCGGGGACACCAAATCGACGATTTGCGCAATCATTTGGATTATCTTGGTGGAAAACGGCTGCAATTACTGTTGCTTCAAGGAAAATAACAAAATTAGAAAAAGAATTC
>NZ_AWTT01000045.1 GCF_000876205.1 Paucilactobacillus wasatchensis | reverse complement strand
TTGTTTCAGATGGAACCCAAGTTTTTGGCGTTGCATCAACATTTGATAAACAACAGATTGCGCTTAGAAATGGTGCTAAGAAAGTTTTCGATCGAAATGAAGTTTTAAACAAAAAGTTATTTGGCAGCTTTGATACTGTTTTTGATGGTACTGGAAGTACGCTTGAGACCAGTTTTAAGTTAATCAAGCATCGGGGTAAAGTGGTCTTTTTTGGCATGGCTGGTGGTAATCCATCGAAAATCGATCCGGTGTCTTTGTTGTCAGAATCTAAAAGTTTACTAACAGGCGACTTATGGGATTATCTGACGACACAGCCAAGCCGGCAGATGCGTTTTAATCGTCTGTTGAAATATGTTTTGGCAGGAGATTTGGATTTGGCTAAACCAAAGGTTTATGCACTTTCAGCTGGCTACGAGGCACATAGACTGATGGAATCCGGTAAGAGTGTTGGAAAAATTGTTTTAAAACCTTGACTGAAGCAATATTTGAATGGAAATCAACTTTTTAATTGCTGTTGTAGATGAAACTAGCCAGTACGATTTTATTGAAGTTTATTTCATGGTGTGTACGCAACACAGCAAAATAATTTTTTTCGAGAATGTCGGCTATTGCCAACATTCTTTTTTACTAGACAGAATTAACTTACAAATAACCAACTAAAATATCAGAATTCTTATTTTTTTATTGTCAGGAAATATTAGTATTCTATGACTATAAAAATTAAGGAGGTCTCAAAAGTGAAAGCAATTGTGCAAACAAACTACGAAGGTGTTTCAGGGCTACAGATTAAGGACGTTAATGAAAGCATCCTATCACCACTAACGGTACGGGTGGAAAATCACTATATTCCGGTATTACCATACGATTGGGAAACTGAGTATGGTTTATTGAAGGAAATTAGACCGGTAAGCTTACCTATAATAGTCGGTTACGGTTTTGCAGGAGTTGTTGAAGAAACAGGAGTGTTTAGGAGTAAAAATTTAGTTGGAAAAAAAGTGATCGGGGCCCAACCAAATGGGGCTGCGATGGAGATGATAAACTCACAAATACCACCATTATTATTTGAAGTACCCGAAAATGTTGATTTGAAAGATGCGGTAACGCTCATAGGGGGCGCAGATGCTGCGTTGAATGCAGTAAACGTGAGCAACATAGTAAGAGGGGATGTTGTATTAGTGACGGGAGCTTCAGGCGGTGTAGGTACGTATTTAATGCAATTGTTGCATAAAAAAGGGGCAATCATTCTTGCATTAACAGCAAGCTCTAATATAGATTTTGTTCGTGAGATAGGAGCCGATTTTATTTTGAATTACGAAAGGGATTTGGCAGACCAACTGGGAAATGTACCGTTACCAAATAAAATAATCGACACCGTTGGTAAAACTACGATATTAGATGATATTTCTAGCAGTGTTGCTAAGCTTGATATTTTGTCGCTTTCTTTAACAAATTATCAGCCCAAAAGAAATAATCAACGCTTTAAATTTAGTCACGATTCGATTGGCATTTCAGGGTATAAAAAATTATTACAAATGTTATCGCGAAAGGAACTGTCTGCCTATGTGCAAGAAATCTTCTCGTTTGAAGATGTAAAAAAAGCTCATCTAAAATCTAAGGATGAGCATTCACAAGGGAGAATATTGCTTCGATTTAATTAAAATTTATATGTGTCAATATCATAGAGCGATTCAATAATCCGACTTTTTTCGAGTGCATCACAAGCATCATTATCATTCATGGAAGCTGAATAAATTTTAGCTAGTAGAAAAAAGAGGTCTGCGAGCATGTAGACTGATTTATGCTTGGTTATCCAAGAAATGCCTAAGTTAGCAACTTTATTTGCTAATTCGTAATTATTTTTGTTGAGTAAGGAAAATGCATAAAGATAAAAACAAATATTTAAATTTTCAGAATAACTTTCTTGTGGTCTAGCTTCAATTTGGACTAAAACATGTTGTAATTTTTCAAAACCAGATTTTACGGTCGACTTTTTTTCAGTCTCTAAAAAGGCAATGACTGATGTGATAAGTAATTCAGTGGAGGTGAAAACGTCACGATGGGGCGAGAAGGTGTAGTTTAATGCCATATTGAGATAAAGTAAGCCCTTCTTTGAATTGTTATTAACTTGGTAAATAGCGACACCGTAGTAATAATAGTAAGTTTGTAGATCTTTGTCATGAGATAATTGAGCTAAAATTTTGGAATCGTTTAAATAATTTAGCATTTCCGAATAGTTGTGCTGATCACATAATTGCTTAATGGTTTTATTAAAGCTAGTTTCGCCTTCAATTTCTAGATAGTGGCTCAGTACGATACTACCCATTGAAACATTCAATTTTTGACAAATTCGACCTAATAGAACTGCATTAGGTATATATAGACCTTTTTCAATGCTGCTAATCATTGATTGTGAACAAATTCCCTCTGCAAGTTGGACTTGTGAAAAGTGATGCCGTTTTCGTTCCAAAACTATTCTTTTCCCGATTTCTACGGCAATAACATGTTCATTTTCCAAATTTACACCTTCAATCATTTTATTTTAAATTGCTGTACCATTTCCGAATTGAAAAGGAGGTATTAATATTACAATTATGTTTTTAATATTAGGTAATTATTCAATGGAAGATATTTTGAGTAGTATTATCATTTTTGTTGCTAGCTTTTGGTTGTTGAGAGTTTTGCTACTATTTATCTTGATCAGTTTCGTAATTTATTATTTGAGAAAAATAATTAGATGAATTATGACCTTTGGATATTGTAATTTAGTCAGGTAGTATGATGGAGGCTATGCCTGCTGTCAATTCTTGCATCTAATGGCAACATTATAATACGGATGCTAAGTGGATGTAAAAGGGGTAAACCTGGTGATTGAGTAGTATTGCATTGACAATCACCTGTCCGAGCTATACTCTTACTTCCAAGTAGTTACATGCACTAACAGCGTTGCTTCCGAACACGGCTGTCTAAAAACAACTAAGGAGAATTCTTATGACTTTTAAGAATAGTACAAATGCGAGTAGTCAGAATCACCATGCGGGAACCTTTGCAGATCTAGGTATAGGATTAAAAAGAGTATTTGACCCCCATTTAAATTGGCACGAATTGGCAACATTGCGCCGGACAACTAAAGTTATAATGAGCATTATGCTGCTAGCAACAATATTATCATTTGTTCTTGGACAAGACTTTAGTTTTGCAGGCTGGATTGGGTTGGTGACGGGAATTGCCGTCGTATTGAACTTAATATTGGTTGATCAGGGCAGGCTGACTAATTATAGTTGGGGAATCCTAGGCTGTGTTGTTTGGTTAATCATTGCCTTAAATAATCGCCTGATCGGAGATATTGCAGCGCAATCGTTTTATCTAGTTATGCAGTTTTTAGGGATCTACGTTTGGCA
Organism: Paucilactobacillus wasatchensis; assembly: GCF_000876205.1. Taxonomy (GTDB): domain Bacteria; phylum Bacillota; class Bacilli; order Lactobacillales; family Lactobacillaceae; genus Paucilactobacillus; species Paucilactobacillus wasatchensis. The sequence continues at coordinate 13,429 of NZ_AWTT01000045.1, read as the reverse complement.
TCGGTCAATTGAAAAACAAGACCAACAAACTGAACTAATCTCTCGTAAATTTAGTTGGCTCCAGGGTGTAATTTGGTTTTTTGTTACTATTATTGTTTACCTGATTGTTCTTTTTTTTAGTAAGCACCTGAATGGAACCCAAATTTATTTGGATGCCACTTTATTACCACTAGGGATTGTGGGTCAGATCTTAATGACTTATGGTTATCGGTCACAATGGATTGCGTGGATACTGCTGGACATGGTCAATGTAATTGTCTGGTTTAATCAGCTGCAAATAACCAGTCCCGGATCTACTTCGATGTTTGTTCTTCAAATAATCATGCTGATTAATGCCTTTTATGGAGCCTATCTATGGTTCTTTGGCCAGCAGCATTCCAGCGAAGTTATTTAATTATTATTACTGATCATACCGTGCGCTAAAAGGATTCAACATGTAACTACTTAAAAATTTTAAATTTTATGCGGCGACATCATTCATTGGTGCCGTTTTTAATCTGCAAACCATAAATCGGGGACTAAAAAATCACATACTGACTGCAATTGCAGTCGGCATGCGATTTCAATTATATCTATTTTAAATCGAGTTTATTGTGCAGTGTAACCACCGTCAACTACGAATTCTGAACCAGTAGCAAACTTGGATTCATCAGATGCTAAGTAGATGCAGATATATGCAATATCATTTGGTTCACCTAAATGACCCATGGGTGTCTTTGTCCGGTCAGACATTGCTTCTTCAGCACCGGCGATGCCATCGACCAATGGTGTCTTGATGCAACCATGGTGGACAGTGTTAACTCGAACGCCGTAGTCTTTTAAGGCGCAATCGAGGGCAGCTGATTTTGACATAATTCGAACAGCACCCTTAGAAGCGTTATAAGCACAAAGATCAGGGTCGCCAATAAATCCTTCAATGGAGGACATATTGATAATCGAAGCACCCAAGTTTTTGTTTTTCATCCGTTGGATCGCAAGACGAGTACCAAAGAAGACACCATCTAGGTTAATTGACATCAGCTTGCGCCATGTTTCGGTTGATGTTTCTTCGATTGAGCCAGTTAGACCAACACCAGCATTGTTTACAAGAGTAGAAACGGGTCCAAAGGCTTGTTCTGTTGTGTCAAATAGCTTAGTCCAGCCGTCCTCATCCGATGCATCGTGTTGAACGAATTTAACGACATCTGAACCACCAATTTTTTTAGCAGCTGCTTCACCGACATCAGCATGTCGACCAGTGATGACAACCTTGGCGCCTTCCTCAACGAACTTTTGGGCAACAGCAAAGCCAATTCCTAAAGTACCACCTGTGACAATTGCAACTTTTCCATCTAAACGATTACTCATATGCAAAAAAACCTCCAATTTGATATATGTGAAATTTAACACAATCTGCATCGTTTGGTAAGCCTTTGACCTCGATTAATTTTAATCTCATCAAATAATGACACTTGATAGTTAAATAAGCTATTATGATTAAAAAATAAATAAAAGGTTAATGTAAAATGACAAAGTTAAATGAACATCACAGATATTCGCAGCAAGCAGATAAATCAACACTGTTTTTATTTTATTTCACTAGTTTATTAATTATTGTGGCACTCATTTTAGCAAGTATATTTAAAAATTGGTGGTTGCTAGTGGTCATTCCAGCTGTGGTTGTGTTTTGGGGCGTCTATAGCTTTATGCGGCCAACGGTGCCTGTGTTTGATTTAACCAGCAACCAAATGCTGACCGTCAATAATAAAGAATGGGGTCAATTTCAAAAGAAATTTCCACAACAAGTTGGCAAAAAAGGTGAGCTTTAGGTGCTGGATTTTGTTGCAATTGATTAACTGTTACAGTAGTCTTAGAAAGACAGTAATCATGGCTTAGTTGCACTGATGGCTATGTTTGACTCAACAGTGCGATTAAATACCGTTTGTAGGAGTATTGAATGAGAGATCTAATTTCCGACCGAAAACTAATCAACACTACCATGTGGCTGCTATTAATTGGAGTAGCTTTTTTCGGTAGCGTACCGTTATTTGTAATGATATATTATGCATTCGCTGTTTTTATGATTTTACGGACAGCACAAAGCCAGTTTCCTAAGGCGGTCAAGGCATCAATGATTGTGGCTTACATAGTGCTAGCAACTCTGCAGACTATTTTTGCGGCCAATGCGGTCGGTGCCCACCATATGAACTTATTAACAGCTTTTTTTAGTCGTGTTTTCGCCGCTGCAATTATTTTGCTCCCACTGGCCGTGGAACGTAGTGTCGTGGTGAATAAGAAAACGGATTTTTATCTGCCATCGATTAAAGAAGTTGCCACGGTTAGTTTTGAACAGCTCAATAATAACAAAGAATTAATTAGTCATTCCCTGGCAGGGATTGGCAAAATTAAACATACGTTATCCTCTGACAATTTAAAGGAAACGTTTGAGGATTTACACCGGCACAGTTCGACAAAATATATTAATAACGGTTCTTTAACTGATGAATATTTCAAATTGGCCCAAGATTCGCTTACCGACCCATACATCTACATTATTATTTCGAATACGGGCAGTAGTGCGAGTGAAATCATTTCACTATTTACTCAAAAACAATATAATCATGCATCGCTTAGTTTTGATACCGATTTAAAAACGATTATTAGTTACAACGGTGGTGAAAAAGTTTATCCGCCTGGATTAAATGCAGAAATGGTGGAGGCATTTCATAAAAAAGATGATGCGTCAGTGCTGGTTTACCGGTTGCCAACGACGTTTGAGCAAAAACAGCAGATTCTGGATAAAGTTAAGCAAATTAATACCGACGGGAGTGCCTATAATTTGCTTGGATTGGTAATTAAACATTCGTATCGGCCTAACATTATGTTTTGTTCGCAGTTTGTCTACCAAATGCTAAAATTGGCTGGCTTGACTTACTTTGATAAACCGGCCGGGGATGTACGACCAACTGATTTTATTAAGCTAGACTATTACAAGAAACTTGAATTTTGTTATGAGATCAAGTTTTAATGAACATTTTTATTTAGATACTTAGATTATGGCCTATCGGGTAGAGAAAATTACTAACTAGATAGGCTTTTTAATACGAAGAATAAGCACTGCATTGATCCTTGCAGTAATCTGAGTTAAATGTAAAGGGAGTGGGTTTAATATGGGGGAAACACCAAATTTTTGTCCAAATTGTGGTTGTCAAATTAAGGCGGGAACTAAATTTTGTCCAAAATGTGGATTTGATTTAATTAGTATCAAGATGAATTCAAATGTTATTGATAACTCACAAGATATTTGCAATGCTATCAAACCACAAGCTAACAATAAACGAAATAATTCAACTGGTAACCAATCACAGTTCAACCAAGGAAGCTTTTATCTTAATAAAATATATTTAGTAGTAGGAACATTGAGTCTAGTTGCTGGGATTAGCTTTTTGTGGCACGAGTTTGACACTATCAACACGACCATCCACAAGCTGGTGCCGAATCAAATTACGATTTCTCAATATTTAAAACAATCCAACGCTAAAATGGAAATTATTGCTGGCTTAATAATTGCACTGGGAATCACGTTTGTTGTGCTGGCGTTTATTAAGAAGAATAAAATTAAGTTGGCTACTGGTGTGGGGTTGATGCTCATTTTAAGCATTATTTCATCGGTAACCTTGTCCTCACAAGTTGATGCAAAGTATCAAGCAGCGACTGCTAACATTGCTTTGAAAAGGATTCCAGGTTCAACACAGGTCTTTAAGCTAACTTGGCAGCACTACTGGGATAGTTTGTATGAGGTGGATACAGAATATTCGAATGGGGTTTTTAAATTTAAAAAAATGGGAAATTGAACGTGTATTATACGAATGGTCCGGCATTAAACGCAGATACTAAATTACAGGAGACTGCGAAGATGTATCGGCAATACAAGAACGTTCAACCGGACGGAAAGGGAACCTGGGCAATTCGAAATAATAAATTGTATATGAGCTATGATTCGTTTGATGTGGTCAGCAGTCTCTATGTGCCATATGCGTTTAACCTGAGCACCAGTAAGCATACTGTTAACATTAATCGCAAAAAATATGACGTTCTATCAGTGTCACAGGCATTTCCACAGGCGAGCGTAAACTATAACACGCCAGATTTGAAAAATTTGGCGCAACACCCTAAGTTAACAATTACTGAAAAGAGTAATGATGACCTTGAAGATGTTCAGGTTATTGGTACTAGGACTAAGAACACAGTGACTGGTAAAGACAACGACAGTGCATTGAATTTGCAATTAATCCCAATTTCAGTTTTTAACAAGTAACTGTGCTCATTGAATTTAATTTAAATTGATCTAAAAAAAGATTGAACTAGCAAAGTTCAATCTTTTTTATTATTCATGAGGGCACTTTTTAACTAGTTTTTAAACGAATGAACCGGTGCTGGGATGCGGCCGCCACGGGCAACAAAATCAGTTGGCTGGCTTTGATTAACAGCCATAATTGGTGCATGACCAAATAGTCCGCCAAAGTTGATGTCTTCACCAACTGATTGACCAGTTGCGGGAATGATGCGAATGGCAGTAGTTTTATTGTTAATCATGCCAATAGCAGCTTCGTCAGCTAGTAAACCGCTAATGGTTGCGGCGGTTGTATCACCAGGAACGGCAACCATGTCTAAACCAACTGAGCAAACAGCAGTCATTGCTTCCAGCTTTTCAAGACTGAGTTTACCAGCCTGGACAGCTTTAATCATCCCTTGATCTTCCGATACGGGAATGAAGGCACCGGATAAACCACCGACGTGCTCACAAGCCATAATGCCACCCTTTTTTACCGCGTCATTTAATAATGCTAATGCGGCCGTGGTGCCAGGAGCGCCGACACTTTCCAAACCAATTTCTTCGAGTATTTCTGCAACAGAATCGCCGGGTGCTGGTGTGGGGGCGAGGGATAAATCAACAATCCCAAATGGTACGTTAAGCCGCTTGGCAGCAATGTTACCAACAAATTGACCAACGCGGGTTACTTTAAAGGCTGTTTTCTTAATGGTTTCAGAGACAACATCAAATGGTTGTCCCTTGACCTGTTCCAACGCGCGTTTAACAACGCCAGGGCCGCTAATTCCCATGTTAATAGCGCAATCAGCTTCACCAACACCGTGAAAGGCGCCAGCCATGAATGGATTATCTTCGACTGCATTGGCAAAAATAACTAGATTCATACATTTGAGTGGATCAATGGCAGCAATATCTTTAACAATCGTCCCCATTTGAGCCACTGCATCCATGTTAATTCCAGCTCGGGTAGAACCAATATTAACGGAGCTACATACTTTGGAGGTTTCACTGAGGGCCTCTGGAATTGAAGCAATCAACTTACGATCACCACTTTGATAGCCTTTTTGCACGAGGGCAGAGAAACCGCCAATAATATCGATGCCCAAATCGCTTGCGGCCCGGTCGAGTACTTTAGCGTAAGCAACGTAGTTATCTGTATCCGCTGCGGCTGCGACCATTGCAATCGGGGTCACAGAAATTCGTTTGTTAACAATTGGCACGCCGTATTCCATTTGAATATCTTGTGCGACTTTGACTAAATCACGGGCCTTAGTAGTTATTTTGTCATAAATACGTTGGCAAGCTTTATCAACGTTGCTATCGATGCAGTCAAACAACGATATTCCCATCGTAATTGTCCGAATATCAAGGTGTTCTTCATCAATCATTTGGAGTGTTTCTTGAATTTGTCTAGTTTCCATAGTTAGTATTCCTTTACAATTTTTGGATGGCATCAAATAGTTCTTGGCGCTGAATTCGAATGGTAACATCGATTTGAGTGCCTAGCTGAGTTAATTGTTCCTGGATCGCAGCAAATGAGTTCTGTTGGTTACTAATTTCTCCAACAAGCATCATTGTAAAGTTGCCCTGCATTAGGGTTTGCGACATATCAATAATGTTAATATTGAGGTCTGCCAATTTTTGGCTTACTGCAGCCACGATACCTACTTTGTCATTACCGATTACTGTGATGATTACTTTCATGATGTTAACTCCTTTGGATTTATGAGAATTTAATTAAAATGATGAATCTAGTGTACCGCATTGAGCACGGTTATTGAATTTAAATTTTGTTTGCGGTAGTAAATTTGTCTTTTTTGCAATTTTTTTTTGCTGATTTTTAGGTTAAAAATTGATTTTTGTAACTGACTGATATTCTTAATTTTGCCAATTATTAACACACGAAACTAGTTTCACTGAGTCACTAAAACGCATAATGTCAAGGGTTGATTTTGTGAGCTGATAAGGATAACCTGATAAATGGTTTATGACATTAATTAATGTCATAAACTAACTTTGAACTGAATCATTTGGTTGATTAGGAAAGAGGAAAAGGAATGCTTAGTAATTTTTGGAGTCCGCGGGGCCGTCGCATCGCCTATATTATATTGGCATGTTTAATTCCCGCAGTTTTATTAATTGCCATTTTTAATTTTATTCAGTATGAGCAACAAGCCGCGACCAAAAACATTCCGGTTGCAGTAGTTAACAATGATCAGTCAGCCACTAATAATGGTCAGACGATTAACATGGGTCAACAGGTGGTTAACACCTTGAAAAAAGACCACCAGGTAAAATGGGAGTTTGTCAGTGCCGCTAAGGCAAAAAAACAACTGGCTAGCGGGGATGCATATTTAGAGATTGAGTTACCTAAAAATTTCTCTAAAAATGCAACTACTGTGTTAGCTAAACACCCCCAAGTGAGTTTAATTAAAGTACACGAATCAAAACGAAATAATTTTTTGTCCACAATGGTAACTGGTACTGTGGCGAAAACCGTGGAGGCACAAGTTAAAACTAAGGTTCAAAAAGTTTATAGTGCAAGCCTGTTAAGTGGCCTGAAGCAATTGGGCGATGGGACCAAACAGGCCGCTAGTGGTACTAGTCAGTTGAATAATGGGATGGTTCAGTTGAAGACTGGTAATGAAGAAGTGGCCCGTAACTTAGATTTACTGGCCAGTAAAATGGTTACATTTTCAGCTGGTGCAAAAACATTGTCAACCGGTATTAACACCTACACATCTGGTGTAGATACGTTGGCCGCTGCTAACAAACAGATGTTAGCAGGGTTGCAAGAATTACAAACGCAGGCAGAACCATTAGTAAGTGGTACTGCACAATTAGCGACAGGCTCGCAGACGTTAGCAACGGGTGTTCAACAATATACCAGTGGCGTGACAACGATGAATTCTGCTAACAAGCAGGTTTTAGCAGGCTTATCACAATTAAATGGTCAAACAAAAACATTAGGATCAGCCACAAGTCAGTTAGCTGCCGGTTCTACAAGTTTGCAAAGTGGAACACAAACATTTAAATCTAAATTTGATGATGGAGTCAGTCAGCTACAAAGTGGGATTGCAGGCAGTACTTTGATCAATACGACCGTTGCTAATATGAAAACAGCACGGCAAAAATCTGATAATGTTCAAGCGGAAATGACCAGCCTAAAATCAGGGATGGATATGCTGAAACAGGTTGTACCAATATTAAGTACATTAAGTGAATCAAAAACAAAAATTACTAGTTTGCAAAGTGAATTGAACTTAATGATTAAATTGGCACCATCGACAGATAAAGTTAAAACGGATGCTGCCGATGCAAATAGTAAACAAAAAGCGTTGGCCGATGCTATTAACGCATTGCCAGATGACGATAGTAATAAAGCTAGTTTGCAGGCTTTGGCACAACAAAGCACGACTGCAACTACTAAAATTGGTAGCGATGCACAGAGTTCTGCTAACGCATTGAGTGTTGTTACGACACAATCATCAGCTGCCTTAAGTGAATTTAGTGATGAACTGGATGCAGCTTCATCAATTAACACGGCAGATGTAAGCAAACTAATGACTTCAATTCAACAGTTAGAAACGGACTCTGCGGATTTATTTGATTATACAGATACCAATTTGTTATCTGATGCTAAAATCAGTGAATTACAGCACAGTACTGATTCAATCACAGCTGGATTACAACAGTTACAAGCAACATCAGATAGTGGATTAGACAGTTTGCTATCTGGTTCAACGCAACTGGCAGCCGGCAACCAACAATTGGCCGCCAGTGCACCAACCTTGATCAGTGCCATTGGTCAGCTGTTTACTGGCCAGCAACAAGTTGTTAGTGGTGGTAATCAATTAGATGCCAACACAGCCAGCCTAGTTTCAGGCGCATTGGCAGTTGCCAGTGGTAATTCCACCTTGGCATTATCCGCACCAGCCTTAATCAGTGGCGTTAATCAGTTGGTTGATGGGGCCAGTCAAGTCAATGATGGTAGCAGTCAATTGACCGCAGCCAGTGCTCAGTTAAACAGTGGGGCCAGTCAAATTACAGCGGGTGCTGATCAAGCGCAATCAGGAGCTAGTCAATTGGCTAGTGGCTCAAATCAAGTTCAAAGTGGTTTAACTACTGCGGCTGATGGGATTGCTACTTTAAACGATAAATTGAAGGCCGGAGCTGATCAAATTGGGACGGTTAACGACGGTTCGGGTAACGTTAATCATATTGCAACACCAATTAGTAATCAGGAAGTCGGCAGTGATCAAAGCAGTCTGAAGAATGTGTTTGCACCGCTAGTGCTTGCATTAGTATTATTCTTAGCTGCTGTGGTAACTCAATTAGGACTATTCATGCCTAACCGTCAGTTGCATACGTTAATGCAAGAACCATTAATTGCAATCGGACTGACTGCATTAGCTCAAGCGGTGATTACTGATGTTGTAATTGCAATGCTAGGCGTGACGGTAACTAACTGGTTCGGATTAACAATCTTTACTATTATTGTCGCATTTATTTTTACCATGATTTGCATGATTTTATATCACATGTTCGGTCGTGTGGGAGTCTTGTTCGCTGTTTTGTTGGCGCTTGTTCAAGTAATTGTAACGGGACAGGTATTTCCAAATGCAATGTTGTCTAGCTTTCATCAGGCAGCAGCAAATGTGTTACCAATGACTTATGCAATTCATGGTTTTGAAACTTTGATCAATGGTGCCAGTTATAGTGTTTGGGGCGCTGTGGCGTTATTAGTAGTCTTTACTGCTGTGTTGGGTGGGATTGCTTACTTGATTGATGTTTTGATGCAGCGGCGGGGTGTTACTAAGGGTGAAGAGTAGTGGAACTTTAAATTAATGTGCACCATACTCTTTATTTTTGAAACGTGCTAGCAACCGCAAATACCTACGTATAACAATAAAAAGTGTCGGGCCACTAATAATTCAAACAGCGAATTATCAGCGGTCCGACACTTTTTACTATTATATTCCGGTATTTAATCGCGGTTGTTAACTTCTAATTGAAACGTGCTCAAAGCAGCAGATGTCTATAGCTAAACGTCGACTGGCAATCAATAAATTCAAAATTCGAATTTATCAATCGCCAGTCGACGCTTAGCTTACGACATTTTTTTGCTGCTTTGAGCACTCTTTAATTTAAATTATTTGCATTTAATGCTAGACTTTGTATAATGTTAGTCAACATTAGTCAAAGAATGGGGAATCAGTGATGGAAGGTCAAAATATTTCAGATATCATTGAACAATATCTTAAGAGTATTTTAGCTGATTCGGAACACGTTGAAATCAGGCGGTCTGAGATCGCTGATTTGTTTGACGTGGTACCCTCACAGATTAATTACGTGATCAAAACTAGATTTACCATTCAAAATGGTTATTTAGTTGAAAGTAAACGTGGTGGTGGCGGGTACATCAGAATTGAGCGGGTTAACTTACTGGATGATATTGATGTGTTAAACACACTCATCTCGGTGATTGGTGATGACATCAATGAACGTGACGCTGTTTCCATTATCCAAACACTGTATGATGAGGACGTGATCAGCCGCCGTGAAGCTGATTTAATGGCAGTCATGGTTTCAAAACAAACCCTAGCGCTAACTGATCGACAGGTCGCAGATGTGCTACGGGCTCATGTTTTAATTTCGTTACTGAACCGGCTACGTTACGAGAGCTAGAAAGAGGGGCATTGCGATGAACAACCTATTTACACCAAGCGCAAAGAATGTATTGGTCATGGCCCAAGAGCAGGCCAAATACTTTAAACACCAAGCAGTTGGCACAGAGCATTTGTTACTGGCTCTCAGTATTGAACAAAACGGTATTGCCAACAAAGTGCTGCAACAATTTTCTGTTACTGAAGATGACATTCGAGAAGAAATTGAACGCTTTACTGGTTATGGTACATTAAATAATGTTGATAAAGATACTTATTTACCATATTCGCCAAAAGCTAAGGAAGTTTTGTCGGTTGCTGGCGGTGAGGCCAAGCGATTAGGCGCCATCAAAATCGGTACTGAGCACCTCTTATTAGCCTTATTGGCAGATGAAAGTATCCTCTCATCTCGTATTTTAATGAATTTAAATGTTGATTTAGCCCAAACACGGAAAATTGTGCTCCGCCGGCTAGGTGTGTCAGATTCACCTAAACGCCACCAAGCTAACCGTGCCAAAGCAGCACAACAGCCAGAGGGAACACCAACTTTGGATTCTTTGGCGCGTGATTTAACGCAGAGTGCCCGCGAAGATCAAATGGATCCGGTGGTTGGTCGTGAGCAAGAAGTTCGACGGGTCGTCCAAATTTTGAGTCGGCGTACTAAAAATAATCCAGTTTTAATCGGCGAACCCGGTGTTGGAAAAACTGCGATTGCTGAAGGATTAGCGCAACAAATTGTAGCTGGCAATGTTCCCGATGATTTAGCCGCAAAGCGAATTATGATGCTCGATATGGGTTCGTTGGTGGCTGGTACTAAATATCGTGGTGAGTTTGAAGATCGACTTAAAAAAGTGATCGATGAGATTTATCGTGATGGCCACGTCATCTTATTTATTGATGAATTGCACACTTTAATTGGTGCTGGTGGCGCTGAGGGTGCGATCGATGCTTCCAATATTTTGAAGCCTGCTTTGGCTCGTGGCGAATTGCAAACCATCGGTGCAACAACACTAGATGAATACCAAAAATATATTGAATCAGATGCAGCTTTGGAACGACGTTTTGCCACTGTTCAGGTTGATGAACCAACCGAAGACGAGTCAATTGCCATTCTAAAGGGATTGCGAAGTCGCTATGAAGAACATCACTATGCCGAAATTACAGATGAGGCAATTGAACAGGCAGTTAAATTATCTTCTCGTTACATCAGTGATCGGTTCTTGCCAGACAAGGCAATTGACCTAATGGATGAAGCTGGTGCTAAGGTTAGAATTGATGCACAGGATCAGCCATCTAAAAAATCTAAGCAAGCTGATAAATTAGTTAGTTTAAGAGAACAAAAAGAAACCGCAATTGAATCGCAGGACTTTGATTTGGCAGCAAAATTGCGGCAGCAAGAATTAAAGTTAAAGGATAAAATTGAAAAACAAACTGCGCAAACGGCAGGTGAGGGGCCAAAATATGATTTGAAGGTCACCGACGAAGATGTTGCTCAAGTGGTTGCTGAGTGGACGGGGATTCCATTAACTCAGTTACAAAAGAGTGAAAGTGATCGGTTGGTCAACCTTGAAAAAGTACTGCATGAGCGTGTAATTGGCCAGTCCGAGGCTGTTTCTGCAGTTTCTCGGGCCATTCGCAGAGCTCGCAGTGGCTTAAAAGATCCCAACCGCCCAATTGGTTCATTTATGTTTCTAGGACCGACCGGTGTTGGTAAGACGGAATTGGCCAAGGCACTTGCTGAAGCAATGTTTGGTTCTGAAGATAACATGATTCGGGTTGATATGTCTGAATACATGGAGAAATATAGTACTAGTCGGTTGATTGGTGCTGCTCCTGGCTATGTTGGCTACGATGAGGGTGGTCAGTTAACTGAAAAGGTTCGCCAACACCCTTATTCTGTAGTTCTCTTAGATGAAGCTGAAAAAGCACATCCAGATGTGTTTAACCTATTGTTGCAGGTACTGGATGACGGCTATTTGACCGATGCTAAGGGACGTCGAATTGACTTTCGCAATACAATTTTGATTATGACTTCTAATCTTGGCGCGACTACATTGCGGGATGAAAAAGAAGTTGGGTTTGGTGCTAAAGATGTGCAAAGTGATTATAAAGCCATGTCTGGTGCCATCCGTGAACAATTAAAATTGCATTTCCGACCTGAATTTTTGAATCGGATTGACGAAACGGTGGTCTTCCATTCATTAACGAAGCCAGAACTACATCAAATTGTTAAGTTAATGGCCAAAGAAGTAATTAAACGAGTTGCGGAACAAGCAATCAACGTCAAAATTACACCAGCTGCAATCGACGTAGTTGCAGATGCTGGCTTTGATCCTGAATACGGAGCACGCCCAATTCGTCGGGCATTGCAAACTCAGGTTGAAGACAAGCTTAGTGAAGCGATGCTGGCTGGAGCAATTAAAATCGGTGATACGGTCACAATTGGCGCACGTTCAGGCAAAATTAGAGTTAGTGTCGCTGATGATCAGCAGAACTCGCATTTGATTACAAACTAATAGGACACATAAATCAATCTTTCAGTTCCCGTTTGATCAATAAAGATGGGCGGGCTGCAGGACTAAAGCAAAGAGGTACGAGCTAAAAACTCGTATCTTTTTTGTTCTTAAAAAGCAAATAACTTTCAAAATTTAAATTTGACCAGCATAGTAATTAAAAAAATAATTACCCTTCTTAAACACCCGCCCCAAAGGTATTTACAAAATTTTAGTTGTCAAAAATCACATTTCAGGTGATAATTGAACTTGCAATTAGATCAAATAAGCAAGAAAATAAGGAATGATAACTATAACTGAGAGGTAGATTACATGAAACGGGCTGAACAATTGGAAAAAACAAGAACATCAATTTCAAATACCGCACGAAAGCTCTTCTTACAAAATGGCTACCAAGGGACTTCTACACGAGATATTGCCAAACAGATCGGTATTACCCAGCCAGCTTTATACCATCATTTTAGCGATAAAGAGGTCATTTTTTTAGAGGTGATTTCGCAAGTTGGTGGTGAAGTTAGAAGTGGTATTAATAAAGTATTGCGTAAAGACGACCTCGATCCGATTGATCGACTAACGCAGATCACACAGGTGCTGACTCATTTACATCCTAACAACATTTTTACACTAATCCATGGTAGTTTTAAGGATTTAAAACCAGGCAGCCAAAGAAAACTGGGCATGATTTTTAGAATGGATTATTTGGCCCCCATTGCTGAATATTTTAAATTGCCAGAAGTGCAGTTACGACCAGAAATTTTACCTGATGAAGCGGCTGAATTTTTTATTTCTAGCTTGAGTCCTATTTTTACAAATTTTCATCGGATTGGTGGCGATTCATTAACCGATGAGGAACAGACTAAATTATTGTTACGGCTAATCTTGTTTGGCATTGCCAAAGAGAATAAATAATGTTGAACATGAACTCACTACGCTTGACT
>NZ_AWTT01000044.1 GCF_000876205.1 Paucilactobacillus wasatchensis | reverse complement strand
GTTATATAATATCATTATGCTAATCAAGTGTCAATTTTATTTTTGAAAAATGAATAATTATTCATTTTTCTCTCATTAAACAATATCTTCATACTAGCTGACATTTTTAACTGCTCTTGGCGACAACAAATATCATAGCAATAAATTTAAACACGGTCAAGACACAATTTAAAAATTAATCAAAAAAAGGAGCTGTATCCATTTCTACTGTTCGAAATAACTGTTGCAATTGCGCTACATCAACAAATTCAAGGTCCTGTTTTTTTGTACAAGCCGCAATAATTTTTTGCTCATGATCATGAATGGAGAACACAAATAGCGTTTGTTTATTTGTCCCTTTGAGCATTGATAATTCTTCAAGCCGTAAGCAATCGATATCTACTCGCAACGAATCTTTCAGATATTGCAGCATTATGGCTAGTGCTGTCTCACTATTTGTTTTACTATCTATAGATAGAAACTCATATGGCTGCTTACCTTGAACTAAAAAAGTTGTCTTTTGATCATCACTAATAACAATTGTCCCTGCTACCTTTACCAAAACATTTGCCTCAATTCTCTCATTAATTTCTCTCCGTTTCATCATTATAGCTTCTACTATCTGCCAAGTAAAGTAACTTACTGATCCATTGATTAATCAAAACTTAAGCAATTATTATCAATAAAATTCCTGTTTGTAATTGTTAACCATGATATACTATACGACGTATTAAGGAGCACTTATCACCTGAGTAATTCTTAATTTTGAGATAACTAAATTCTGTCAATAATCATGGAGGAGTACTAAACTTTGGCAAGTCTAATCGATTTTATTATTCACATTGATACACACTTAATTTCTATCGTTAATACATTTGGCAATTGGTCCTATTTAATCTTATTTGCCATCGTTTTTGTAGAAACTGGTGCTGTCATTTTGCCATTTTTGCCTGGCGACTCACTATTGTTTGCCGCCAGTGCACTAGCAGCAAATCCCAAATATAACCTTAGCTTCAATTTATTTGTTGTTTTATTTCTAATTGCATGTATTGCAGGAGACTCTTTGAATTTCTTAATTGGCCACAAAATCGGCAAGTCACTATCTAATCATTCCTTGTTCGGTAAATTAATTGATAAAAAAAATCTAGCCAAATCTGAACATTTCTTCGAAAAACATGGGGCTCCTGCAATCATCATAGCTCGTTACATGCCAATTATCCGAACCTTCGCGCCTTTCGTTTCTGCAGGCTCCGGCTTTGAATATAATCGTTTTATTCGTTTCAGCTTAATTGGTTGTGTATCCTGGGTTTTAATTTGTACACTGTGTGGTTATTACTTTGGTAACTTACCATTTGTACAAGCCCACTTTTCAGTTATCATTTTAGCAATCATTATTGTGACGTTATTGCCTGCCGTTATTGGTCTCATTCGCTCACGCTTGTCTCATTCGGATATAGTAGACTGATGCACGCTTAGCCAATAAATCATGAGCAGCTCAGTTTCCAACAATATCACAAATAACAAAAATGACTGAATGAAAAACGTTTCATTCAAAATATTAATAATCGGATCCGTGTTTGGATTGAAGACCCAATCTTGATTACGAAACATCAGCTGATGAAATTTAATGAACGCAGAATTGAAATTAATTGCCAATAAAGCGCAAAATACTGGAACAACTGTCAGTATTGTCCGACTGGGAAGTAACAATTGCCATAACTGTTGCTTCTTTTTTTTGTGTCGTAAAACCCTTAAACTAATGACACCAGTGACAACTAAGACCGCCTCATTAAACAAAATTAAATTGCGAACATCATTAAAGTGCTGCTTGCCGGTTGAAGATAATGGTACAAAATTAAAGTGCAGCGAATCGATCCAAGGCAGCTGCAAAAAATGCATCAATCGCCAATAATCCGCAATGATTTGCTGCTGCGTCACATGAATAATTGTTTGCTGAGACACGCTAACCATTATTGGCGTCAAATTCAATGTAATAAAAATGGCCACACTAACTAGAAAAAGCATTAAAATGCTCCAGTTTAGTATCGCCAGTAAATAATATTTAGTGTTTGCTAAAATCCCATTCATCTAGTGTATCCACCTGATATGTCGGTAATGTTTTTTCTTGCATGACTTCATTTTTTTGGGAAAGGCCAGTATAGACAAGCAGCGTATCCATCCCAACATTGATACCTGCACTAATATCAGTATGATAATTATCACCTACCATGATGACCTTCTCTTTAGGTAGGTCAATTTTTTGTAGCGCCATTTCCATGATAATTTTTTCTGGTTTACCAATCATGATAGGTTGTTGTTGAGTGGCGTACTCTACTAATTTAACCAGCGAGCCAGCCCCAGGAACCATTCCACGCTCATTTGGTAAGTTGCTATCTGCATTGGTACCAATAAACGTAGCACCATTACGGACCGCTAATACGGCCCGTTCAAATTTATGATAGGTTACATCAGAATCTAATCCGACTACTACATAATCCGGTCGTTCATCATCCATTGTGAAACCAGCATTCAACAACGCATTTTTTAAGCCAATCTCGCCAATCACATAAACTTTACGGTGTTGTCGGTTGGCATGCTGAGCTAAATAATCCGCGGTAGCCAAAGCGGTGGTATAAATGTTATCGCCCGTAACATCGATATTGTGGTTTTTTCGCAGATTATTAGCAACAAACTCTGGCGTTCTGGTACTGTTGTTGGTAACAAACATCACTTTTTTTCTTTGCTCCTGCAGCTCCGCCACAAACCGAGCTGCGGCCGGAATCGTGTCCGTCCCCTTATAAGTAGTACCATCTAAATCAATAAAATATCCCCGATAATGCATTCAACATGCTCCTTCGTTACTTATGTCGGATCACAAACCGCTGATTAGCCGGGTGGTCCTTACTTGAACTCGTTCGAACAGCCGTTTGACTTTTTCGCTGTTCAATTGGAACTGGATTAACTTTTGTCTTTCGTTCTCGAATTTGAGGTTCGTTTGAGTTACTGCTTTTCTTGTTCTTGTGTCGCTGATTATTATGGGCCTGGTTTTTGCTACTAGGAGAACTATCCTTTGTTTTTACTTGACCAGAATTGCGTTTATGCTGTGTTTGCTTGGATGTATGCGGTCTTGATCTATTTCGATGATTATTATGTTCATTTTTGGGCACACGCACATCTAAATTTTGAATCACAAAGTAGGCACAGCCAAAATTACAGTATTCATACAAATAATCTTGAATTGTGTCGACTAACTGGCCTTTGGGCGCATTATTATTGCTACTAGCGTAAAAGCCCTTGAGTCTTAATTGTTCAAAGCCCCAGTCACCAACAATATAGTCGTACTTACTTAAGATAGTACTAAAGCGTTCGCCTAATTTATCAGGATCAAATGCATCCCGATAATTGGCAACCAATTGATATTGATGACCATTGATCGTAAATGCCGTTTCATCTTCACGTTCGATTTTAAAAATATCAGCACGTTGCTCTTGTCTTTCCGCAATCAATTGTTTCATTTTTTCTCGATCCACAATTTGTCTCTCCTTTCTTAGTTTATTAAATTGGAAAATGTCTCATCAAATAATTACCAACAACGTCTCTAAAAAATTTATTATACATTAATTCGTTATTTCCCGCGATCTCAATCGTTGGAAAAAAGGGAATAAATAAATAATGGTCCAATGTCGCCAAGGTATATTGCTCAAAAATATCAACTGGCGTCCCCTTAATCGTGACTTGTTTTGTCATTTGATCAAATTTTAAACCCGCATAATGGATTTCACCAAAAATTTTGCCCCGAAATCCCATTCCTTTTAGTGCAAACCGACGCAAGAATCCGCGATTTTTTTCAATTTCACGTACTAGTCTAATCAAATCTGCTCCCGATAAGGTTACTTTCATTACATGCATTGCATGCGGTAGCATCTGATGCAATTGATTTTTATTAACTATCCCCTCATCAAGACCACGGAGAAATAATCCGGTATTGAGCATGGCCAAATTTGTATTGGTTGCTTCTTTTAGCGCCGCCAAACCGCAATTAACTAAGCTAAGATCATTTTCAAAATCCACCGATAAAGCAGCTGGGATGTTTGCAATTTGTTGTTGGACTAAAAGCTGTTCTCCACGTTCGCGGTAGCCATCAATTTCTGCTTGGTCATCTGGCTCGCTAGGTAAGTGTTCAGTCACGGTTACACGGGCTTGAGCAACTAAAATTTTATGATCATCTAATTCTAAATCAATTTTACCAATGTATCGACCATATTTGCCCGCCGCAGCTAATAAAGATTGTCCGACCCGTTTGCCATGTTGCAATAAATGGTGAGTATGACTACCGATAATGACATTAAATTCCGGAAAATTAGCAGCAATCTTTTCATCAGCTGTGATTCCCAAATGTGACAACAAAACCAAAACGTCATATTGTCCTTTAATTTTATCTAACAAGTAGGGAATGGCTTCAAAAACACCAATTGGCTGCCATCCCTCTAACGGGTAGGTTAACACAAATGGCGCTGTCAGTCCTAAAATAGCGACCCTTGTACCACTAGCCGTAGTTATAATTTTAAATTGGCGCGCAAAGTCCGGTTGTTTGCCCCTGGGTTGATCCAATAAATTACCCAATACTACATCAAAATTTGCATGCTGATACAAGTGCTGTAATTGTTCTTTAGTGTTACCTAGGCCTTCATTATTGCCAATCGTGACAGCATCATACCCAATTTGGTTTAATAAATCGACGTTAGCCTGACCATCAGTGGCCTCGCTTAATGGGTGAACTCGATCCATTGCATCCCCCAAATCAAACGTGAGGACACTACTACTTTTACCCGATAGAGCCTTTTTTTGTGTCGTTAAATATCGTCTAATTTTGGGCCAGTTTTCAAAATGAGAATGCAGATCATTCGTATGTAAAATTGTAATTTTTTCGCCCATTAGCTCCTCCAATTTATTAATTAATGCGCACTACCTAAGCAATCTTTCTAAAGTCGCTTATCAAAATCAATCTTTTTGCCATTTACCATCTGTTCAATATCAGCCAGTGATAGTGGCGTTCCAAAAGGCAGTTGATAGTCTAAATATGCTGTTTCGGGTGTGTCCACACCGACATTAATGTTTTCCTTTGCAGGAACAGTGTAATGATGAATGTGCCCGTGTAAATTAATTATTTGGGGCGCAATACCAAGCATCATCGGATAATGCGTCATATAATATTGTCGATGATCGTATTTTGATAATACACCAACATCATGGAATTCGAATTTTGGCTTACCCTCCAATAAGTAATTATTTTGTGCCAAAAATTTAAATAATGACCGGCTATCATGATTGCCTTTAATCAGGACCAAATGGCCGTGCAATTCGTTCAATACCCCTAATACAGCTTCATTTGATTTAATTGCTGGGTGAGTAAAGTACAGCGCAATATCGCCCAAATGATACACTGTATCCTTATCTATCACCCGATCATTCCAATGCTCAATAATCGTCCGATTCATTTCAGTTACATTTGCAAATGGCCGAATAGCGAAATCAGTTGTTCCCAGTAAATTTTCATGAAAAAAATGTGTATCTGCTGTGATAAAGCGCATTTTATTGCCCCTTTTTGTTTAAGCTAAATAAAAAAATCAGATTACTCACTAATCTGATTTCCATTATATCTCATTTTACTATTTTTTTAATCTTTCAACATCACGAGCAATCATCAATTCTTCGTCTGTAGGCACCAATAACGTTTTGACCGTTGCCGCTGCAGAACTTAAATCACGCTCAACGCCACGAATGTTATTTTTATCAGGATCAACACCAACACCAAAATAGGATAATCCATCAGCAACGCTTTGTCGAATGCCGATATCATTTTCGCCAACCCCGGCAGTGAACACCAATACATCCAAGCCGTTCATTTCAGCAACGTATTGACCAATATAACGAATAACCCTGTTAATCCAGATATCACGCGCCAATTTAGCCCGGTGATTTGTATCCATTACTTTTTCCAAATCACGCATGTCGGCCGAAACGCCAGAAACACCAACCAATCCTGATTTATGATTCAAAATATCAATCATTTCTTCTGGATCTGAAATATTCAGTTTGCCCTGCATCCATGAAACCAATGATGCATCAATATCACCTGAGCGAGTGGCCATTGTCACCCCTGCAAGCGGTGTGAATCCCATTGATGTATCAAATGATTGACCATCTTTGATAGCTGTAATTGATGCACCGGCGCCCAAATGTAATGTAATCATTTTTAAATCCTTAAGCGGTTTGCCAATTATCTCAGCTGCTCTGTTAGCCACATAGCGATGACTAGTTCCATGAGCACCATATTTACGGGCACCATACTTTTCATACCATTCATAAGGAATGCTATACATATAATTTACTTCTGGCATTGTTTGATGAAAAGCAGTATCAAAAACTGCGACAGAGGTTACATTTGGTAAGATTTTACGGAACGCCTTAATCCCAGTCAAATTGGCAGGATTGTGTAGTGGAGCATAATCTGATAATTCATCGATCTTAGCAATAACATCATCATCAATTAATACTGAATCTTTAAAATATTCACCACCGGCAACAACTCGATGGCCAACACCAGTAATTTCGTTATAATCACCAATAATTGCCAAACTTAGTAGTTGCTTCAATAAAAAGTTAACAGCCACTTCATGGTCGTTGATTGGCATCACTTGATGATATTTTTCGTCATTACCATAACTGATATCAACAATCGCATCATCCATTCCGATTCGTTCAAACAATCCCTTGGCAATAACATTTTCACTAGGCATTTCAAATAATTGAAATTTTAGTGTAGAACTTCCAGCGTTAATGGCAATCGTTTTTGACATGATTCATTTCTCCTTTAAACATCTAAATTAGTAACAACCCAATGATCAATTTCTTGCATAAATGAAGCAAACTCTGTTTTATTTTTGAAAGACGGAAATTCACCTAGTAGCACCTTGGTGGCTTGTTTGCTGTTTGGTCCCTGTCTTTGCAACAGTAAAATTGATTTTTGGGATTGTTTATTTTGAAACAACTCACCTGGTAAATTAATTAGCCCTTGTAAGTGTGCATGCTGTTGAATCCACCCAACAAATTGTTTCGATTCCGACGACTGAAATAAGTTTGCTGGTACTAAAAAGACGCCAAAACCACCTGGCTTCAAATAATTCATTGCTTGTTCAATTAGTAAGTGGTGAACATAAGAATGCCCCTTAGTAGCCCTAGTTTCATAATTTTTCGCGTTATCATCTAGGGGATAATAACCAACTGGTAAATCTGAAACTACCAGATCACTTTGTGGAATATCCAGCGAATCAATTGCATCCTGATGATATAAATCAATTTGTTGATGCTGTAATACCGTATTAATGTTAGCCACCGCTAACATAGATTCATCATTATCGATACCATAGCCGTGGATCGGCTGCTTAGTAACTGTGTGTAAGTGATTCATCACGGTTGTCAACAGATTCCCAGTTCCAACGCTTAGATCAAACATTGAAAACGGCGTACTGAATTTGCTCACTTTCTCTAGTAAATAGGCCATCAAGATACCAATTGTATCTGGCGTCATTTGATGATTGGATTGAATTTTATCCTGCTTAATTGCTTTTAACATACTCAACTGAACTACTGTCCGAATTTCTTCGGGCTTGGCTTCATTTAAGTTTAATTGGCGATATACTGCCGCTAACTTTTGCACTGTAGCTGAATTTGGTTGACCATTTTCAATTTGAACATGACCATCGTCAATAATATTTTCTGCATTCTCGATGAACGCATCCAAACATGAACTTGAAACCGATTGTTGTAATAGAGTTGTTGACTCGTCAAACAATTTGAATAATGACTCTACTTTATCTTGTGTCAGTTTACATTCACTCCAATCCAAATTTCTCTCACTCACCCCACTAGTTTACAGATTTTCACAAGCAAATTCAAGAACCCTCTTCAGTTTGGCTAATTTGATACACAAATCCGTTTTTCAATTCTACTTTTGATGAACCGGACGTATCAATTTTAACCGTACCAGTATTAAAAATGTCGCTTGGCTTTGATTTATCAGCCAGACTCACCATTGTTTGGCACACTAATTCGTTTTGTAATCTGGTATAAATTTGGCGTTGTTGGCTGTATTGCCTATAGCGAATTAAATCGATCGTTGTCACTAGCCCCATCACTATTAGTACACTTAATAGGGCATACGCAGGTTGTTTAATCATTATGTTTTCTCCGTGAACTTTTTGAATTTAACCACATTAGAAAAATGGTGTCCATTAAGCGTAACCACTTTAATTTCCACCTGTGTCGATGAAATTTGATTGGTATTAAATTCCTTGACATGATCAAATAGCGGTAAGTACCCTCCTTTATCTTGTAACAGCGTTAAATACAGATGTTCATCATTGCCAATTAATTGATAATACTTTGTGCTCACCGGGCTATTCAACATAATCCTTTGATTGCCACAACTCATTAATTGAAATTCATGTGTTGGTGATTCTAATTCGCGTAAAAATAGGTGCCATTGAGCTGACTCATCAATGATTTGATGGTCATTTTTTTCAAACGAATGCAATAATATGCCACACAAAACCATTGTCATTGAAGTTATTAAAAGCGCTAAGATACACTCGACTAGGGTGAATCCGTGCCGCCTCATTTGTTTGTCACCGTGAATACAACTTGTTTTGCTTGCATAATTTTAATGGAGTGGGCACTTACTGTTACAGTATAATCGTGCTGTTCAAATTGTCGATTTTGATGGTCAATTGTATATTGATCTGCTGCCTCTTTAGCTGTTCGGGCTAGTATCAATTCCTGTTTTGCATGTTTCATTTGTGATTGCAATTGATGTTCATTGACGCAAAAAAAGACAAGCACCATGCTTAAAACTGTCAGCGCAACAATGCTATCGGCCAAGACAAATCCCTTATTTTTCAACGGCAACATAATAACCTCCCCAGGCAAGTTGTACTTTCATATCATAAGTTTGATTTGTCAACATTGATCTAAATTTTTGTGTTTGCGCCTTAACATAGCCATTTGCCAGCATTTTTAACGGAGCAAAACTGACAACCTTAATTGTCACCGGTATAGCCACATCATTATAATGAGTTGTGTAATCCGCTGCTCGCCACTTAAATCTAATAATTTGAGGACCCGCAAGATAAACAATATCAGTCCCGTTATTGTCTCCTTGAGCACGTGTCTGACTAACTTGCCATTCTTGCTGCAATGCCTGCCAAAAATGACGTTCATTGCTGGCATCTCTGATTTGTCGTAACTGCAGTGTTCCAAAACTAAACGTCAAACTAATTAATCCTAGCACAATTAATGTTTCTAACAATGTAAACCCTTTTTGTTTAATCATTGCCAACAATTGCTTTGTCACCAACGATTTTAATATGCTCCTTTTGGGCTTTGGCAACTTGATCTTTAGTCAAATAATCTTTCCCCTCTAGCGTTTCATAATCAATTTTGCTGCTATCCGTTTCATTTTCATATAAATCAATCTGGGTTTGGACAACAGAAACCATTGCATTTTTGTGAACCCCGGATGCGTGTTTTCGCTGAGCAGCTAAATTAGGTAAGATAATTAGTACTAATAAACTAATAATAAACAAAACTACTGACATTTCTAAAAGAGTAAAAGCACTGTGACACTTATTTTTAACGTTTTGTTTTAAATGTTCCATGATTAATAGATTCCCTTCATTGATTGATAAATTGGCAGCATAATACTTAAATACATCCCTACAATTACTAATGCAATTACACCAAATAATAGCGGCTGAACAAATGTTAACAGCCGCTCTACTGACTGAATTAGTCGTTGGAATAATGTTTGTGCAAAAATCTCCAGTTCATAACCTAATTCACTCACTGAATCTCCCTTGTTCATAAAAACAACTAATTCAGGTGGTAAATATGGGTACTGTTGAATTAAACGATTGGGATCTTGCCCGCTACTTAATGCCTGCTCAAGCACTGCCCCTAATTGATGCAATAAAGAAGCTTCATCAAACTGATGTACCATTTGACAGATTGATTTGATTCCCATTCCATTTTTAAGCAGCAATGCTAAATTAGTCACTAAATAATAACCGTAATACTTTTGATAGCTTGAGCCCACAACCGGTAAGTGGCACAGTAGGTTTACTCGATTCATGGTGGATGTTTTCATCCATTTCATCAATGTTAGCAAAGCAAGTCCCACACAGCCGATCAGCAGACCAATTCCCAACCACGGTAAAAACTTAAGCTGGCCGGTATCAACCCCCTGATCGTCTTGCCACACAGCTAACTCTGGAAAAACAAATAGTTTCAGGGCCACCAGTAATAGGCCCAGCAAACATAGTAATATTAATGGATATTGCAGCAAACCTTTTAATTTTGTATGCTGTTTTACTTTGAGATTTAAATAGGTTCCTAACTGTGCAATTGTTTGTTGTAAGTTACCATGAATTTCGGCAATTTTTAGCTGATAGTAAATATCCTGATTAACAAAATGTTGCACACTACCGGCAAATGTAGTTCCTGCTGCCAATTGTTGGTCGACTTCTTTCAAAATTTCACTATGCTTAGGCAACAACGTTTGAGAAAAATTAATCGCCTGGCGCATTGAAAAACCAACTTTTAATAAATCGGCGATCAAGCAGAACCATGCCGCTTGCTCTTTATTAGAAAAACTACCCCCACCGATACTTTTGTGCCGTCGTTTGGGTAATTTTATTTTCACTGCTGCATTGTTCAAGTTGCTGCCTCCATTCGTTTGTCATCGTTTCATTACATGGTTGTTCGAAAGCTGGCTGCAGCCTAGTCGTATTTAATAAATCATAAAGAACTGCTAAATTATCATTTGTGGTTGGCAACAGACGCTGATAACAAATCCCTTGCAAAACTTGCTCCAAATAACTTTTATTAACCCCCAACTGTAACATTCGGTTAAGGACCCCAAACGTATTTTGGGCATGCACAGTTGCCATAACTAAATGACCACTTAAGGCTGCCTTAACCGCCAAAGTAGCAGTTTTTTCATCTCGAATTTCACCGATAATAAAGACATCTGGTCGGTGACGTAATCCTACTTTTAATAAGTGATCATAGCCCATCTGAGCCCGTTCATTAACTTGCAGTTGGATAAAATTTGGTTCTTGAATTTCAACAGGATCTTCAATGGTCATCACAATTTGTGCTTGACAACATTTTTTCGCCAATTGATACATCGTCGTTGTTTTACCAGAACCCATGGGCCCAGAAAACAATATCAATCCGCGCTGCTCAATCATATTTTCCAATTGCGACCACTGGCTTGGCACTAATTGCTGGTTCTGCAGTTGCTCAAGTGGATAGATAAATCGAATCACTAATGATTCCAGCCCCTTAAAATCCCCGACAGTTGAAAGTCGCAAATTAATCGTTTGCTCATCCACTTGCCATAAAATTGCTCCGACTTGTGGCCTGCGGTGTTCACTCACTGCCATATTTGCCCGATATTTCAGATACGTAATTAATTGCTGCCCCTCCTGTGTAGTTAACTGAGCCACCGTTGTCAATCTAATCTGTAAATTGTACATAACCCGATAACCACTGTTATTGGGTAAGATATACAGATCAGAAACCTTATTATCCACACTTTGAGTAATATAGCGTAAAAATTGATTCGTATTAATCATAAAAACCTCCTCACTATTAAATTAAATACGTCTTAAATTGGGTTTATACACTAAAAAAAGTCCAAAAAAATAACCCAAACATTTCTGTCTGAGTCATTTTACCAGTATTAATCTGTAAAATTATTCTTCGTTATCAGCAACTTCACCTGCTTCGTAGACGTCAGCAACGTCATCGTTGCTTTCCAATTCATCAATCAAATGTTGATATTGGGATACTTTATCTGCAGGAACTGCCGTTGTATTTTCAGGCAACATTGTTACTTCAGCAGTATCAAGTTCATAGCCCTTCTCTTGTAGTGCATCTCGTACACTAACTAGATCACTTGGGGTTGTATAAATTTCAAATACTTCATCTTCGGCATTCATATCTTCTGCGCCAGCGTCTAATGCGTCCATTAACATCGTATCTTCATCAGTATCTAATCCATCGCGCAAAATCACGATATATCCGCGCCGATTGAACATATATGAAACAGAGCCTGTAGCACCTAACGCTCCACCCGAATGTGTAAATGCTGACCGCACGGCTGCAGCAGTGCGATTTTTGTTATCAGTCAAAGCTGAAACCATCACTGCAATTCCACCTGGACCATAACCTTCATAAGTGATTTCATCAAACTTGGCACCACCAGCGCCAGTTGCTTTATCAATTGCCCGTTGAACGTTATCTTTAGGCATATTAGCAGCACGAGCTTTATCCATCACTAACCGAAGCTGAGGGTTATTCGCTGGATCAGGATCACCTGCTTTAGCGGCTTGATACAAGTCACGTGAAATTTTTTGAAAAATTTTACCACGTTTGGCATCTTGGGCGTTTTTACGTCCTTGAATATTATGCCATTTAGAATGTCCTGACATGTCGAACTCCTCTTTTCCGTAATTAGCGAATTTAGCCTTTTCAGACCAATAAAAATAATATCAAATCTTACCCCATAAATCAAGTAACTAACACTTTACAATCTTCTGCTGGATAATATTTTATCCACCACAATGACCAAAACACCGATCACTAGGGAAATTAACGTTGCTAAATTACCAACTCGATTGAAATCCGCCACTACTTGGTCGCTCATTGCGCTAAGTTCACTGACATCCGTCAATAATGAGCTTGCCACTGTTGCCATCAACTTTAAAACTACCCAGGCCAGCAAACCAGCAAAAGACATAGTCCAGCCTAACGAGCCCCAAAAATGATGTTTGATTAACGCCCAGAAAAACAGCAATACCAAGAAAATGCCACTGCCAAAGAGAAGAACTCTCTCTATTCGTTTAACTGCTATTAATTCTTTAGTAAACGTTTGAACTCTAGTTGTATTAATCTGTTGCAACACACTAGTATTAATTTTTTCTTTTACCGTCGCTGTAATTGTGGTCGGCAACTGACTAGTAGAAACACCCAATCCGGCTAAATTTGCATCAACTAGTTTTTCCGCTCGGCTAAAAACTGGGCTTAGGTTCAAATCAATTTGCTTACCAGCGTATACTTGTTTAGTCGCTTGTAAAATCAATCGATTCGTGAGCTTTTTGGTCATCACATTAGCAGGTAATCCATATTGCGATAATTCTTGATTGACATTGCTAGTAATTTGCGTGCTAACCGTTGATTTTTTTAGCTCTTTAGTCATAAATGAAGCATTCAAAAAAGTTATGTTTAGAACTAACGTCACCAGAAAAATAGTTAACATCACAATACTAATAATATTAAAACCAGTGTGATGATGTTTTATATTAGTGTCAGCATTTTTTTCTTCAAATCTTTGAATTCGACTTTCCAATTAACGCCTCCAAACAAATACTAACGAGTTGTGTCTCGCTTGATCAAGCCATAGGGTAATATAACGTTTCGATCAGTAACATCTTCATTATTCATTAACTTTGTCAACAATCTCATGGCAACTGCACCAATATCGTAAAGCGGCTGGGTTACTGAGGACATTTTTGGTCGTGTGATTTCGGTATATTTTGTGTCGTTTGTTGTTGTGAGTTCAAATTCTGCAGGTACTTTAACTCCGCGATCTGTTAAACCGTTTAACAATCCGGCTGCTAATTCATCATCACCAACAAAAGCAGCAGTTGCACCACTGTTCTTAATTTCTTCAGCCATCTCGTATCCTGTGTTGTAAGAATCATTGGTTTCAAATACTAATTGATCATTATATTCATTACCAGTTTCTTCGAGTGCTTGCCGATAACCCTTTAACCGATAATCGTGATTAATGGACTCTTTCATCGATCCTACCACTAGTGCAACTTTTTGGTTGCCACGACCTAATAAATTCGTTACTGCTTCCTTGGTAGCAGCAACGTAGTCGATACTGACACTGGGCATATCTTGTTTAATGTCAACTGAGCCGGCAACCACCACGGGCATCGAGGCACGTTCAAATTCGTGTTTTAAATCATCCCCCATATTGTTACCCATGAAGATTAAGCCATCAACCTGCTTAGCTAACAATGTGTTGACCACTTGTAATTCTTTACTACCATTTTCATCAGAATTCGCCAAAATGATGTTATATTTGTACATTGCGGCAATATCATCAATTCCAAGTGCCAGTTCCGCAAAATAAGCGTTGGTAACATCAGGAATAATTACTCCAATAGTTGTTGTTTTCTTGCTGGCTAAGCCACGAGCAACAGCGTTAGGACGATAATCTAAGCGATCAATGACATCCAAAACCTTTTTCCTAGTAGCTGGTTTAACATTAGGATTACCATTAACAACCCGTGAAACCGTAGCCATTGATACCGCAGCTTCTCGTGCAACATCATAAATTGTAACTGTTTGTTTTTCCATAATTAAGCCCTTTCTTCATTGATACGATTTGTTTTCATATTCTTTCATAACTCAACTAATATAGCAGATTACTAGCAAAAACACAAATTTCACCTTCATTTTTTACCAAAACGCTGATGTGATATAATTATCCCAATTAAATGAAGGAGCGATGCTAGATGACACAATTAGAAAAAGTGCAACAATGGGTTAGTGATCAGGAGCTTGATGTTGCTTACTTGAGTGACCCTATGACGATTACATACTTGACTGGCTTTAACAGTGATCCAATTGAACGGATTTTGGCTTTATTAGTTTTCCCCAATCAAGACCCATTTTTATTTGCGCCCGCACTTGAGGTCGAAGCTATTAAAGATACTGGTTGGAAATACCCAGTCTACGGCTATTTAGATCATGAACATCCATTTGACATGATTGCCGCTCAAGTCATGAAACGTAATTCAAATCCTAAAAATTGGGCAATTGAAAAATCTCAGCTAACAATTAATCGATTAGCATCATTAACTGAACAATTTCCTAAATCTCATTTTGATACAGATTTAACTACCATGATCCAACGCTTACGCTTAATCAAAACAAACGATGAGATTGAAAAATTAGATGAAGCTGGTAAATGGGCAGATTTTGCTTTTAAAACAGGCTTTGATGCTGTCAAAATCGGTCGAACTGAACAACAAGTTGCTGCAGACCTGGAATATGCACTCAAACAGCATGGTATTATGCAAATGAGCTTCGAAACGCTAATTCAGGCTGGTGCACACGCCGCAGAGCCACATGGCGCCACCGCTGCCAATAAAATTGCCGGTGATGAATTAATTTTATTTGACTTAGGCACTGTCTTTGAAGGTTACATTAGTGACGCTTCTCGGACTGTCGCCGTGGGCAAATTAAACGAAAAACAAGCCGATATTTACAAAGTGTGTCTTGAAGCACAATTAACAGCTCAAGCTGCAGCCAAACCCGGCTTAACAGCAGCTGAGTTAGATAAAATTGCGCGAGATATCATTACAAAAGCTGGTTACGGCGAATACTTCATTCATCGTCTCGGCCATGGAATGGGCATGAGCGAACACGAATTCCCGTCAATTATGGAAGGTAATACCATGCAACTTGAACCGGGAATGTGCTTTTCAATTGAACCAGGTATTTATATTCCTGGTGTTGCTGGTGTGCGAATTGAAGATTGTGTTCACATCACGCCAGATGGTTGTGCACCATTTACCCATACATCAAAAGAATTAACATACGTTGGCTAATTTAACTATTGCCATCAATAAAAATGCAGCTATCAAAAATGATGGCTGCATTTTTATTATTCAGTTTTATTTTCTTCATCAGGTGATTCATCAGTCTTATCAATTACAATATCATCCGATGAATCATCATCTTTAACTGCTGACGCCAGTTGTTCACGAATGGAGGCAGTTTGTTCTTCGAAATTATCGTTACTAAAATGATCCACCACATGTTCCTTATGCTCTTTCAACTTTTCGCCAGCTGAATGAACTTTTTCTTGGGCATCTTCCTTGTATTGATCAGCATTATCCAATAAATCTGTGGCAGCATCCTGCGCAAACAATGCGTAATCGATTACTTGTTCCCTTAAATCCTCTTTAGTTTCACGGGCTTTTTGTTTTAGCTGCTCTTTTTGTTCATCGGTTAACAGGTAATACGCTGCAACTGCAGCAGCTCCACCCAGAGTTAACCCGATTAAAAATCCTTTTGCCATGTTTGTTTACCTCACTTTTTAATTATTATTTTGCTTTCTATTTTTATGATGTTGCCAAACGCCACTCAAAGCGGACTTACCAAGTGACGCCACAATACCCGCTCCAGCAGTCTTTTTAACACCACCTGAAAACCGATCTGTTACTTTACGAGTAGCGTTATTTAAATCCGACACACTAGTTCCTAAATCAGCGATTGCCTGAAATGCTGGGTCCACAGTTTCGACCTTCTTGTTAACATCTTCCAGTAATTCATTTGCATTGCTTAAAATAACTTCGACTTCTTTACTCAACGCGTCTGCATCATTGGTTAATACAGAAATGCTACGATTTGTCTCTTTAAGCGTTGTACTCAGTCTAACTAAGAAATAGCCGATAAAGAACACTAATATCAAAAATGCAATTGCCGCAATCAACCCTGCAACTTGTCCTAATGTCATCAAACAAAACCCCCTTGAGTGGTTAATTTATTTATAATTTAAGCATATCACGACCACCTGGCAACCGCAATTAAAACAAATATCTGAGTGCTTCATTGTCTGGCTGTTTGACCGAATATTTGATAGAATAAGTGCAGTGACACTAATTGGAGGTAGTACGTGGTGCAACAAATTATTCTTGCAACCTTAAATTCTAAATTGACGCAACAAGTTCAAAACTTTTCTGGCTCGTTCACTAAACTCAACTGGGAATCGATTGGGGAAAATATCGCAAGCCGTTTTTTAATACTAATTACCATTACAATCGTTTTTGGACTCATCATTTGGCTTGGTAGAGTGGCCATCAACCGTGCATTTAAACGATACAAATCGCGGACAAACCTCACCACCAACAGAACCAACACAATCCATACGTTATCATTAAATATCTTTCGATATACCTGCCTTTTTTTCTACCTGTATGCGATTCTATCCTTAATTGGTGTGCCAGTTGGCACTTTGATTGCTGGTGCTGGAATTTTCAGTATTGCCCTTGGTCTTGGTGCCCAAGGTTTTGTTAATGATGTTGTGACTGGCTTCTTCATTTTACTAGAACAACAACTCGATGTTGGTGATACGGTGTCAATCGGAACCATCAAGGGAACCGTTACCGCCCTGGGAATTCGAACAACCCAGGTAACTAGTCCTGATGGAACCTTAAACTTCATCCCCAATCGTAATATCACGATTGTCAGTAATTATTCTCGTAATAATATGCGCGTACAAATTGATATTAAAATTGATACGACAACCCCGCTAGACCAATTGAAAAATCAAATTGAGCAAGTCAACAAAAGACTGGTCCCTCAATTTTCGGAATTGCAACCCGATCCTGAAATCATTGGGCCAACCCTTAACCAGGATGGTGTGCTAGTTTATCGAATTATCATAATGACTGCTAACGGAACACAGGAAAAAATAAGAAGTGCCTTTCTAACAGCTTACCTAAGCTCTATCAGACAAGCACATATCAATTTAATGACATAAAAAAAACATAGTGAAGTACTCAAACCTCACAA